>JBCBGX010000041.1:0-14547 GCA_038526325.1 Pseudomonadota bacterium | reverse complement strand
TCGATGGCGTCCACTTTGCTCCGCTCGCCCACGCAAGGCGGTCAAAGCTGGCTAGCCCATTCGACATTTGCAAATGGGTTGTGGATCGACAACCAGACAGCTTATGGCGCAGCAATAACAAGCGGGCGCAAGACATTGTTTCATCTTGCCGCAGAGGCGGGATTCCACACTGCCGCGGTGATGCCGCAGATTACGCTTGAATGGCCGGAAGCGCAATTTATGGGGTTTGACACAATCTTGGCTGCCGGTGACCTGGAATATAAGGGCTTGCCGTTGAACTGGGTCACGATGCCGGATCAATTCACTTTCGCCGCCATGGATCGGTTATTGCCAGGTAAGGCACCGGCCGACACACCGCTATTTGTGCAGATGGCGCTTGGGTCTTCGCATGCACCTTGGGTTCCGGTTCCAACTTTGATGGAGTGGGATGCACTTGGCGACGGCAGCGTTTTCAATGAACTGATGGAAACAAGCGATCCGCCCAGTGTCGTATGGAAAGTTCGCGACCGGGTCCGCGCGCAATACAGGTTGGCCGTCGACTACGCTCTGCAAGTTGTCTTTGACTATGTTGCCTTGCACGCTGAGGATCCACCACTCATGCTTATCGTCGGCGACCATCAGGCAGCAGGATTTATTGCCCTTGATGAGCGTCCACATGTCCCCATGCACATCGTTGGTCCCGCGCATCTAGTGGATGCGATCAAAGACAGCGACTTTGCAACTGGCCTGATCCCCGGCGCGGATGCGCCTGTCAGATCCATGGCCGATATGCGTGCGCATCTTTTGACGGCGCTTTCGACATCGAGACTTGCTGAGGCAGTAGAATGATTCAGTTGAGTATCTCTTTGCCGCAGATCTCTTGGCGGCTCGTGCGCATTGTGTTCACTGCTGCACTTCTTGCCCTGATTTGGCACGCAGCGGATGGACCTGCTTTGACAGGTACGCTTGCGAACGCAAACCCTCTTTGGATCATTGCTGCGGTACTTGCTTTGATCTGCCAAACGTATTTGTCGGCTTGCAGATGGCAGGTGACGGCGGCGGCCCTGGGGCAGACGATCCAGCGCCGCCATGCTGTGCAGGAATATTTCATGGGCCAAGCGGTCAATCAATCATTGCCCGGCGGCGTGATTGGCGATGCGGCCCGCGCTGTCAGGGCCAAAGACGGGGTCGGTTTAGCGCGATCAGGCCTGGCTGTGGGGTTAGAGCGACTGGCGGGCCAATTGGCGATGTTCTTCACGCTCACCTTTGCTTTTGTCGCGACCTATTTGTCGCAAGGCGGCCTGGACTGGCCAGCACAGTTCGCAGCCCCAATAGCCTTTACGCTTGGCAGCATCTTCGGAGCAACGGCTGTGCTCACCTTGATCTATCGGTATGTGCCATTTCTGTCTGCCGAAATTAGGCACTGGATCGATATGGCGTGCAAAGCGCTCTTTTCTGCAGACGTCCTGCCAGCACAGCTTGGTTTGGGTCTTGCGATCACACTCTGTAATCTGGCGGCATTCGGATTCTGCGCACTAGCGGTCGGCGTCCCGTTATCTGTCGGCGCGTTGTTCGCAATCGTCCCGCTGATCCTGTTCACCATGGTTATTCCCATCACAATAAGTGGGTGGGGTCTTCGGGAAGGGAGCGCTGCTGTCTTACTGCCAATAGCCGGCATCCCGATGACTGAAGCCGTCGCCACGAGCATTCTATTTGGCCTGGCACTGATTATTGCCGTTGTCCCCGGTTTCATCGCGCTGGTGTCACGATGAGCGGGCGTCACATTGCTTTCGCTGTACCTGGCGATCTTACAACACTGACGGGTGGGTACATTTATGACCGCCGCGTCATGCACGAACTACGCAATCTGGGCTGGTCTGTTGATCACGTGGAACTTCCGGATGGTTTTCCTAACCCGACTAAGGCAGGCATGAAGGACGCGTTATGCCGGCTACAAGGGCTGCCACCTGGGCGTCCGGTCATCATCGATGGCCTGGCCTTCGGAGCGCTCGACCCTGATGACGTAGCAAAGCTAAAGATCCCAATTATCGCACTGGTTCATCACCCTTTGGCGAAAGAAAATGGGCTTAGCACGCAAAAACAAAAAGCGTTCTATCTGAGCGAACGTGCAAACCTTCAAAATACAGTCCAGATCATTGTTCCCAGCAAGCATACCTGCGAGATCCTTGTTTCGGATTATGGCGTCCCTTACGAAAAAATCGTGATTGCCAAACCGGGGATCGATCGGCCAACTGAAGCGTCCGTTGAGGCTACGCCACCACTGATTTTGTCTGTCGGCATCCAGTTGCCCCGGAAAGGGCATGATGTGCTATTACAGGCCCTGGCGGACGTGAAAGACCTAAACTGGCAAGCAATCATCGCCGGCGCCCCACTTGATCCACATTATGCGCAGCATTTGCAGGATTTACAGGCCTCACTGGGTCTCAAGGACCGCGTGACGCTTGCGGGCCAGGTGGACCGCGACACGTTAGGCCGACTTTACTGTGAGGCCAGTCTGTTTGCGCTGGCCACCCACTACGAAGGCTATGGTATCGTCTTTGATGAGGCGCTGGTGCATGGGCTGCCGATTGTCTCCTGCGATGCTGGCGCCGTTGCAGATACGGTTCCCGTTGGTGCGGGTATGTTGGTGCCGCCGAACGACCCTGCACAATTCGCAAATGCTCTGTGTGAATTATTATCAGATTCAGAACGACGCAAGAAATGCGCAGACATCTCGCACAGTGTAGGGCTAACCCGCCCGGGCTGGACAGAAACAGCCAAAACCATCGCAAGTGCGATATCCAACACATGCGCAGAGAGGGCGCTATAGACCAATGATACAAACTGCCATCAAACCTTCTGCGCGCACCAAATCGCCCTCTTTGGCCCGGTCCTTTGACGTCTACTACCGTGATGCCGATCGAACAGAGCGGATGGATAAACTTAACACCCAGTTCATTCGCCCCGGCGGGCTCGCCTTTGACATTGGCGCGCATATCGGCGACCGCACCGGCAGTTTCTTGCGGCTCGGCGCAACTGTGGTGGTCGTTGAACCCCAACCACATGTGTTTCGCGCATTGAGGCTTCTCTACGGCAATGTTCCTGACGCAACTTTGCTATGTAAAGCCGTTGGTGCCGCCCCCGGAACGCTGGATCTCTTTGTCAATTCAGACAATCCAACAATCACTACTGCCTCTGCATCCCTCATTTCTGCCGCGAGCACATCAGCGCAATGGCAAGGTCAGGTCTGGGACCAAGAAATATCGGTACCGGTCACTACGTTAGACCAATTGATTGCGCAATACGGTGTCCCGGACTTCGTCAAAATAGATGTGGAAGGCTTCGAAGCTGAAGTGATAAAAGGTCTGTCTCAACCGCTTCAGATGCTGTCATTTGAGTTCACGACGATCCAGCGCGATGTGGCGCTTGACTGTCTTTCGTGGCTTGGGTCCTTGGCAAAATACAAATTTAATCTTAGCCTAGGGGAACAGCACGCGCTGGAACAAGAAAACTGGGTAGATGCCTGTGCCATGCGCAATCAAATCACGAGCCTTCCCAGCAAAGCGAATTCGGGCGACATCTTTGCGCGAATACGGCGATAGGCTGCATCTTTGTTGGGAGCTTTGGTTGCGTTGCATCGCGTTGCGGTCCTGCTAAAAGGGGCGTCGATGAAGATGTTGATCGCTCATAAGCTTCCTTTGAAACGCGCCACATCCAGTTTCCGATGACTGCAGTCGTCACGCATTTGGAACTGTCGCACCTGCGGATGCCCGACATCCGGAGTGCGCCCAAACGCAACCGCATTGGACGAAAGATGTTTCACGACGCGGTCTACGACGCGGGCTATGATTGGAGCACGCTGGTTTATGATTGCTTCTACGATCCGATCTCAGACAGCATCAAACTGATCTGCCCACAAATCCTGAATTTTCGCGAACTGTTCCTTGAGGCAGATATTTGCATTGATGGACACAAGGTCGAGATCGCCAGTATAGACGATATCGCGCGATGTTCCGTCATCACTCTCGCCCCTGGGCATGGCAATATCCTGACGATTACACATCAGCTTTTTGGCGGAACGCTGGTGGTTGGGCGATCTTTCGTGGACGAGATGGCCGACCTGAACTGTGTTTATACCATTTCGAGAAACAACAGACTGGAATGGATCATCGATTGGCTAAGGTACTCTGTTGAAATGCATGGGCTTAATGCGGTGGTGCTGTCCGACAATGGATCGACCGACTACGGCCCCAAGCAGCTGGGTGAAGCCATTGCAAGCGTTCAAGGGCTAAAGCGCGCGATTATCGTTCATGCGCGGTTTCCGTTCGGGCCGCCCGCGGAAAACAGACCGTCATTCCGATCCCTGTTTTTGCAAACGTCACTGGCAGAGCTTTTGCGTATGCGAATGTTTGCCAAGGCGCGTGCCGTTTTGAATACCGATATTGATGAACTATTCTATTCTAACAGCAGGCAATCAATTTTTGATGCCACTGTTGCCTCGCCCGAGGGCTATGTGCGGGCGGATGCCCAGTGGGTCTATGCTAACGACCTATCAGGGGACTATCCGCGCCACAAAGATCATGCGTATGTCAGCGCGTCCGGGGAGCCAAAAGCAAATCGGAAATGGTGCATCGTTCCAGACGGACCATTGCGCGGGCGGCAATGGATGACGCATTTCATCGGCTCACGCAAAGACCCGGTCGATCCGGATTTCCGCATGTGGCATTTCCGTCAAGTTTCAACCAACTGGAAAAACACGCGCAATGATGACAGCATCGAGCTTGAGCGCGATGATGTTCTTGCCGAAGCAATGTCCCGCGTTTATGCCACCTAGCAGTGCTTGCGACAGGGTGTGATGGATACCGGATTGGAATACGAGACGATCATTGAAACAAACGGCGTTAAAGTGCCTTTTGTCGAAACGATCATCACCAGCGCCATCGCAGGGCCGATGCGTCGCAACCGGTATGAAGGGGCGGAAAGCGACGCGCTGCGCCGCATTCTCAAGCCCGGCGACCGTGTCTTGGAACTTGGCGCGGGTGTGGGGCTTTTGTCATCTGTTGCGGCGCAAAACCCTGACGTGACGCAGGTTGTCGCGGTCGAGGCTAATCCAGCATTGATCCCCATGATCAAAGAGACGCACAAGCTTAATAATCTCACACAAGTTGAGGTCCTGCACGGGATTGCCGCCGCGCAAGATGCCCCCGATACCAGCTTTTACGTGCGTGAACATTTTTGGTCGTCATCCATCGAGCCCGACAGTCGGCCCTATGACCACGTGGCAAATGTCCCGGTCCTGAACGTTCATCGGCTTATCGAAAAATACAAACCTACGGTCCTGGTCTGCGATATTGAAGGTGGGGAATATGACCTGTTCGACGATATTGACCTATCCGGCTTGCGCGCGATCATCATAGAGTTTCACCCGCGCGTTTACGGCAACGCCCATGTCGATAAGCTTTTGAAGCATTTCGGAAGTCATGGGCTATCAGCCATGCCCGTTCCCAAACCGAATGATGTACGTTGCTTGATCCGCTATGAGGTCGATGAAGCGGAAAAAGACTGGCCGCCTGCCAACCCCAAATTCTTTATTTCAACATGTATGAAGGATGAGGGGCCTTACATCCTGGAATGGGTAGCTTGGCATAAGTCCATCGGAATCGACAGCTTTGTAGTGTTTACGAATGATTGTTCGGACGGCACCGACCTGATCCTCGACCGCTTGGAAGAACTGGGGCATGTGCGACATCTGCCAAATCCCGCGATTCTGAGTGGGAGCAGCTACCTGCAGCCCGCCGCACTTGCCTATACCCCGCATCTTTCAGAATGGCGCAAATCGGATTTCTTCATTTCGATCGACGTGGACGAATTTATAAACGTGCGCGTCGGGGATGGCACCATGATGGACCTAATCCAAAACACGGAGTTCTTTGACGCGCTGTCCATGGCTGAAATCAATCATGGCTCAAAC
This sequence comes from Pseudomonadota bacterium, assembly GCA_038526325.1. Taxonomy (GTDB): domain Bacteria; phylum Pseudomonadota; class Alphaproteobacteria; order Rhodobacterales; family Rhodobacteraceae; genus Yoonia. The sequence goes on along the minus strand of JBCBGX010000041.1, from coordinate 8,597 downwards.
AACAGGTTGGAATTTGAACCCGGTCTGGTAACGGAACAATTCCCGCATCACCAAGGCGAAAGGCCCGGACCACGCAAAGCGCTGCGCGGCGTCAAGACAATCACCCGCATCAGTTCAAGGGTCGAAAAACCGCGCAACCATCGCCCAGATTTCAAAGCTGAAATGGGAATGCCTGTTTGGCGCGATGGGTCCGGCGACCGCATTGATGTGTTGGCCAATGACCCGTCACTCAACGGAATTGATGTACGCGGTCGATATAGCCTCGTGTCACTGGATCATTTTCCTTTGAAGTCGCTAGACAGCTATCTGATAAAGATGTTTCGCGGCGATGTTGTCGTCAAAGACAAGCGCGTTTCCCAAAGATACTGGCGGACACGCAACAGGAACGAAAAACAAAGCTCCACCTTTGAACGCCAACAGCCTGCGTTCCGCAAAGCACTGGACCTGCTTATGAGCGATAAGGAATTGTCAATGCTTCACCAGAAAGCGTGTCACATTCACAAGGACCGCGCGGCCACTCTGCGCGACACCGCAGAGTTCAAAGAACGCAGAGAGTGGATTTTGGCTAATGCTTGGGACGATGGGGCGGATTAAGACCTAATTGAGCAGTAATTCCGGGCGAAATCCGCCTGTGCGCCAGCCAATCAAGGCGAGTTTCATATCCTCGTTGAACACGCCATTTAGCGGGCCGTTATACTGCTCTGCTGCTGTGAGGATCGACTGGACTGCTCGTAGCGTTTCACTATCCCATTCCCCACTCCATAATTCAGTGAAAAAGGTCGCGGCCAAGGCGCTGTCGCCTTCTGCCATCCCCAGCAACAGCAAGCGCGACGCCCGGTCAGGCGCTTTTGGAAGGATAGCCCCGTCATCCAATATCGTTGCGGCCAGGTAATACCCTTGTGCATACCCGGCGACACCGGCCCGTTCGGCATAGCCGAGGGCAGCAGCGGGCGTGGCACCCAGACCTTCCAGCGCAAACAGGGCCATGTTGAACAAGGCAAGCGGATGGGCCTGATCTGCCGCTTGCTGCATGAGCGTGGCGGCCCGTGCCTTATCTTGTGGCACGCTTGTCCCGTCATAAAGTTCATAGGCCCAATTGATCAAAGCATCGGGCAGACCACCGGCAGCGGATTGCCTAAAGTGGGCGATGGCAGTGTCAAAATCAGGTTCAACGCCTGTGCCGTTTTCATAAAGCAACCCAAGCGTGAACATCGCCCGAAGATCCCCCATGGCGGCGGCGGCTTCGTATTGCTCAACAGCCAAAGAATAATCCCCCCGGGACAGATACGCACGCGCGAGCAATGTGCGATAATGCGGCAGCCGGGGGGATTGGGCAATTGCGTCACGACAAGTATTGATCGCCAATGAAGCATCTTCAGCCAAGGCGACAATGCTAACGCCCGCGGTATTGGCCGTTGCATCCCCGGGATGGGTTGCCAAAACTTCGCAGATACGGCCGACGCTGACATCCTCAATAGACGGAAGCGCCTCAAGCAAGGCGCGTGCCTCTTCTGCGTTCGCTCCATCCGGGTGCTGTTCAATATAGATTTCGACGAGTTGGCGCATCCGTGTTCGCCGTGCCAACGCCCACAAATCTGCCGCCTGCGCCACGGTCCGTGCAGGATTGTCGATGACAGATTGCCGGGTCACCGGATTTTGCAACATCGCTTGGACGGAGCCGGTGTGCTTTCCTTCCGGATAGCGTTGCAGATAGATGTTCAAAAGCTGTGGGTTCCGGCCGCTGGCTGCCACTTGCCAAAGAAGCGTTTCCTCCGACACTGTCTGCGGGCTTTGATCAAACAGAAACTGACGCGTTAAAGAGGAACTGTCCCACGGGATTTGGCGCCCGCCGGTCGCGGCCAAAACATCTCGCCGCACGTTGATCATCATGTCAGAGATATTCTGACCCGGCGTAAAAATATGGCTAAGCACAGCTTCCGTAAAAAAGCTGTTTCGGCCAACACCGTCATAGGCCACATTGTCGGGCTGAGTGGCATAGACGATCATCAAATCCGCATCGCTTCCCAGACGCGCAAGACCGTTTCCGGCATTATCCAGTTCACCGACAGCGTCGCCAAAAGGATTGTCACGGCAGGCATCCAGCATGATGATTTTCAGCCCCGGTGCTGCGTCCAAAGCGCCAAGGACCGCTTGCATCGAAATGGTCTGGTCCGGTAAATCCGCTGTCTTGGCAATCGCCCCGTCAATCGGCAGAAGGTAATTCTGGCCTGAAACCTGAAAGCCGTGCCCGGCATAAAAGACCAATGCCACATCCGAGGCTTCGGCCCTGGTCCCAAATTCCGCAATAATCTGCGCCATCTGATCATGGGTCAGATCAAGACCGACCGACACGTCAAAGCCAAGGTTTTCGAGTGCCAAAGAGATATCGGTGGCATCATTGGCGGGGTTTGGAAGCGCTTCGGCAAATTCATATTTGCCATTACCAATGACCAAGGCCACACGAGTTTCAGCGAAAGCTGTACCGGCCAAGACCAGCATCATGCAAATCGTCCAGATCCGTCGCAATAGTTTGGTCATACCTTCTGCCCGCTAAAGATCCGTAGCACGCGCCAGTTCGACACCCACTGTTTCAACTGCATTGGCGACAACAGAAATTGTCGCTTGCTGGACCGCCGCAAGATCAGGATCATCTGCGCGGACCAGAGAAACCCGCTGACGAAGTTGCAGGGCTGCTGCATTGATGGACGCGCGCGCCTCGATCAAAGCTTCATTTCGGATTTGATCACGCTCTTCCTCAGTCGTCGCCGTAGCCAGGCGCGCCGCCGCACGGAGACGGGCGGCATCCACACCGTCACGCGCGTCTTCGATGATCCGCGCAACATCACCAAGTTCGGGGGGCAATTGCAGCAATATCTGATCAAGCTCGGTCGCAAAGGCGTCAAGCGCATCAGATAGACATATCAGCACCGTTTCGACATCCTCCCCACCCACACAGGATTCAGCGATACCGATTAAACTGTTGGCGGCGGCCTGCGCCAGCACTTGACCTTCCAGAGCATCGGCCACGGCGCCAGCGGGGGCGGCACCGCCGCCGCCCCCACTGACCACATTGCCAGAGACGTCTGTAGCGACACCAAAATTCAAACCCCCGATCGTGTCGATTGGGTTTGGCAAGGTAAAGATTGCCACCGGTGCGATATCGGGAAGCGGGACAGGATCAATTGCCGGATCAGGGAGCGGATCCGCGATGGTAAATGTTCCACCCTGAACGCTGACTAGATAATTGCCCGACCCTTCGCCATCCACTTCGGCGCTGGCCAGCGTCACATCCTCGCCGATCAGAATAGCATCACGCAAGCCGCTGGGGCCGTTCAACAGAATGGTGTCGATTTCATCAGCCCCAAGCAATTCAATCGACAACGTGAAGTCATCAGATGTGAGCGCTGTTTGCTCAAATGCGATATCTTCACCAATACCTGACACCAAAACATCCAAAGGCGTCACTGTAAGTGTGCCGTCAAGAAAGGTAATTTCATAGTTGCCCAGACCTTCGCCTTCTGCATCCTGAGCAGTCACGATATAGGGCGACCCTGCAACATCTGCATCCTCGGCGGCACCCAAACTGTTGATATCGATGGCATCAACGCTGTCACCGTCGATTAGACCGGTGGCGGTGATCCCATTGTCAATCTCAATCACCACATCTTCGACATTGAATTCGACAAGCTCACCATAGGTCTTGTCGATATCGTTTGCTGTAATCGTCAACGGGCGCGGTGTGATTTCAGCATCGCCGGTGCCGCCGATCACAGAGTAAACTTGCCCGTCAGTGCTGGTGATAGTGGCCTCTGTATCAAAACCATAAGTGGTGAGCCCAACATTCGTGTCCTCAAAAATAAGCCCGCTGATTGTCGTAGTGTCATCAAATGGTAGCGACGTTGGGTCGGCAAATGCATATTGGTCTGGACCGCCATTAATGGCACCGGCCGAAATGCCAGTTCCATCTGTCTCGCCATACACAATACTGACGTCTTCAGGCACAATGAAAACGACCGGCGATGTTGCATAAAGCTGAGCGTACTGACCATCAGTGCCCGGCGCCCAAGTTGCACCAGCGCCAGTAAACTGCCAACCTTCTGGCTCGGCGAGACGAATGAAAGTCTCGGTGTCCTGCATCTGTCCGGTGCTGAGGCCGGTCCCGAATGCGCTTGTTGTCAAACCGGATGTGTTAACGTCCCAGAAGTTTGAACTGTCGCCCGTGCCAGACCCGGCAAACCCCCCGACGGCAATCGTCGCGTCAGTCTGATCCGTAACAACAGACGATCCGGTTGCGTAAGAACGGACGATGGTTGCCGCGTTCAGTTGAACGCCCACAAATCCACCAACATTGACAATATTCGGCGCGCTTGCTGCTGGTGTCCCCAGCAATACCGCACTGACGTCCCCCTGAGCATACGAATCGCTAATGGACCCTCTGTTTCTTCCGACCAGACCTCCAACGTCCAAATCGACCTGTCGGCCCGGAAGGTTCCATTCTGCAGTCACGTCTCCTAAAGCATGGCTTGACGCTATCGTCCCATTGTTTTGCGCCACCAGACCACCAAGAAATAGGTCACCGGACGTGTTGCCACTTACAAACACAACGTCCGCAGATGAGATGCTGTTCGAGATGATGCCGTCGTTAAAGACGGCTAGTCCAGCGACCTGAACGCTTCCATTGACCTGCCCGCTGACATCAACTGCATCAATCGTACCACTATTATTCACGATAAGACCTCCGGCCTCGTCACCGGTGATGTCAACGTTGTCCAAGACCAAAGAGCTGATCGTTCCAGAGTTCTGGGCAAAGAGCCCCGCTTCCATAAAACTATTCGTGTCTGCATTGTCGATAAACAGACCGCTGATCGTATTCAAATTGCCGTCGAAGCTGCCGGAAAAGGCCTCATCATCATTGCCGATGGGAACGAAGCCCGTCTCAATAATGATATCGCCATCTATAAACCGTACCCAATCACGGGTACCGCTTGCATCGATATTCGCGGCAAGCTGGTAGCTGCTACCCAGCAGGCGCGTCGAAGATCCGATACCCTGAAGGCCAAAAATATCAACGATCTCATATGGGGCAGCCCCAGTGCCTGTGCCGCTCGCAGCGCGTAGAAATTCACCCCCCCGCAAATCAAAATTTCCCGCAAAAAAAGCCGGGAGTGGCCCAATCTGCTCCCAATTTCCGGATTGCAAGACCAACAGATCAACATCTACTGCACCATTGGCCGCAATGTCATTTGTCCCAACGATGACCAATTGCCCATTCTCGCCATTCAAATCACCATCCAAAATGATGTTATTATTTGCGACAAGCGTCAGCCGTGCCTGATTGGTCCAGTCTATATCCCGCGCGATAACGATGTTCCCATCATCTCCACCGCCCGAATTTGTATTGAGTTCAACGTTGTTTGTTGCCAGATCAGCCTCTAACGTCGCTTCTTCGGCAGCAGTATCGATAATGATATCTGTGGGGTCTAACAACAATGTCCCCATCTCACCCAACGCCGCGGTGGTATTGGTGCGTCCTCTATAGCGCAGCTCCTGCGCGCTAGAGATCTCAACGAAACCACCATCGCCACCAGCGGCCCCACCGCGCGCTGAGTTGGTTCCGGCAAAATCTGTCATGATGTCAGACCAGACAACAATGCGGCCACCGTCGCCCACAACCAGTGCGTCAGAAGCCAACGTAACAGCAGCATCGGCCACGACTGTTTCGGCTCTTTGCAGATCACCAGAGCCCGCAAAATCCCCACCAATCCTGATCCGACCTCCGCCATCAGCCCCGGTTGTGTCAATCTCAGCACCCGATAGTGCAATATCGACACCGGTGATTGTCACATCACCTCCAATTGCCGTGCGCGCCCGAGGCCGGGCAGACGTTTCAACCGCTGTCACAACCTCTGCCCGCGCGGCAACACGCCCAGATACCTGTACCTGCCCACCAGCGCCACCGCCCAGGATGATCGTTCCGCCGCGTTGCTGGACTGATGTGGCCTCGGCCACACCGCTGAGGTTTACCGCATGCCGCACGGCTGCGCGTGCAGTGGCAGCCTTCATCTCAATCCGCCCGCCCTCAGCGGCGACAGAGCCTGAATGTTCTATCAGGGCTTGCCCATCTTCGCTGATCGCATCTGTTGGTACGGCAACTTGCAAAAAGCCATCCCCTGACAGATCCAACGTGGCCCGTTCACCAGATCCAAAGGTAACCCGTCCCATAGGGACCGAGATATTGCCAGAATTGTTCACATGCCCGCCTAAAAGCGCGGCATAGCCGCCACTGCCAATGGTGATCGCCCCCGCGTTTTCGACGGTCGCGGACTGACCATTACCCTCAAACTGCAACCTTCCGCTCTGAAAATCCTCATTGGTAATGTCGAGTGTTGATGCAACAAAACCACCCCTGGCCTGCACACTGCCATCGGTCCCGATGAAAATGCCGTTCGGGTTGACGACAAAGACACTGCCATTCGCTGTGATTTGCCCGTGAATGTCCGATGTCGTCGAGCCTGTCACACGGTTGAGCGTCGCGCTGCTGCTTGAGGGCTGATCAAACAGAAGTTCTGCCCCGGAACCGACATCAAAACTCTGCCAGTTGATCACCGCGTTGTCGGTCGTTTGCGTGATAGTCATCTGGTTCCCGGTCGGAGACCCGATTTGTGCTTGTCCCGCAACAACTGACCCGCCTACAGGCAGATCCTGTGCCATCAATGCAAATGGCGAAACACATGACACCAGTATCGCCAAAAGGCTTCTGGCGGAGAGAAAACCACTAAAACCGTAGGCTTGCCGAAATACTAAGCCTGTTCTGACGTCCGTCATTTTCACTAATCCCCCGACCAAATTCAATTCTCATATTATCCGCACGAAATGGCGTGTCGCCCAAAACAAAATAATCAAACCCAATCCCAAACGCCCCAGCTATATCTTCGCCTTCTTCAACAGCTGTCGGTTCATTGATGCGCAAAGCGCCCGCAGCCGCAAAAACATACGGCGCAATCACAAACGGTTCACCATTCAGTGCACCGTTTAAGCGGCGGCTGACCTCACTTCGGAGCGCCACGCCGCTATCACCACGAAGAGACCCGCTGTCAAATGCTGACAAATCGCCTGCACCAACAGCACTAAACTGCTCTGACGCGACGACCGCATCACCAAACGACGTCTGCGCACGGGCGTTCATCAAAATAGCCAAATCATCGCCCAACGCGCGTTGAAACCGGTATGAGCCACTGAGCGTTGTGAATTCGGGATCGGCCCCCGCACGGGAAAGAGGCAAATCCGCGGTCGCCTTGCGTGCGTTAAAGATATCCAAACCACGCGACACCGTCAGACTTCCTTCGGAGGTTGCCCGGTCAGTATGCCGAAAGCTGCCATTGGCCAGCACCCGAAGGACATTGATATCGTCCTCGTAGACAGGCACGGTTTCCGCTGCCAATTCAATGTCCTGCTGGTCGGTCTGATGATCAAAAACAACCTGTGCATTCAGGTTGATGCTGCGCGACCGGATCATCGGATAAACCAAACGAAAAGACTCACGACCAAACGATGAGCTGGTTGGCGCGACGCTTTCCTCAGGATTGGTGATGCTGCGGGTGATTTCGATATTGGCAGTCAATCCCGATCGCCCGACGGGGAAAACGGCCCCCAAAGCACCAACGCGATAAAGGGGGGTGTCCGTCAGACCCCGCTGCGGCGTTGTTGAGGCCCGGAGATATAGCGTTTCACCGAAACCGAAGGCAGAATTCACCTCGGTCCCGAAATTCAAAGTTGGTTCACCTAACGCTCTGTCGGGAAAATTGTCATAAGAGAAAAAGCTCGTGACACGCTGGTATTTTACGTCCAGGGCCAGAACTGTCCCGCCTTGTGTTTCACCCGTGGCGAGCGCCGTGTTCAATGCCACTCCCGACACATCGCCCGCCAGCAAAAGCTGTCGCTCAAGCTCTGCAAGCGTGACGCCGGGACGACCCACCAAAGGTTCAACCAACCGGCCTACTCTGGTCCGAACTGCATCAGGAACGGTCGCATCATCGATAGTTTCAACAAAGCCGTTCACAACATCGACTCGCAGCGTCCCGCCATCGCGCAATGCCTGCTGCGGCAAGATCACACGCGTTAGAACAAGACCCGCATTCACATAAGCTTCCTCAAGGGCAGTGGTCGCCGCGAATAGTTCCGAAACCGGGATCTGTTTGCCAGTCAGCCGATCCCTTAATGCGTCGTTTGCGGCGGCAAGTTCCGGTCGTGCACCTGAAATACGAACATCCGACAACGTGATCCCGATGCGTTCCGCACCCGGCGGGGCCTGGGTGCCGGGTCCACCACTGAACACAAGTGCACCTGACAAGGTTGGCAGTTCCGGGCGAAATGTATCGGGCGTAATTTCACCGGCAGTCTGGGCCAGACAGGGCTGCGATGCGAAACCCATTGCAGCAGCAATGATAAACGACCGAACACAGCAAGAAAGAACGAATTTCATTCAAAATGGCCAATCAACGAAATAAAAATATACAAATAAGCTAGCTTGAAAGAGGATAACGCAGATCGACATCAACTCTCCAGACGTCTGACTTGATCGGTCAACCAATTTCAAG
>JBCBGX010000040.1:0-14746 GCA_038526325.1 Pseudomonadota bacterium | reverse complement strand
AGCTGATCTTGGGGATATTCTTCAAAAGCCGCTCTGCGTCCCATAGCCCAGAGTTGACACCGCGTGGCAGGTCAATCTGGGTTCGGTCGCCGGTGATAACCATGCGGGATCCTTCGCCGAGGCGCGTCAGGAACATTTTCATCTGCATGGTTGTGGCATTCTGTGCCTCATCCAACACCACAAAGGCATTCGACAGCGTCCGCCCGCGCATAAACGCCAAAGGTGCGATCTCGATCACTTTTTCTTCGATCATCTTGGCAGATTGCTTGCCTGGCAGAAAATCATTCAGCGCGTCATAAAGCGGCTGCATATATGGATCGACCTTGTCTTTCATGTCACCGGGCAGATAGCCAAGCTTTTCACCCGCCTCCACCGCCGGGCGCGATAGGATAATCTTGTCCACATGGCCGCTGATCAACATGTTCACGCCAACGGCGACGGCCAGATAGGTCTTACCGGTGCCTGCAGGGCCGATGCCAAAAGCGAGCTCATTATCAAACAGTGCCTTAACATATGCCTTTTGGGCATCAGTGCGCGGTTCGATGAGCTTTTTGCGGGTCTTGATCTCGACGCGCGCAATGTCCCCCTTGAACATTTCGATCTGGTCGTCCTTTGCCGACGGATCAAAGCTTGACTCGGGTCCCATGCGCAATTCCCGATCAAGATCGCCGGGTTCCAGCGACCGACCAGCCTCTAGCCGTGCATAAAGTGATTGCAACACCAGTTCGGCGTCTTTCCGGGCCCCTTCTTCGCCAATCACAGCAAGCTGGTTGCCGCGACGCAGGATTTGCACGGCCAGCTTGTCTTCGATCGTTGTCAGATTGCGATCATACTCACCACACAAATCAATGAGCAAAAAGTTGTCGGGGAATTCCAGCAGGGATTCATTGACGGGGTCAGCGGGTGGGGTCAGGGCACCAGTGGCCAAACAGCTCTCCTTTGAGTCTATATATAGCTATCGTGGCAACTCGAACCGCAACTCGCAAGCGTTCAGCCACGATTGTCATTCATTTGATACGAAATTCAGCGCCGAAATGCCCAATTGCGCGCTGTCAGACTTTTGCAAAAGTCTGAACAAATCCCTTGCAAGGAATTTGCCATCACGAAATGAGCTGCCCTTTGAGGGAATTTGGACTGTCCTCGACCACTTTAACAGGACATACTTGGCCCAGTAGGTTTGTAGGCGCTTCTGCATAAACCGCATGAAGATACTCTGACTTCCCGATCAGCTGGCCTGGTTCGCGTCCTGCCTTCTCGAACAGAACCTTCACCTCTCTGCCCACCATAGCGGCCTGTGTCGCCTGCTGCTGCTCACGCAGCAACGCCTGCAGACGCTGCAACCGGTCATGGGCAATCTCATCGGGCAATTGAGGTTTTTCCGCCGCCGGGGTACCTGGGCGCGTGGAGTATTTGAACGAATATGCCTGCCCATACTTCACGTTGCGGACAAGCGACATCGTATCCTCAAAATCCTCCTCAGTTTCACCGGGGAACCCAACGATGAAGTCGCCTGACAGCAGCAAATCGGGCCGCGCCGCGCGGATCCGCTCAATCAGGCGGATATAGCTTTCCGCCGTATGTTTGCGGTTCATCGCCTTAAGAATCCGGTCTGACCCCGATTGCACAGGCAAATGCAGATACGGCATCAGCTTTTCACAAGTGCCATGGGCCTCAATTAATGCGTCGTCCATGTCGTTGGGGTGACTGGTCGTAAACCGGATGCGCTCTAACCTCTCTATCTTGTCCAAATCCCAAATCAGCCCGGCCAGGCCACCGTTATGGCCGTGATAGGCATTCACATTCTGACCTAGTAAGGTCAGTTCCTTGACTCCCTGATCCACCAATTCCTGCGCCTCTCGGATGACGCGATCTGCCGGGCGCGACACTTCGGCCCCGCGGGTATATGGAACCACACAAAACGCGCAAAATTTATCACATCCTTCTTGGACTGTCAGAAACGCGGTCGGGCCACGCTTGGTCTTGGCGCGTGTCTTTAGTGTATCGAATTTGTCGTCGTCAGGGAAATCCGTATCCAGCGCTTTTCCACCGGACCGCACCGCATCGTCCATCGCTGGCAGCCGGTGATAGCTTTGCGGGCCGACGACAAGATCCACCATCGGCTGGCGGCGCATGATCTCTTGCCCCTCAGCTTGCGCAACACAGCCCGCCACACCAATCTTCAGATCAGGATTGTCCGATTTCAGATCCTTGTACCGGCCAAGCTCCGAATAGACCTTTTCGGCCGCCTTTTCCCGGATGTGACAGGTATTCAGCAGGATCATATCCGCGTCATCCGGCGTCTGTGTTTCCACATAACCGCGCCCGCTCAGCGCCTCGACCATGCGTTCGCTGTCATAGACGTTCATCTGGCAGCCATAGGTCTTGATATATAGCTTCTTTGGCGCGGACATGTTGGGGCTCATATCTTGGGGTGAATGCGGCGTCTTCTAACGGGTCGGTGGATGGCTTGCAATGCAGGACAATATGGCTGATTTTCTCATCATCTGCAGCGGATATATTTATGACCCACTACCCTGATCTAACTGCGCTGATCCGCGACCGGAAAACCGCATTGGCAAATGGCCCGATTGCGCTGATCCTGATCGAAGACGCGATAGAGGTCCCTGGCACGATCCGGCACCACTTGTCGTTAGGCTTTGGCACGACAATCGTGCTTGGCCTGCCGGATCTGGTATTGCCAGCTGATCTGTCGGACCAGGTCATCAGGGTCGACTGCGACGTCACAGCCGATGCCGCGCTCATGAAAATCATCAACAAGCTGATCCCTGCGGCTCCCGACCGCTGGTTCTACTACTGTTACAACGCCGAATACCTATTTTATCCTTTCAGCGAGCATCGTAGCGTCGGTGAGATGTTGCGCTTTGTCAGCGAAGAGCGGCGGGACGTGGTCGTAAGCTACGTGGTTGATCTTTATGCGGGCGATCTGCATCAGAACCCGGAAGGCGTTGCTATTGACGACGCTTATTTCGACGGATCAGGGCATTACGCGCTGGCACGTGAAGACGACACAGGCCAACCACTGGAACGGCAGGTCAACGTTTTTGGAGGCCTGCGCTGGCGGTTTGAGGAACATATCGCCCAAGACCGCCGCCGCATCGACCGCGCGGCGCTTTTTCGGGCAACAGCGGGGCTACACATGCTGCCCGACCGCAGTTTCAACCTGCCGGAACACAACACCGTGGAATGTCCTTGGCATAACAGCCTGACAGCCGCCGTCGCATCATTTCGAACTGCAAAAGCCCTTCGGCGCAATCCCGGCAGCCGAGACACGATAGAGAGCTTTCGTTGGCAGCAATCGGAACGATTCAATTGGCACGCACAGCAGCTTTTGGACACGGGTTGGATGGAACCAGGGCAGTGGTTCTAGGCAATTCGGGCGGGACCCGCTCAGTTCCTGCATGAAGCGAGCTAAAGGGCCAGTCAGCCGCTCGCTTGACGAGACCCGCCTGCACAGGAGAAGAGGCGATGACGTGCATGTGACGGTCATAATCTCCGATATCGCGGATCACATGATGCCAAAGACTGCGGTGCCAAATGCGGCCAGAGCCGGTCCCTTGCGACAGACTTGCAGGGGCATGCCGCGCAAAAGTGGATTTCACCAATCGCCATCGCTTCGCAAAATCCACATCCCCATTGGGTAATACCCAGATCATATGCAGCTTGTTGGGCAGGATCACAGCGCCCGCAATCTCGAACGGCCAGCGTTTGATGACCGTGCGCGATGCATCGCGCAACAGACCAATCTGAGAGACCAGCATATCCGAGGCCGGATCCTGGAGGCGGGCAGTAAAGAAATGCGTGTGCTCTGGCACGTAGCGGCGTTGAAAATTGCTCATGCGCCATTTGTCGCGAGACTTGGTTAGCAGAAGGTAAACAGAACCCACCTAGTGCCTAATCAGATTGCGATATTCAGCCCAACTCTGCCAAACACATCTATAAGGTAGTAAAAAATTTCATATGCTTAGCTGCCCCCATTGACAGCTCGGCACAAAATCACCCACACTAACCTTACTAATACGTGAATTTTTTGGGCGTTTTTCGTCTTATCAGTTTGATTTTCGCCTGAGCATCGAAGGCCTTGATTATGCATATTCCCTCTACGCGCGTTTCCGCGCCGCTTTATCTATTTGTCTCCCTCTTCTTTCTTACCCTAGCGATCATCTATTTTGTCGCTTTTGGATTTCTCGGTATGTTCCGAAGTGGCAATTTTGGGTTCGATTTCGAGGTCTTCTACACGGCCGGACAACGTATGCTGTCGGGCGAGGACCCATGGCGTGCTGCAATAGGAGAGGCGGCGTTTTCCTATCCGCCCAATATATCTTCCATTCTGCTGCTGTTTGGTGCTCTGCCATTCAACATTGCGCTGGCGCTCCAATCCGTCGCCAGCACCCTGGCCATTGCGTCATTGGTAGTGCTCGCCAACCAAAGCTTTCTTCGGATAGAGACATTTCGAGATCTGACCCCAACCAAAAGCTTATGTGTCGCTGCCATCATCGCCAGCCCTTTTGGTGCACATATCTTCTTTATGGGTCAGTTTTCGCTGATTACGACGGCATTTGCCCTTTGGGCCTGGCAATTGTCCCGAGGGTCCCATGTCATCTGGGCGGGCATTTTTCTGGGTCTGGCCAGCATTAAACCACAGATCTGTTTTCTTCTTGTCGTTTGGTTTCTTCTCGAAGGTAAATTCAGGATTGTTCTGATTGGCGGTATTGTTGGCGCGCTCATGGCGGTTCCGGCCTTTTTGATGCTTGGCATATTTGGGACGATCACATCCTGGTTTGCGTCGATGGAATATTACCTGTCGGTGCCGTTTAATCAGGCAGGCTTTCAACATGTGGTGGGGCTCGACAGTCTTTTTGCCGCTATGGGCATCACCAATCTTGGTCTTGTGTTCAGGCTAATTGGTCTGGTGGCCTTTGCGCTGCTCTTTATGCGGCGCCATGCCTTTTCGGAAACGACGACCTTGTTCTTGATCCTGTCGATCTCGCTGACGTTCTTTTACGGCCATGATTATGACTACATCATGGTTGTTCCGATGATGAGCTATCTGCTCTGGCTGGCCTTCAACCAGACACGGCTGTCGATGACAGCATTCGGGATCGGTCTGATCTTCCTGTTTTGGTTGCCGCAGCGGTTCTTGCGTGACGTGGATATCGATGCAATCCTGCATTGGCGCACTGTTGTCTTGATCATTTGCACCGGACTGCTGATCTTTTGGGAACGACGACGCCGGGCACCAGGCTGACCGGATCAAGGGCAGACTTATCCGGTTTTGGCCGCGGCCTGCCTGCGCGCCATACGGACCAACGCTATGTCAGCCTTGCCTTTGACCAGCCAAGACAGGCCAAAAGCCCAGATGCCAACGGCCTCAAACCAAAAGACCAGTTGATAATCGACAACAATGGCCCGTGCCGGGCCACTCCCCATTATTTTGATCGCGGAAGCAGCGGCAATTCCAATCAACGACAAAACAATGATCCAGCCGCATGTCTGGTAGATCCGTCTGCGATAGGGTTTGGCGGTCCGCGGAAACTTCACAAGGCAAAAGGCGGCAAGACAGGCAAAAAACACCAATGCGGAAGCATAATGAAACAACGGGCTTGTTCCAATACCAACCATGTTTTGCGTCATTGTCGCGATCTGTTCTGTCGGGCTTTCATTCGGAAACAGCGCGACACCAAAGGCGGACACCCCCGCCACTGTCCCCAAACGATTGTCATCAATCAAATCGCCGTCGCGTCGGCCATACCCGCGATAGCAAATCAGAAACACACCAATGGCACAAAGCGTTCCAACAAAAATATCACGATATGTCGTGTGATAAAAATCGCTGATCGAAGGCTCTATCCGCTGATAATCCAACAACCCTCCGATGATCAGCACCAGCGGCAGCGCCATCCCGAGAATGCCGAGGGCCGTCCGCATGCGGTGATAGGACATCACCATATCCCGTCGACGTTTTTCGACCATACCTCACCTTCAGCATGCACTTGAAATTGCGCTTACAATCGGTTCAGTTTTCCCGAGGTTCAAGTCGGCAATGCCCGACGTTCAAAATAGGGTCAGGTCCGTCGCAAACGGATCACAACATCCACAGACGCAATTTCAGCGCCGGCCGGAGCCTCGGGCAGTTTGCAGATTTCTAGGTCGTCCGCAGGCGCATCTGTCAGGCGCGCGCTATCTTCCCAATAGAAATGCGGATGATCTGTCATATTGGTGTCAAAATAGCTCTTAGAGCCGTCGACGGTGATTTCGCGCAACAGACCAGCATCACAAAACGCGCTTAGTGTGTTGTAAACTGTCGCAAGCGATACCTTTTCGCCGGCATTTGACGCCGCCTCAAACAGGCTTTCTGCTGTTACATGCCGGTCCTGACCGTCACCGACAAGCAAACCCGCCAAGGTCATCCGCTGCCGTGTGGGGCGCAAACCCGCACCGGCAAGCCAATCAGAACTGCGTTTAATTTCAATGTCTGTCATGGTCGCTTTTCGGCTGCCTATACTTACTAATATGGGAGAAAATCACCTCGGATCAATTGCAAATCGTTCTCAATGGTTTGATTTCGGCATTTACTTGCCCTTCCAGAGCCTTGAATGCTACGCATCAGCGATTGTTACATGCTGAAATGAGACCAAGACTATGGCCGATTACCCTTCGAGCTTTGATAAAGATGACCTCTTGAAATGCGCGAGAGGAGAGCTTTTCGGCCCCGGAAACGCACAATTGCCTGCCCCGCCGATGCTGATGATGGACCGGATCACCGACATTTCCGGTGATGGCGGTGCGCATGGCAAGGGGCACGTGCTGGCCGAATTCGACATCACTCCAGAACTTTGGTTCTTTGACTGCCACTTCCCTGGCAACCCGATCATGCCTGGCTGCCTTGGACTTGACGGACTTTGGCAACTGACCGGTTTCAACCTGGGCTGGCGGGGCTGGCAAGGGCGCGGATATGCCCTTGGCGTGGGTGAGGTAAAGCTCACCGGTATGGTGCGCCCTGACCGCAAGATGCTGACCTACAAGATCGACTTTACCAAAGCCGTGCAGACACGCAGGCTGACGATGGGCGTAGCCGATGGCATCGTCCAAGCAGATGGAGAGGTAATCTATCAGGTCAAAGACATGAAAGTCGCCCTCAGCGAAAGCTAGCCAGCGCATCTCTTGATTGGACGCGGCGTTGGTGCTTACCTGCTAAAAAGACGTCCCAACGGAAATGCCCTCCAATGCCTGACACTGATCGCGAAATGCTGCCTGTCTATCCGGAACTTGACTGTTTCCGAGAATACGACAACCCACCCGAAATTGTGCCCGGCCGGCCTGCGCGAACCTGGATGGACGATACGACCGACCGGTTCGCCTATCGCTGCACCCCTTTGCCAATTGCCAATTCGAGCGGTTGGGAAATTGTTATGCCTTTTACGATTGCGGCCCATTGGAACGGTGGCCTGTTACCAACTGATGTCGTGATCACCTGTGATGATCCGACCGTTCAGTTCAAGCATATGGTAGTACCGGTCTTTGGGCATGGAGTTTTGACGTTCCATCCTGGCTATCTTTTTCGGACATCACCGGGCTGGGCCATTGCCGCAAGGGGCGCCCCAAACACGGTAAAAGACGGGATTACCGCACTAGAAGGATTGGTCGAAACCGATTGGCTGCCGTTTACCTTTACGATGAACTGGCGATTTACACGGCCTGGCACCGTCTATTTCGAGAAGGGAGAGCCATTCTGTTTCCTTTCCCTGGTGCCGCATGCGGCCCTAGATCAGGTGCAACCGCGCCTGCGGAGCTTTGAGGAGGCCGAGACGCTGAAGCAAAGCTACGATGCTTGGTGCAAAAGTCGATCTGATTTTCATGCCCGCCTGACCCAAAATGAGCCTGAAGCCGTCAAACAGGGTTGGCAGAAAGACTATGTTAAGGGCCGGGATCCCTCCGGATTGTTTGAACCTGACTTTCACCTATCACGACGCAAACTCAAAAACCCAATTTAGGATGCGGGCGTGATGCGCATCATCCTTGGCGGGGCCACGGCTGTTGTGATCATCGCAATGGTGCTGTGGTTCGGTGCACAACATCAGGCACGATCTGACGCGTTTCCACGCTTTTCCGACACCGGATCTGCAGAAGAGCGTGGCGCAGCGGCTTTCGTTGGTGCGGATTTCGGCGGTTTGAGCATGGCAGCGCTTCAAAGCCATGCGGTCCCATGGAAACTTGTGACGGCAGCCCTGGTATTGGACGCAGTGGATCGCGACCCCGCTCTACCCATCAGCACAGACACGCGTGATGCTGTCCTTGCATCCTACGGATTTCTGGTCGGATCACAGGTGCAAAACCTGCCAGAAGGCGTGCACCACAGGCCAGATGACGTGCCGTTGGGCATCACCCATGGGATGATCACGCCATTGGCGGGCATGCCCGTTCAGGTGGCCAATCTGGGGTGTGCGGCTTGCCATGCGGGCGTGACCTACCGCGCCGATGGTCGCCCCAATCCAAATGCCGCCTGGATCGGCATGCCTAACACATCGCTCAACCTCGAAGCCTATACCCAAGGCATCTTTGCCGCCTTAAAGACAAACTCTGGCAAAGCCGATCAGCTGATGGCCGCCGTCGAAAACCTTTATCCCGACACCGGCTGGCGCGAACGGCAAACGCTACGCCGGATCACCCTACCTTTGGTGCGTGCCCGTCTTGACCAAATCCCTGGTGATCGCGCGCTGCCCTTCCTCAACGGTGTGCCCGGAAGCACCAATGGAGTGGCTGCCCTCAAACCTGTCTTTGGCACTCCGTTCCTGGGCGATGGCCTCGCCGACGCTGGCATCGTCTCGATCCCCGATCTGGGGCACCGCCATTGGCGCAACAGCTTGTTGGCAGATGGGGCGTATGCGCTTCCCCGCACATTAAGGCAGGGCCCAACAGACGCGACTGACAATACGCCCGATAAACGCGCCGCATTGGCCACAATGACCACCTTCTTCACCGTGCCCAGCATGGGCGTGCATCCAGACACTGCATTGACGGCTGTCCCGATCGCCCAAGACATATTTGAATTTCTGGACAAGGCCTACACGCCACAACCCTATCCAGCCCCTATCGACCCTTCCCGCGCGCAACAGGGCCGCATAATCTATCACCGCGATTGCAGCAGCTGCCATGGCACTTACAACACAGCCCCACAAAACGGTCACCCGACCCTCATTTCCTTTCCCAACTGGCTCGGGGATGTGGGGACGGATTCATTGCGAGCCGACACCTTTACCGATGAACTTGTCGCCAGTTTCGCGGCGACGCCCTATCGTGATCAAATCGCTGTTGCTCAAACGGGTGCCTATGCCGCCCCGCCCCTTGATGGTATCTGGGCCTCCGCCCCTTATCTGCATAACGGGTCTGTCCCAACACTTTGGCACCTTCTGACGCCCGAAACCCGACCGGACCGATTTGAACTGGGTGGTCATATGCTGGATTTTGAGCGGCTTGGCATTTTGCTCGAGAACGAGGGATATCCTGCTGACTACATCCCGTTTTCCACGCCGGTCCTGTTGGACACCTCAAAACCCGGGCTGGGAAACGACGGGCACGAATTCGGAGCGGATCTGAACGAGGTGGAAAAGGCCGCGCTGCTGGAATTTCTCAAGCAGCTGTAGAAAATTTCCGTAGCCAGAGTGATCCCCCCTGCATGTGTCCTATGGCCCTGGGCCCTTGGCCCAATCGCCCGCAGCTAAGATTTGGACCTACACTCATAAGACCGTTTGCGCGGGCGGCTATTCACGCAATCTTATCATCTGGGCGGTAGCAAAAAAGAAACCGATTTTGGAGACCAAATACATGTTCAGACTTTTGTTGCTTGCTTTGCTGCCGCTCCTGCCTGCCACCGCCTTGGCTGAGATCCGATTGGGCATCCTCGCGCCACAGGGGGCCGCTATCGCAGAAGACAGATGGCGCGCCTTTGCCAATCGGTTGGGCGCGGAACTGGGCGAACCAATCACGATTATTTCGCAGGGCGCGGCGGCCGGGACCGAAAGCTTTGCAAACCGCGAAATCGACTTTCTGATCGGAAATCCTGTCCAGACAGCCGTTGCTGTTGACACGATGTCAGCTATTACACTGCTTAGCGTTGTTTCGGGTGGCCGCACGCATTTTGCGGGTGTTATTGCTGTGCGTGCTGATAGCCGTGTCCAATCCATCGCGGATATACGCGAAACGACGGTGGCAACATTAGGTGATTGGGCGGCAGGTGGGTATGTCTTTCAAGCCCATCACGTGTTGCGCAATGGTGTCGGCCACATCAACACGGAAACAAGACGGGTAAAGGGGGCAAACCAGCGCGATTTAGTACAAAAGCTACTTTCGGGTCAGGCAGATGTCGCCTTTATCCGCACCGGGTTGATTGAAGAGATGGTGGCAGAAGGATCGCTATCCGCAGACAGTCTGCGCGTACTGGACCAACAAGACGGCAATCTGATGCGAACAACATCTTGGTACCCTGAGTGGTTTGTGGTCGCACAAAACCACACAGACCCAGCGCTTTTGGTGCGCATGAAACAGGTGTTGCTTGGTTTCGACGCCGACGATCCCGAAATGTCGCAAGCGCGTGTCACGAAGTTTCGCGACCCTTTGAACTTGCAACCATTGATTGTCGCCCTGCAAGACTTGGGCGTAGCACCCTATAATTGAAGCAAAGTAATATTCATTGCGCCGCGCCCTAAATTTGTGGGGCGCGGTGAACTATAAGTATTGCGGCTTGGTTTCTATGCTCCCAAGCACCGCTGCTTACTTTGGATTTGCACGGATGCTTGCCATATCAAGCCCATCAGCGGCAAAAGACTTGCTCTGCAGACATCTATTGCGTTCGACGAGGCACCTAAAACATCAGGTCTAAGCTAACGCGCCGCAAACCAAATTTTTTTAGGCAGCACGAGGGACTGTGGGGACTTGGCAATACTTTCATGTAAATGGTTCCATAGCGCCCAACTTGAAATCATATGACCCATTTTTGGAAACCGTCCTTTGATCCCCAAAAAAGGGCAAAAGGCGCGTCTGGAAAACCAAACGTAGATTTTATCTCACTAGGCCAGTGCACCGCAAAGACACCCGAAAGGCGATAGTTTCGGCAGAACTGGCCTGATCAGCCAATTCGCCAAAACCAGAGACACCGGAGTGTCTAGATATGCGCCCCACAAATAGCTTGCCGGAACAATTTTGACTTGCTTCAGGGCTGAAGAGAAAAGGATGGCGGGCAAGCTCCCCTAAACGATCAAGTCGTCTACTGACCGCCTCGCAGGGAGAAAAGCCGCATCTGGCGGGCGGCGGCCAATCCGAAAGGCTGAAACAACCTGACGCGTGTCTGAAAGACCCACCATTTTCGCAAGTCTCTTCGCGGACGGTGGGTGATCGGCAAGGGCGGCCAACACCGCCGCGCCAAACCCTGCGGCCTCGATCCGCAGCCAGGCTCGATAGAAGGCGCGGCCCGCTTCGAACCCGGATTCGTCCTTTGGGCGATGGAACACCACGATCGCGGAAGCGCTTGACGTATTTGAAGTTTCGGACAGAAGCATCCGGGCCAACCCGCACGCCTTCAGAGGCTTGAAAAGTGGCCCCAGAACGAAGCTCGCGCCGAGCCGTTCAAAAGCCCCCAATCCCATCGCCTCCGCATTCAAACCATCGCGCTGCCAATCCGGGTGGCGAGGCCGCAACCGCATCCATGACAAAAGCTCGGCCCGGAAATCATCGCGCGCGGTGAAAACAAAACTGGCGGTGTTCAGTTCTGCCGCAACAATGCGCACCGCATCAGGATCGGTGATCACCGCACAATCAACACCCTGCAGACGGGCCGCGGTCTCCTGATCCGCTGCGGTCACGTCGACAAAAGCTCCTCTCCAGCTTTGACGTGCCTCCACATAGGCCGCCAACGGAGCCGGCTCGCTGCCGTCAGCAAAGCTCAAGCGCGCGACCGGACGCAGCCGTCCCTCATCGGGATGGGCAACAAAGTCGTAGGACATGCCCAAACCTTCCTCTGCGGCTGCCATGACCATCCCCTCATAAGCCGCGCCAAGGCTCTTGGCCGCGTCCTCGCCATTCGGATCAGCGGCAGGCAAACGCACCGACAAGTCTTCCATCAACCAAACTGTATCCCCCGCCAACCGCCAGCGCGCCGGTTGAACATTATGCACGCTTGGCGCCATCCGCGCTTTGGTTACCAAGCGGCGAAACAGATCGGGTGTCATAACAGAGCTTTCCGAAACAGATGCAACCGGTGCAAGGGTTCTGCCCCGATCTTCGACATCATCCGCAAAGAAGCGCTGTTTTCGTCGGCAATCCAGGTAATGCCCAATCGCGTATAGCCCGCATCACGCAATTGCGTCAGCGTCCGGCCCAGCATGGCGCTCATCAGCCCGCGCCCATGATCCGCCTTTGCGACCGAATAAAAGATGATCACCGCCCGCTTGCGCCGCAGCCGGTAGCGCAGGAAATGAAACGGTGTCATCAGCGAATAGCGCGACCGTGTGGCTTTCAAAAAGCCGTTGAGATCGGGAATACAAATGACCACGCCAACAGGCCTGTCGCCATCCTTCAGCACGGCTGACAATCGCGGATCGATGATTGTCATCATTTCGCCTGCCTGAAAAGTGAACTCGTCAGTCGTCAGTGGCACAAACATAGGGTTGTCAGAAAACCCGTCATTCAGGACCTGACGAGCCTCTTCCATCCGGGCAGCAAATGTGCCGCGCTTGATCGGGGCAAATGCAAATCCGGGCGGCACTTTAGCAGACGCGATAGTGGCCCGCCGGATATCCAGCTCAAACGTGGTCACCGGAAAAAACGGCGCAAACCCGTTTTGCTGCAACAGCGCGGGGATATGCGGCGGGTTCACGACCATATCCGTATAGGGAACAGCTTCAAAATGGTCGGTCTGCACCCCCATTTGTTGCATCGCTGTCAGGTTAAAATTCCCCACCAGGTCGTCATGGCCACGCGCCCGCGCCCAATCTTCCGCCTGCCCCAAAAGTGTCGCCGCCACATCCGGATCATCGGCGCAATCAAAAAAACCGAAAGAGGCGCGATTGGTCCCATGCACCCTGTTTGATGCCGCATGTTCATGCACCACGATCCGCCCCAACGGCTGCCCTCCCTTGCACGCGGTGAAATAGGTGAAAACGCTCTCATCCGGAAAGAGCGGATTGATTCCTGCCGTCAAAAACCGCTTCAGATCGGATTTAAGCGGCGAGACATAGAGGCTGTCTGGCCCATAAGCCTGAAACGGCACCTCAAAGAACGACGCAAAATCGCGCTCAACCACCTCAACCATGGTTAAGCCCGGACCTGCTCATCCATCATCCGCCGCAAGAACCGCGTCACAACGGGTTTTATGACAGCCGCCACCAGTGCGTTGCGCGGATGTTCAATGCGCGCGGCATAGGGATTCAAAAACCACCCCCGATAATCTGCGCCTGGAGGGCGGCCAAGAATGCCATTGGCCACCTCATAAGCCATCAACATGCCCGTTGACATCACCATGGGCGCAAATGACATCCGACTGCGTTTGCCGGCTGTCACCTCCCCCGCCAGCTCCAGATCAATATGGTGGCGCGAGGAAGAATGCAGGATCACATATGTCGCCTCCTGAAAAAACGCCGCATCCCGCTGATCCATGCTTAGGCCATCCCAAGCGGTGTCTAGCGTGGGGTAGCCCAACCTTTCTTCTGGCATCGGATCACCCGCTTGCGTGACATAAATGGACGGCAAGGGGGAGGCATAGGCATCAATCACCGCCCTGCCCTGCGCCCGCGCCGTGCGGTAAAGCAAAAGCGACGCCCCAAGATCATCGGTGCCATTCACAACAATCACGCTATCGGCCACGGCACGGTTCACATGATCTGGCCAATCATCGTGATAAACGATGATCTCTATCTCCGGGTTGATGCTTAGGCATAGATCGCGCGTCGCTTCGGCCTTATGGCGCCCGATTGTGTCGCGAAAGGCAAAGGCCTGGCGGTTCAAGTTCGATGCTTCAAACTCATCAATATCCGCAAGTATCAGCCGCCCGACGCCCATCCGCGCCAGTGCAAAAACACAGGCCCCGCCCATGCCGCCCGTGCCACAGACAAAGACCTGAGCGGCGCGTAACTTGGCCTGTTCCTCGGTCGTTACAAACCCAATATTGCGTGTCGTAAACGCATCATACGAAAAAGTCAGGGCAGCTCCTTTCGAGGCAGACACCACATCGTCGGCATCAAAACACCAGATCACCCCAAAGCCAAGCGGGGACGGGACAAAGCCTTAGAAATCAACCCACCACTTGCCCCCCTGTCCCCTCTCGCCTACAGAGACCATAAAGTGAAAGGGGAGCAGTCATGCGCCGTGTCGTCATCACAGGGTTGGGCATCGTATCGCCCATCGGGAACACCGCGGCCGAGGTGATAGCCGCGCTCAAATCCGGCACATCCGGGATCGAGGCCAGCCCAGAGATGGCCGAACGCGGGTTTCGCAGCCAGATTGCCGGGACGCTCAAGATCGACATTGCCGATCATGTCGACAAACGCACTTTGCGGTTCATGGGGCCAGGGGCCGCTTATGCCTATATCGCGATGGATCAGGCGATTGCCGATGCAGGCCTGACCGAAGACCAGATCGTCAACCCTATGACCGGGCTGATCGCGGGCTCTGGCGGGCCCTCCACGTCGGCCCTGCTGACTGCCCATGAGGTTCTTACAAATACAGCCGCGACCAA
>JBCBGX010000039.1:0-14997 GCA_038526325.1 Pseudomonadota bacterium | reverse complement strand
ATGACGGGGTGGGGGGCGATCTTGGGATGACATCAACGCGTGGCTGCCCTCGAACTTTGGCTTCCCGATCCGGGTGCATCCGCATGATCCGGACACACTTTGGACCATTCCACTAAACGGGGACAGTGCGGGGCGCTACCCGCCCGATGCGGCGGCAGCCGTGTGGCGGTCGCGGGACGCAGGGACGACTTGGGAGGCGCTCCGCCATGGCCTTCCGCAACAGTCCTGCTACTTCACTGTGTTGCGCCAGGCCATGGCTGGCGAAAGCCAAGACCAGGCAGGTATCTATTTCGGGACCAATAGCGGATCAATCTTCGCCAGCATAGATGAAGGCGACCATTGGGACGAAATCGCCCGGCACCTGCCCACTGTGCTGGCCGTTGAGGTGCTTGAACGCGCCCACTAGGCGCGGTGTGGGTCCGGGTGCTAGGGTACCGCTGACGACCACCAAAGGATCCACCCGCATGAGCATCGGACTTCCCCCCTACTACTTTCGCGTCCGCGACAATGGCGCGGCTGTGTTTCGTGTTGGGTCCGAAAACCGACAGGGTCGGATCGAAATGGACCAAATTGCAGTGATCAACACCAATAGGGGCGACTTCAAAACGCATGGCGATCAGACCCTGACCAAAGCAGATGAGACAGCGATCAATGACTGGATCACAGCACGTTTATCGGTCCTTGCGGCGCGGGATTTTGACGATATGCGCCGCACGGTGGATCAAATCAACTTGATGACCCATTGGGCGCAAACACGGGCGAGTGATGCGCAACTTGAAGAGCTGACCGAGGATGTTCTACTGGCAATCCACGATCTGCGCAGTGTCCTGGTCCGGAAAAAGGCGGACCGGCTGGCAAAAGACTGATCCTGCCTGCCGGAGACATCAAAGATGCAGGACCGAAAGCTATATCTTGGCCCTTTGACCGACAACAGACGCTGGGACCAGATCCAGATCCGGCCCGATGATGTAATCGTGGTCACCCCTCCGAAGAGCGGGACGACCTGGATGCAGACAATCATCGCGCTGCTTTTGTCCGGTGACCCGGACGTAGAGCCGGATTTGTCAGAGCAAATGCCATGGGTCGATATCCGTTTCCGACCGATTGAAGACCTGGCCGCGCGGTTGGGTGCAATGACGGGACGTCGCTGTCTGAAAAGCCACACACCGCTGGATGGCTTACCAATAAAGGATCAGGCGCACTATCTGTGTGTGTTTCGCCATCCGCTGGATGTGCATTTTTCGTTCCGACACCACAATCGCAATCTCTCCATGACATTTTTTGATCATTGGTTTCCGGAAGACGACACAACCGGCATCGCATTTGGTCATTTTCTAGCGGGCGGGCCAGAGGGGTTCGACGCCGACGCAGCACCCCTTGCCCATATCCTGCGGCATTACCAGACGGCCAAGGCACTGTCCGGGCGGCCTAATGTATCTCTTTTTCACTATGCCGATATGAAGCGGGATTTGCCGGGAACATTTGCGCGTATAGCGGATCTGTTGGGCGTGTCACATCCCGCCTTAGTGATGGAGCGCCTGGTTCAAAGTGCAACATTCGATCACATGAAAACACATGCTGATCGCTATGTCCCGTTTTCGAACACCGCATCCTTTGGGGTCCAATCAGATTTTTTCCATGCAGGCACCAATGGTCAGTGGCAAGGACGGCTGACAGACGAAGAAACCGCAGCGTATGATGCGATGATGGATGCCCAACTGTCGCCGAAGGATCGCGCATGGTTGGAAACTGGGTCGGAATCAGATCCCGATGTCTAGGATCACTGCCCCTATGCCAGCCTTGCGATGTTGATCAGACGGGCCATCACCCCGCCAAGCCTGACCACGCTTGTCCTGCTGACCGGTCTCTCAGTTCTGTCGCTCAATATGTTCTTGCCATCGCTCAGCAACATCGCTGAGGATCTGGAGGCCGACTACGCGACGGTCAGCCTGGCCGTGGCAGGGTATTTGGCCGTAACAGCTGTGATTCAGCTCGTGATCGGGCCGCTATCAGATCGGACCGGACGTCGTCCTGTCTTACTAGGTTGCTTACTGATATTTGTGGTCGCATCCTTGCTCTGCGCGATATCATCCAACATCTGGATGTTCTTAATCTGTCGTTTGTTCCAAGGCGCGATGATCAGCGGGTACGTGCTGTCGCTGGCCATAGTCCGGGATACACGGGCCGAGCGTGAGGCCGCAGGCATCATCGGTTACATCAGTATGGCGATGGCAATCGCGCCAATGCTGGGGCCGATGCTGGGTGGTTTGTTAGATACGGCCTTTGGCTGGCGGTCAAACTTCGCGTTCTATGCTCTCATGGGGGCGGTGCTGTTGGTGCTCTGCTGGATTGATCTTGGGGAAACACGCCCTGAGACAGCAAGTCCACCGACCGTTGACGCAAAGGGTCCACGGGCGCGCGACCTTCTCTTTGACCGGGCCTTTTGGGCATACTCACTTTGCGGCACATTCTCCACCGGGGCGTTTTACATCTTTCTGACCGGCGCACCGCTTGTGGCCCAAGTCCAGTTCGGCGTCAGCACTGTCGAACTAGGCTTTTTCATTGGATCCATCACCGCTGGCTTTGTCGCTGGCAGCTTTGTCGCTGGACGTTACGCGCCGCGATATGCGCCCAAACGGTTGATGATGGCCGGACGGATCGTCGCCTGTGGCGGGCTTGGGGTCGGCATTGGCTTGGCTCTTATCAGCCCCATCACGGCACTTGGCTTTTTTGCTGCGACGATATGTGTCGGCATCGGCAACGGGATCACCATGCCCAGCAGCAATGCCGCTGCCATGTCTATCAGGCCGAACCTATCGGCAAGTGCCGCGGGCATGAGCGGCGCGATGATCGTCGCGGGCGGGGCAATCTTGACCACCGCAACCGGTGCCGTCCTTCCACAAGAGACCCCGGCGCTGATCTTGTTAATGCTGATGTTCGCCGCCTCTGCCGCCGGGTTGCTTGCGCTTTTTTTGGCGCCGAAACGCGTCAGATAACAGTCACTCAGTGCGGTATCTACGACCGGTCCGCCACGGCGCAGGTCTTTGCACCCGGATCCACGTTTTCGCAATAGTACCGATCAATCCAGTTTGACAGGGCCGGCGTATTGGCAAGATAAAGCACTTCGAGCGTGACTATGAACGACAGCATGACAAACAAGGCCTTCGCAAATCGCGGGATCGAAAAAACGCCGATCAAAACAATAAACACCACCACCACCACAAAGAATGCGATGAGCGCCTTACACCCCCAGACAGGCAGAAGCCCGTCATCGGCATAGACTAGGCGGTACGGCGAAAAGACAAAGCCTGGCACCACAATGATCGCCAAGACCCAATAGAAGGACTCCGCGAACAGGGTGTAGGCAGGCCGCAGCGCTGTTCTGAGGCCCTGAAGGCCAACCGGGCGGTCTGCAAGTCTTTGCGGAATGGACCGAATGGCCGCCATATCCACATTTGAAATCGTGCTGCGCGCAAAAAACCATAGGCTGCCGGAATGCAAATGCTGATTGAAAACAACAGCGCATTGACAGACCAGGACGGAAGGTCGGGGATAAAGGGCAAATGGCCGATCAACCGGCCCAGAAAGGCAGTCAACCGGTTCCACTCTGACAACACCAGTTGAAAGGCCCGCAAAAATTGAAACCGCGACAAATCAGTGAAATTGGGCACCAGCGTTGTCAGGGTCAAAGCCGCGATGATACCACGCGACCACCAGAACGCTTTCCACCACCGACCGGCCTGTTCGCCAGATACGTCCATAAATGCTTTGACCGAACCGCTTTATTCAAATGCTACGGTTCAGGCTAACGATCCAGGCTCAACTTGGCGACAGGTTTATCGCAGCACATGCACCGCGCATTTGGCGTGGCGGACAACCTTGGCGGCGGTTGAGCCAAGCAGATAATCCTGCATGCCGGGTTGGTGGCTGGCCACAATGATCAGGTCATTTGCGTTGTTCTCGGAAAATTCCAGGATCGTCGGGGCCGAATGGCCGTCAACGACCGTTGTCGTCGCATCTGTGACCCCATCGGTCAAACTGGCCAGACTTTCCAAGATATCCGCCTTGGCGCTCTGCGTGATCGGCGGGCAGGTATTCTGTCGCGTATTTGGGCAACACTTCCATCACATGCAGGCAGGTGATCTTTCCACCGTCAGCGCGGAGGGCCTTTGCTACCTCCATCGCGCCTTGCGCATTGCGGTCAGCTTCGAAAGAAACGGGGACAAGTATATTGGTGTACATCGGGTCTTCCTTTTATTTGCCCCGATTGTACGGTTTGTCGCTACTCGCCGCCTTGATCTAAGTCACCCTTTGTGGAAGATCGCAGCCCGTTTCCCAAGCCACGATGTTATCAAGGGCCATCTGACCCATCGCCTCGCGCACTTCCAGCGCGGCGGTTCCCAGATGCGGTAATAGAACGACATTATCCATCGCCCGGAATGCATCTGGCACAATGGGCTCGCGCGCAAACACGTCCAGTCCAGCACCGGCAATCTCGCCCCTTTGCAAGGCAGCGATCAGGGCCTCTTCATCCACCACATCGCCACGTGCGATATTCACAAAGATCCCAGTCGGTTTCATAGCCGCCAAGGCCGAGGCATCAATCAGATGGGTGTTGGCCCCGCCCCCAGGCACCGTGACCACGATGATATCCGCTTGCCCCATCAGTTCCGCTAAAGTGTCGATTTGCCGGGCAGGCAGATCAACCTGCTTGCGCGACCGGTTGTAGTACAAGACCGGCATGTCAAATCCATAATGGCAGCGGCGCGCGACCGCTTGCCCAATCCGCCCCATGCCGACGATGCCAACGGTTTTGCCGGTTACATGGGTGCCCAGCATTTGTGTGGGCGCCCAGCCGGTCCACTTATCTGCGCGCACCAGCCGTTCGCCCTCACCCGCCCGGCGGCAGGTCGACAGGATGAGCGTCAGTCCAATGTCAGCGGTGGCATCTGTGACTACATCAGGCGTATTGGACACGGCAACGCCCGCCTTCGATGCGGCATCAACATCGATATGGTTGTACCCCACCCCGAAATTGGCCAGCACACCGCAGCGAATGTCGCCTGCAAAAGCCTCTGCTGTGAACTGATCCCCCAAAGTGGGTAAGATCGCGTCATAGTCCGCCAAAGCCGCCGCTGCTTCCGCCACGGTTAGCCCATCGGTTTCATCACGGATCGTCACATCATATCGGGCACGGGCAAAGTCCAGATTTGCGTCGGGCAAAAGCCGGGTGATCAATAGCTTCTTCAATGCAAACGCCCCCCTTTTGGCACATCTTGATCTGGGCCGACCAAAACGACCTCTCCCTTTTCATCCGGCATGCCCAGCACCAGCACCTCGGACATGAATTTGCCGATCTGGCGCGGCGGGAAATTGACGACCGCCAAAACCTGCCGCCCGACGAGTGTTGCAGGGGCATAATGCGCGGTGATCTGGGCCGAGGTTTTCTTTTCCCCGATCTCATCGCCAAAATCGATCCACAGCTTGATCGCAGGTTTGCGCGCCTCCGGATACGGCTCGGCCCGCAAAACGGTGCCGACCCGCACGTCCACTTTCAGAAAATCATCAAAGCTGATCTCACTCATTTGCCAACTCCTTCGACCTGGCCGCGGCGGCGGATACCGCATGCTTTAGAAGCGGCGGAAAGCCGGTTGCTTCGTCCATCAACACCTCTAGCGCGGCCTGCGTCGTCCCATTGGGTGAGGTCACATTGACGCGCAATTGTTCGGGACTGTCCTCTGCATCCTCGGCCAGCATCCCTGCCCCGCCGACGGTTGCCTTGGCGAGTTTCATGGCAAGCTCGGGCGACAGGCCTTGATCGATACCCGCCGCCGCCATGGTCTCAATCAGATGAAAGACATAAGCCGGGCCAGAACCTGATACCGCCGTCACCGCATCCATCTGATCCTCGTCATCCAGCCGAACTGTTTGCCCGATTGCGGATAACAGGGTCTCTGCCATTTCCAGATGATGCGCCTGTGCCTGCGCATTGCCAATCAGTGCCGTGATGCCCCGCCCAATGGCGGCAGGCGTGTTTGGCATGGCACGAATGATCGGTGTCTTGGCCCCTAACATGTCTTTAAACGTTTGGATCGGCGTCCCGGCAGCAATAGAAATCACCAACGTATCCCCGTTGCCCAGCGCACTAACATTGGGGAGCGCTTCCGCCATCATTTGTGGCTTCACCGCAATGATCGCTATGGCCGGATCCTTGGGCAGATCGCCCCCGATGGTCACTCCCTGCTCTTGCAGCCAGGATGATGGCTTGGGGTCAATGACCCAGACCGAGGTCGCGGGCAGCCCGCCTTTCAACCAGCCTTCCAGCATGGCCGACCCCATTTTACCACAGCCAAGCAAGACAAGGCCCCGGCTTGCGACATCACTCATATCCATTCAATGGCCTCACACGTCATTTCAGCCAATGAATACGCAAAGCCTTCGCATGTGGAAAGCGGGTAGTTAGCGTAGGTTTACGCGCGCCCGTAAGCTCCACCGATGGCGGCTTGTACGGCCTCTTGCGGGGTTCGATCTGACCAGGTCACAAGTTGAATCGCCGGGTAATACTGCTCACAGGCGGCAACAGCGGCCTTGATCATCGTATCCACCTGATCAGGTCCAGCGACCTGATCGCCAGCCAGCATCAAACCATAGCGGTATACCATCAGCTTTTGTTCTTCCCACCAGGTAAAGGCCCCTGCCCAGCAGCGATCATTGATTGTGTTCAGCGCCTCAAAAAGCGCAGGCATCCGGTCCTCGGGCGGCTCCATCTCATAGGTGCAAATCAGCCGCAAGGTCTCGTCATAGGCCGACCAGGCCAGAGTGATCGAATAGGTGCGCCACTGGCCTTCAACCGCCATGGCGATCTGATCGTCATGGATCCGGTCAAACTCCCACGCGTGATGTTCGGCGATATGCTCTACCAGATCAATTGGATGCAGATCTTCGCCTTCAAGGTAATGTTCGGACAATGCCATATGCTCGGCCTCACTTTTTTTGGCGCAAGGGTCATGGCAGTGCCCAAGCGCTAGGTGCCTGCTCTAGGGAAGGTGTTGTTCACATTTTTCCCCTACCATATATCGTGGAGATTGATGGGCGACCTGTAAAGCAATTTCTTGGGGACAACTGACAAAAGCCGAAATTACATGTGGATAATTCGGCCACCCGCCACGATTGGCCGCCACAAAGGCTAAGGGCTCTTTGCTTACGACTTTCAGAAATGCCGCTTGAAAGCCGCACAAGCGGACCGCAAGGTACAACAAGACCGAATTGGGAGCTTGCTATGAACACCGACCTTCTCAAACGCCTTTGCGAAATGCCTGGTGTGCCTGGGCATGAACACCGTGTACGGGACCTGATCACATCCGAGATCAAGGGACTGTTTGACGAGGTCACAACAGACCCCATGGGGTCGCTCTTGTGTCGGCGCGACGCTAAGAAAAAGGGCGCGCCAAAGGTCATGTTATTGTGTCATATGGATGAAATCGGGTTCCTCGTCAGCCATATCGACAAAAACGGATTTCTCTATCTACAGCCCGTTGGCGGCTTTGATCCGCGCAATTTGTTCTCGCGCCGGGTACTGGTTTGCACGGATGAGGGCGATTTCAAAGGCGTGATGAACCCGGGCGGCAAACCCATCCACATCTCGGCGCCCGAAGACCGCAAAAAAGTGCCGCAGGTGGGGGATTTCTTTGTTGATCTTGGCATGGGCAAAGCCGCTCACGATGTGGTCAAGGTGGGCGATTTTGTTGTCATGGACGAACCGTTTGTCGAGATGGGCGAGAAATTCGTATCCAAAGCGCTTGATAATCGTATTGCCTGCTGGCTCGGGATCGAAGCGATCCGCAAGCTGGGCAAGAAAAAGGGACGCGGGGCTGAAGTTCACGTGGCTTTCACCTGCCAAGAAGAGGTGGGCTTGCGCGGTGCGCGCACGGCCTCTTTCGCGATCCGCCCTGACATCGGGCTGGGGATTGATGTGACGCTGTCATGCGACACGCCGGGGATCCCTGAAAAGGATGCGACAACCCAGCAGGGACAGGGGTTCGGCCTGCATGTGCGCGACAGCTCATTCATTGCCGATAAAGCGCTGGTGACCGAGATCGAAGCGCTCGCCATCAAGAAAAAGATCCCCTATCAGCGCACAATGCTGGCTGCTGGCGGGCAAGACGGTGCCGCCGCCCAGCAAGCTGCCGCAGGGGCGCGGGCTGTTGGGATCACGGTTGGCACGCGGTACATTCACACTGTGACCGAGATGATCGCCAAGGATGACCTGCAAGCGGCGCTGGATATCCTGGTCGCGTATTTGGATCAGGTGTAGCCGCGCTTTTGACTGATAGGCGACTGGCGCCGTACCAATTGATGGTACCACGGGCATCATCCTGAAACCTGCTTGCTAACAAATGGCAGGATTATCCCTGTGGTGCGCGCAAGTATTTGGGCCGGCCATCGGTTGGGCTGTCGAAGACATCCCATCTGACGGCCAAACCCAATATCGTTAGGCTTGCCCTGTGAACTTTGCGATCAGTTCTTCGATGTCGAGGCCCATCGTGTCCAGCATCGACAGATCAAACCCTTTTTCTTCGATAAATGCTTTTGCAGCGTCGATATCCAAACCTTCCAGCATTGACGCATCAACACCCAACTCTTCTAGCTTCGCGGCAAAATCAAAGTCGCTACCACCCATCATACCTGTTACTTTTCCAACAAGATCACCTAAACCCATAATTCTCTCCTAATGTGGCCTGATTCGGTCATCTTGGCCCGCGAGCAAAAGAACGTGAAGGGGAAAAAACAAGGACCCGACGCAATGAAGGCACGTTTTAGGGGTATGATGGCGGAGCCGCGTTCGGTGTTTACTTTACGCGTGATCGTCCAGCTACTCAGATCCCGCAGCGCTGGATGGCGGTCTGATAAATCGGATACCACCCGCAACATCCGACCTGTCCACTTGGCGCAGTAGCGTCTGCCTTTGCACCGGATTTGAGAAACGTAAGACACCATTCGCCCGGAGTGCAGCGATGGAAACAGGGTTATTGAGATCGACCTCCATTCGCCCGATATCACCTGCCGTGCGCATTATGGCGAACAATGGGCTAATACCGAGCACGAGACCTTGTCCAAACGCCTCAGCTCCGCCGTCTGACATCGCCTGTTCAAAAGCTTCAAGCTGGACCGCCAACTCTTGCAATGCGAGCACTTCGGGATCATCGGTATCGCTTGCAGGAGCCGACAAACGGACTTCATCAAGCGCGTCTGTCAGCTTTCGTTGAAAATTATCTGACATCATCTCGGACAAAGTCAGGCCCTGATCTGCCCGCAAAACTTCACTAAAGGCCGCAAGTTGTGCCGGGGTAAGAACAGCTTCGTAGCCAGTTGCGATCTGCGCTATGAGGCGGGTCATATGTGGCGCGATGTCAGTGGCCGGAACCAAGGCCATGAACCTGTCTTCATCCAATATTGAAATACCCTGACCAGCCAAAGGCTGGAAGTACGCCGCCACAAAGGCTCTTTTGATCCTATCCTCGGCCATTTCGCGCCACTGCTCGTCGAACCAACGCTCTGCGATCAGCAGCGCGTCATCCTCTGGGGTGGCCCAGAGGTTTTGCGGAATGAGCATAAGCCATACCGACAACAACAGTTTCACGGGCAAAGACACGTAACGCAGATTTACTTTTCTAGCGCCTCTATCCGCGCTTTCAGCGCTTCGTTTTCTTCGCGCGCTTTTTGCGCCATTGTGCGCACCGTGTCAAATTCTTCACGTGTGACGAAATCATGATCCGCCAACCATCGGTCGATCAGCGATTTCATTGCTGTATTCGCCTCTTCCCGCGCGCCTTGGGCCACGCCCATCGCGTTGGTCATCAGCTGGCTTAGGTCATCAAATACTTTGCTCTTCGTCTGCATCACACTCTCCAATCACTTTACTTCTATATGGTCGCTTGATCGACGTCGCACAACCCGGGGCGATTGGTTGACATCGTCGCACGCCCGGACAAGGAATGGCGATATGTACGCGGCCATCCCATTCCCCAATATCTCGCCCGAGATCTTTTCGGTTGAGCTTTTTGGCGTCACCATCGCCCTGCGCTGGTATGCGATGGGCTATATCGTGGGGATCGCGCTGGGGTGGATGATCATCAAAGCTGCGCTGAACCGCCCCTATCTGTGGCGAAACGGGCCACCGATGCAGATCAGCCAGTTGGAAGACCTGCTGACTTACATCGTGATTGGGGTCATCGGCGGTGGTCGGATTGGGTACGTTCTTTTCTATAAGCCTACGGAATTTCTCGCCAATCCCATCGATATCCTGAAAATCTGGGAAGGGGGGTTGTCGTTTCATGGCGGCTTTCTCGGCGTTGTTGTCGCCGTTTATCTGTTCAGCCGCCGTCAGTCCGTGCCATTGCCCGATTTGGCCGACATCATCGCAGTGGCCGCAACGCCAGCCATTCTGCTAGTGCGGATCGCCAATTTCATCAATGCAGAATTATGGGGGCGACCCACGGACGCCCCTTGGGGCGTCATTTTTCCAGGCGCCGCCGCACAATCCTGTGCCACAGCAACCGACCCATGCGTCCGGCACCCATCGCAGCTTTATGAGGCCGGGCTAGAGGGGCTTTTGCTTGGCACAATCCTTTTGCTGCTGGCCTTCCGCTTTGGTGCGTTGAAAACGCCCTGGCTTCTGTCGGCCGTCTTCTTTCTGGGCTATGGGCTATCGCGCTTTATCGTAGAATTTGTTCGGCAGCCGGACGCGCAATTCGTCAGCATCGGAAACGAACTGGGGCTTGCGCTGCACTATCAGGGCTACGGGCTGACCATGGGGCAATTGCTGACCTTGCCGATGATCCTTGTCGGTCTAACGGTCATCGTGATGGCCCGCCGGCGATGACCACGCTTGCCGATCTGCTGCACGCGCGCATTGCGCGGACAGGGCCCATTACTATTGCCGATTACATGGCCGAATGCCTGTTGCATCCACAACATGGATACTATGTGACGCGTGATCCGCTGGGGGCGGCGGGGGATTTTATCACCGCGCCAGAAATCAGTCAGATGTTCGGCGAATTGGTTGGGCTGGCCATGGCGCAAGCCTGGATGGATCAAGGCAGGCCAGATCCGGTCACATTGGCCGAGCTTGGCCCGGGGCGCGGCACGCTTATGGCAGATATCTTGCGCGCCACAAAAACCGTGCCAGGCTTTTACGACGCAATAGAGATCCACCTGATTGAAGCTTCGCCGGTCTTGCGGGACGCCCAGGCCGAACGCATTCCAGACCCACACTGGCACGCAGATGTCACGACATTGCCCGAACAGCCGCTTTTCCTGATCGCCAACGAATTCTTCGATGCCTTGCCCATTCGCCAATTTGTCCGCGATGGGGACGGGTGGCGCGAACGGATGGTGGGTGTAAGCGACAGGGCGCTGCATATGGGGCTTTCCGCACCAGCACCGCTGGCCCTGCTGGAGCATCGAGTGACAGACACGAAAGACGGCGATCTGGTTGAAATCTGCCCCAGCCTGCCCGGCATTATCGCCAATATCAGCACCCGGATTGCACAGCATGGCGGGGCCGCGCTGATCATTGACTATGGGGATTGGGGTTCACTGGGCGATACAGTGCAGGCGGTTTCAAATCATCAAAAGGTCGATCCGCTTGGCGCCCCGGGACAGGCGGACCTAACCGCCCACGTGGATTTCGCCGAAATCGCCCGGCATGCGCCTCCAGCAAAGTTCAGCAAGCTAACACCTCAGGGCGTCTTCCTTGAACGTCTAGGCATAACCCAAAGAGCACAATCATTGGCCAATGCATTGTCCGGTGACAACCTGCACACCCATGTTGCCGCACATCGGCGCTTGACCCACCCTGCGGAAATGGGTGAGCTATTCAAAGTGATGTCGATCCACACTGCCACGGCCATGCCACCACCCGGATTGGAGCCATGACGCTTGAGATTATCACCGACCCGCTGCTTGATGGCACGCGTCACGGGTTTTTCACCCGCAAAGGCGGGGCCTCATCAGGCGTTTTTGCGGGGCTGAATTGCGGTTTCGGCAGCTCTGACCAGCATGATGTTGTGGGGATAAACCGCGCGCGCGCCGCATCCGCTTTGGATGTCACTGGTGACAAGCTGGTAGGTGTGCATCAGGTCCACTCTGCAACTGTCGTCGCAGTGGACGGCCCACTGCCCAGACCGGTCAAAGCAGACGCGCTGGTCACCGCAACACCTGGCGTGGCGCTGTCGATCCTGACAGCAGATTGCCAACCGGTACTTTTCGCCGATCGACACGCTGGCGTCATCGGAGCAGCACATGCGGGATGGAAAGGCGCGCTTGACGGGGTGCTTGAGGCGACTGTCGCACAAATGGAGCAAATGGGCGCCTCGCGAGCCCGTACCAACGCCGTCATAGGCCCCGCGATCAGCCAACCAAATTACGAAGTCGGGCCAGAATTTCGGGATCGTTTTACCGCGGCCAATGCGGACTATGACCGTTTCTTTTTTGCGGGCAATGGTGACCGGTTCCAATTCGACCTACCGGCATTTGGCCTTTCCCAACTGCAGGCATGCGGGATTGCTGCGGTCGGCTGGACGCGACATTGCACCTATGCCGATGCTGACAGATTCTACAGCTACAGGCGATCTGTTCATCGAAAAGAGGCAGATTATGGGCGCTTGATCTCTGCGATCTGTCTCGAAAATAGGCCTTAATGCGGCAAGAGCGGGTCAACCCTGCCTTGTGTTCATTTAGCGTTAACCACCTGTTAATGTTGATCGCCCCGCAGAAAGCCTTAATTTTCCATTTTTTCAGACACTTACCACCATTTTGCGCCCTTTTCTCACAATAGGGCAACCTTTTCAACGAACCGTCAAAGTCTCGCCCGTTTGGTCCGGCACTCTCTTCCTTAGGGGTCGCCACCAAACAGGCGTCAGACAAGAAAAGAGGTATCACATGAAAAGCCGTTGGCAAAAATCTCTGGAAGCCGCAGTTGTCGCTTACGACACACCAATGCCATGGGAACGAGGCGATATCCGCCAAGCCATGATCGCCCGTCGTCAAACCCGTTTGCAAGGGTCATACGACGCACAGCATGCCGACATTCGTCGGGCGTAACAAACTTCGATCCCCTACCCATCGGGGTCGTCAATCCGCGCTTTCAAGTAACGAGTAACTCCGCTGACATAGCGGCAATTTTAACTGCTTTTGGATCGATCTTCTGGGTCGCACCACCAAGCAAAAGTTTGATGCAGGCCAAGAAACGATGACCAACAACCCCGGCAGCACAACGCTTCACTCGCCCCCCAAACCGCGCAGACCACAAGCTGCAGAGCGATATCACTTTTCCGGCCAAGCGGCCAACACGTCACACATGCGCACGCGAAAATACGACATTGCCTACCTGACGCCTGAGTATCAGATTGTTGAGTTCTCAAGAAGAGCGCCAGCATCGGCCTCTTTTGAGGATGCTTTTGGCGCGCTTGGCCACGGTGCGATCCTACAGACTGGCAACGGACCCATGGCAGTTGAAGATGTCTTGCCCGGCGATAATATACGTCTGTCGAACGGTCGCTACGAAAAGTTGCTTTGGAGCGGGTCAATGACCATCAGTCCAGTCGATTACGACACCAACCCGGACCATGGTAGCCTGACCCGGATCACTGCTGATGCTTTAGGTCTGAACCGCCCCTCACCTGACCTTGTACTTGGCCCGACCGCGCGACTGCTGCACCGTGCCCCTGCTGTGCGGACACTCACCGGTAAAGCCGCCGCCTTTATTCCAGCCCGTGACTTTTTCGATGGGACGACGTTCATCGCTTTGCGCCCGGCAACGCCTGTGAAGGTCTATCAATTAGGATTTGCCCGCCATTGTAGCCTAACGGTCAACGGGATCGAAATCGAAAGCCTGCATCCCGGTACCGCCTTTGCCCTTGGTCTTCGCGGTGAGATGCTGGCGCAATATCTCGGCCTGTTTCCACACAAACACAATCTGGACGATTTCGGAGAGATGAAGAACCCGCGCCTACGTCTACGGGACCTGGAGCTTTTGGGGTAATGCGTATCTCGCACTCAGCAAATTAACGGGAGGTCACGCTTTGATTTCTACGCCCGCCACCCTTTCATGGAGGACTTTGTAATGCCCACATCACTTTCACAAGATCACTGGACACGACTTCAGGCGCTCTTTGTGGCTGACGCCAATCATTCCATGATCGATCACTTCCAGACCTCCCCAACACCGCTTTCAGTGATGGTCAAACAGGGTTTAAAACGGATCGTCGCAGCAACCCCGTTTGGCCGCAGTCACAGCAAGCTGACCCCCTACCTTGGTTTTCTGACTGACGTGATCCATCAGCATCCAGATGTCACGCTCACGGAGCTGAAATGGGTTCTCGCCGAGCGGCATGGTATAAGCGTCTCGACACGGTGTATCGATCGTGCGCTAACGCAACTGGGCTTCGGCTATCAGGAAAGAGCCCGCCTTCTGATAAGCGCCCGCGCCTGCTAAAATCGGTTCAACTCCGAAGCTAGGCTGGCTTTGAAGGCAAGGCGATCCGCACGGACCGCCCCCAAAAACGCCAGGACAAAAGCCCCCCGGCAAAAGCCAGACCAATGACAAGGCCCAGCCAAAGGCCAACGCCACCCAACCCCAGCGGAAAAGCCAGAACATAGCTGACTGGCATGCCAATGACCCAATAGCTGACGGTCGCCATGATCATCGGAACAGCCGTGTCTTGCACCCCGCGTAACAGGCCCAGCGCCATGACCTGTAGGCCATCGACAAGTTGAAACAGGGCTGCGACAATCACAAAGCTTGCTCCAATCCGGACAAGCGCCTCTCTGTCAGGATCGCCCGGATCAACAAACAGTCCGACCAGCGCGGCTGGCATCAAAAGAAAGATCGCTGAGGTCACCATGGCATAAAGCGCCGACATGGTCATCGCCGTGGCCCCACCGCGGCGCAATGCAACCTCATCCCGCCGCCCTAATGCACGCCCCGCGCGCACC
>JBCBGX010000038.1:0-15698 GCA_038526325.1 Pseudomonadota bacterium | reverse complement strand
GCAATGATGAATACCCGGCTGTGGCGGGCGTGGGCCTGTCACCCTCTGTCGCCGCCCTGGGTCTGTTCCGCCCAGACGCGGTGGATCTCAGCGAGGTCGCCAAAAACGTCCCCGAAGCCCAGGCCATCTTCAACCAGGTCGGTTGGGAATAACCCACAACTAAATACCCAGCCCAGGGCGCAGCTTAGGCTGCGCCCGTCCCGGATGTCAGTGGTCCAGTTTCGTTATGCCGAAAGGCGGGTCAGCCGCTACCAAGAATTGTAAGCCAGGAATTTTCCGGACATCTCGACTTTGACTCTATCACCTTTGTCATGGGGTATCTTGGTGACGGACATGTCAAAGTCGATGGCAGACATGATGCCAGTGCCAAACTTTTCTTCGATCAGTGCTTTAAGCGTCGGGCCATAGACGCCCACGATCTCGTAAAACCGGTAGATGCAAGGGTCGGTAGGCACTGATTGCTCCCAAACTTTGGTGGGTGGTTCGGCCAGCACGCTTGCGGCCTCTTGCGGCAGACCGAGAGCGGCCACCAGTGCATCGGCCTTGTCTTTGGGAAAGCCGTTCATACCCATACAGGCTGAATGGGTCCAGACAGGCGACATGTCGATCTTTTCTGCGATCCCTTCCCAACTTAGCCCGGCTTGCTTTTTGGCGGACAGGATCATCATTGTGACGTCCTCTTTGGTCATCATCGTCGGCACCTCAAATGTATCTTTCATCGGGTTTCCTCCTTTATTTGGGATGGGTCATAGGCCAAGCTCTGTCAGCCCCGGATGGTCTTTGGGACGGGGGCCTTGCGGCCAAAGAAACTTACGCGCGCTTTCGTTTATCGGGACATCATTGATCGAGGCATGCCGCACGGCCATATGGCCGCTTTCGCTGAATTCCCAG
Source organism: Pseudomonadota bacterium (assembly GCA_038526325.1). Classification (GTDB taxonomy): domain Bacteria; phylum Pseudomonadota; class Alphaproteobacteria; order Rhodobacterales; family Rhodobacteraceae; genus Yoonia. Next base: position 14,807 of record JBCBGX010000038.1, on the reverse strand, counting down.
TTTTCATTGCCATGGGCGCGGAACCATTGCCCTGCCTCATTATGCCATTCGTAGCAAAACCGTACAGCGATCCGGTTGCCATTGTGCGCCCAGATCTCCTTGATCAGGCGATAGCCGTTTTCATCAGCCCATTTGCGCTGCAGGAATGCGTGCACCTCATCGCGACCATTCAGAAATTCGGACCGGTTGCGCCAGCGCGTGTCGGGCGTATAGGCCATGGCAACCTTGTCAGGATCACGGGTGTTCCAAGCGTCCTCGGCCATGCGCACCTTTTTGACGGCGTCTTCATATGTGAAGGGCGGAACAGGCGCGCGAATAGGGGTTTGCTCTGTCATGTTCGGCTTTCAATCATTGACGACGGCGCGCAGCTGAGGCTCTGGTTCTGCGTCCTGCTCCGGTGCGGATTTGTCGATAACCACCGTTTTGGGTGATAGATCGGGCTTGTCAGATTGCTGGCCTGACAGCGCCTTGGCATGCTGCCCAAGGAAATGCACCAGATGATTGCGGATCGCGTAATAATTTGGATGTTCGACGATATCCGTCCGGTTTCGTGGTCTCGGGATCGTGATCTGCACCGATTCCTCCACGCGGGCGAAGGGGCCGTTTGTCATCAGAAGAATGCGATCGGCCAGAAGGATCGCCTCATCAATATCGTGGGTGATCATAAAGACGGTTTGTTCGGTCTGGCCCCAGATTTTCAGCAACTCGTCCTGAATCGTACCTCGGGTCAGGGCATCCAGCGCGCCAAAAGGTTCATCCAGCAGCAACAGTTTCGGCTGGTTCGCAAAGGCCCGCGCAATTGACACGCGTTGGCGCATGCCCCCCGACAGTTGGCTGGGCTTGCGGTGCACAACCTCGCCCTCCAGACCGACCATGGCCAGGTATTTTCGTGCGTGGTCCTCGACCTGAGCCTTGCCCCAAGTCTTGTAGCGGGCTTTGACGCCGAACGTCACGTTTTTCAGCGCGCTCAGCCATGGCAGCAATGAATAGTTTTGAAACACGACGCCGCGATCCAGCGACGGGCCAGAGACATGCATCCCATCCATCTTGACCACACCGGATGTCGGTTCAGCGAGGCCGGCCAGAATGTTCATGATCGTGGATTTGCCACATCCTGAGTGGCCAAGGATGCAGACGAATTCACCCTTTTCGACGCCGAAAGTGCTGTTCTCGAACACAGTAAGTGTGCCGCCTGCCCCGTCAGGAAATTGCTGCGTCAGCCGCTCGATCGACAGAAATGGTTTGGCCATGCCCGCTCTCCTTATTCCGTGTAGGCGACGGCGCGCTGCAGCCAGCCAAAGGCCGCATCAAGCAGCATGCCAACGACGCCGATGAGCAGGATGGCCACGATCATGCGGTCCAGGCGCAGGCCGTTCCATTCGTTCCAGACGACATAGCCGATACCAGTGCCGCCCACGAGCATCTCTGCCGCGACAATAACCAACCAAGCAATCCCGATAGAAATACGCATACCGGTGATGATCGTTGGAGCGGCAGCAGGCAGGATCACGGTGAGCGCGGTTTTGAGAGCGCCCAGTTCATGTGTGCGTGCGACATTCACCCAGTCTTGCCGGACACTTGCGACGCCAAACGCCGTGTTGGACAGCATCGGCCAAAGCGAACAGATGAAGATCACAAAGATTGACGACAATTCACTATCGCCAATGGTGAAAAGCGCAATCGGCATCCATGCCAGCGGCGATATAGGTTTGAGCACCTGAATGTAGGGGTCAAGCGCGCGGTAAAACATCGGCGACATGCCGATCAAAAAGCCAAGGGGAATGGCCACAGCGGCTGCCAGTGAATACCCTATGATCACCCGCAACAGCGAATAGCCCATCTGGATCCCGTAACCCATGTCATTGGTGCCTGCGACGTAGAAAGGGTCAGTGATGGTCGCCCAAAGCTCCACCCCGATCTGTCCCGGAGAAGGAAAGAGCGATCCGGGCGCGGGGGCAGAGTTTTCGTCTGGCACACTGATGCCCAACGCCTGAATGCCGCCCGCCATATCAATCATCTCGCGCGATAGGCCCAGACCTGCGATCTGTTCAAGCTGGGCGAATTGCACACCTTGACTTGCGTAAAAGGTGATGTCCTCCGTCGACATGTTTTGCGCCGACAGACTTGCAGTTTCCTCTGCTGACAGTTCAACGGCAAGGGGTCCCGTGACCGGCACATAAGTTGAGACATGCCAAATAAAGAGCCCAGCGAACAGGATCACCAAAGATAACGCTGCGCTGCGAATGTCGAAATTGCGAAGCATGCGAAGCCTCCCGAGGAAAAACGTGGAACAGGGCCTTTCCGGCCCTGATCCGGGTTGTCCTGCCGGCCCTTAGATCGTCCGGCTAAAGGGCTGGCTGTCGATAAACTCTTGCGCAGCAGCAGGCGTAAATTCACGCCCTTGGATCTCGACCGGGGCATAAACGTCTTGATCGACGTCAGAGAAAGTCAAACCAGTATCCGCCGCCATCATCGACTGCATGGTTTCACGAGTTGTTGTTGTTAGCACCAGTTCTTCGGCGAGTGTGGCGTAGTTCGTGTCACTTTCGATGTAATTCCAGCGTCGCAATTGTGACAGAACCCAGGTGCCCATGGTTTGTGTGGGCAACGGCATGAACGAGATGCGATCTGGCACCGCCTTGATATTGCCCTGACCATCCGGGAAGACGCCTGTCAGGATCTGTTTGAGGATCTCAACTGGCTGGTTGAGATAGTTGGCCGGTGCCATGGATTCGGCAAAAGCCACGCGCCCATCCGATGTCTCGGCTGAGGCTGTTGCCTCAAGAATTGCCGTGGTCAATGCCATCGTCGTGTTAGGGTTTTCGTCAATGAAGGTTTGCGAGAGGCCAAACACGCAGCACGGATGCTGCTTCCACAGATCCAGTGTCAGTTTGTGGATGAAACCCACCTGATCATAAACAGCACGCTGGCAGAACGGGTCCGGGGCAAGGTAGCCATCGACATTTTCGGAACGCAGGTTGGCCACCATCTCTGGTGGGGGCACGACGCGGATCTGGATATCGCGATCCGGGTCAAGGCCCGCGTCAGCAACGTAGTTGCGCAAGAGAAGGTTGTGCATCGAATACTCAAACGGCACGGCAAAGGTGAAACCTTTCCAATTGGCCGGGTCCTGGTTTTCGAGATGCTTGTTTGCCAGCACGATTGCCTGGCCGTTGGTGTTCACATTCGACACAACGCGCCACGGTTGCGCGGTTGAACCGATGCCCAAAGACATTGCCATCGGCATTGGGAACAACAGATGCGATCCATCATATTCGCCGTTCAAACATTTGTCGCGCGACACCGCCCAGCCTGCGGTCTTCACGATATCCACATCCAGACCGTAACGTTCGTAAAAGCCTAATGCGTGTCCGCCGATGATGGGTGTTGCACAGGTGATCGGAACAAAGCCCAATGTCAGCTTTGTCTTCTCAAGACTTTTCATCGCTTCTTCGGCCATCAATTGCAGCGATGACAAAGGGAACACTGTGGAAATGGCTGCAAGGGCACCCGTCACGCCCGCGCTGCGCAGGAAGGCACGGCGCTTCATATCCGTTTTAAAGAGCCCCTGCATAACTGCGCTTTCTAGCGTGCGCGTCATGCCGGTTTCGCTCGTCAAAGCCTGTTTTTCCCTGACGCGAAGCACATCCGCATCTTCCTGAGTCAGGCCAACATATGGATCGGTGGGCCCAGCAGTGGCTTCGCCGCATTCGCTCCAAACGTCGATATTTGGGTTAAATGGATCCTTGAAGTGCGTCATGAATTACCCCCTTAAGCGGTGTGGGACATGCCCGGGCCTATCTGTCGCCCAGGCGAGATTTCTTTGAGTGGTCAGTGGCGGGTGTTGGTCCACTATGCTTGTGGGTTTAGGATGCGCAGCTTCCTGAGGCAAAAAAAGCATGTGCTCAAAATTCGATCAATTTGAGAATTATCAATAAAAACAATAGCTAAGGACGAAGCGCACGCTGAGATGAATTACGAAATCGCGTAATTTACGAAATTTCGCTATTCCTATTGAGGTATGCTTTCTAACTTTGACCATATGGCTGACACATCCGTGCTTTCCGATTCCATTGTCGCCGCTTTGCCTGAAGCTGCCCTTGTTCTGTGCACCCGGACAGATGCCATCTTAGAGACAAATGCACATGCTTGTGCGGTGCTTGGCATCGATCAAGATCACCCACCCCCTTTCCGGCTTCTGATTGGGACAGAAATTGCCAAGTTCTTCGTCTTTGTGGATGAAATTGACACGCGCGGCGAAGCTTGGACCCGCAAAATCACGTTCAGGCGGAATAGTGGCGCCGCCTTACGGTGCGAAATAAGGGGTCGCAAGCTTCTGGGTCGCCCTGGCCAAATCCTCTTGATGATAATCGATCTCGACGCAATGGATCACCGCGCTCATGTGACAGAACTGGCAGAGCTTCAAAGTGCCGGACTTGATGAATGGAAACGCGCAGAGGGCTTCTTTTCTGAGCTTGAGCGTCGCAATCAGCTGATCCTGAATGCAGCAGGCGAGGGGATTTATGGGTTGAATGCCGAGGGCAAAGCAACCTTTGTGAACCGCGCGGCCCAAGGGATGTTGGGATGGACAACCGAGGATCTGATCGGCAAAGATATCCACTCGATCATGCACCATACCCATCTGACGGGCGAGCCTTATCACCACTACGATTGCCCAATCTACAAATCGTTTCGCTTTGAGCAGGTGAATCGGATCGAAGATGAGGTGTTCTGGCGCAAAGATGGCAAACCCATTCGGGTGGAATACATCTCCACCCCAATCTACGACCATCAGATTTTAGCTGGGGCTGTCGTGATTTTTCGCGACATTACGGAGCGCAAAGAAAACGAACGAAAGCTGACCAATGCTTTGCAGGAAGTGGCAGAGTTGCGCGACCGATTGGAACAGGAAAACGCCTATCTTCAGGAAGAAATTAATGATGAGCGGGCCCATCACGCCATCATCGGGACCTCTACCGCAACCGAACAGGTCCTCGCACAAATCGACCTTGTGGCCGAAACTGATGCGACCGTGATGATTTCGGGCGAACCGGGAACAGGAAAATCCTTGGTGGCGACTGAAATCCACAAAGGTAGCCCCAGGCGCAAAAGGCCGCTCATTCACTTCAAATGCAGCTCCGTTGTGCCAGAGGCGGTCGAGGCCGAGCTATTCGGACAAGTTCGCGGCGGACCACATGCCGCCAAGCAAGACAAGCCGGGCAAGCTGGAACTGGCTCACGGGGGAACCTTGTTTCTAGATGAAGTTGAAGAATTACCGCCTGACATCCAGGGCAAGTTGTTACATGCGCTGCAAACCAGCACTGTGACGCGGCTGGGGGATACGCGGAAAAAACTGCTTGATATTCGCGTGATTGCGGCGACGACCTTGTCGCAAAGCCGGGCATCTGCAGCCGAAACACTGCGCGAATCCCTTTTCATGTATCTCAGCGTCTTTCCGATCACGTGCCAACCTCTTCGGGATCGGCCAGAAGACATTCCCCTTTTGGCGGCACATCTGCTCAAGGTTGCCTGCCGCAAACTGAACCGACCGATCCCCACCATCACAGAGCGGGTGATGCAGCAATTGCGAACCTATAACTGGCCCGGCAATGTGCGCGAATTGCGCAATGTCGTTGAAAGGGCGGCGATCGTGACAAAAGGCAGCAAACTTCAGATCGAATTGTCGGGCACGATGGCCGAAAAGGGGCTGAGCATGGAGGGCATTAGAACAGAGGCAGAGCTACAATCGCTTGTGCGGGCGAATCTGATTGCGGCCCTACGTGCCACGAAGGGGAAGGTGTCCGGCCCGACAGGTGCCGCCGCAATTTTGGACATGCGACCAACCACGGTCTATTCCCGGATCACCGCCCTTGGCATCACGAAGACTGAGTGGGAATAAGCAAGATCGTTTGCAACGCTTGGCCAGTATCGGTTTACGGTCCGTTGGCAATCATTTTTCAGCCCTTTTGTCCGCGATCGACGGGACCGGATCAAAGCCAGAGCCTCCCCAAGGATTGCATCGGCCAAGTCGGCGGAGAGTCAAAAAAAGACCACGCACAGGGCCATGCCGTTCAAGTGCCTCAATCGCGTAGGCAGAACATGTGGGTTGAAACCGGCAGGAATGACCCAGCCACGGCGAAAAAAACATCCGATAGCCACGGATCGGCAGGATCAAAACCCAAATGCAAACCGCCCTTAACCGTGCCAGCATGCGATACCTGATCCTGTAAGTGCCTTTGCATCCCTATGCTCCGGGAGGTGTAAGGTTAAGGCATCTGTCAAAATGGCATATCCTCCACCTGAGTATTCAGCGTCTCAGCAACTTGATCCAGCCCTTCCGCCTGCATTCGCAGGAGATTAAGACTGGCCGCAAGGTCTTCAGCACTCATATCGCGGGCAATAACCACAACGCGGCTGGTCTTGTCTGGTTGCGACCAAGATTCAAGCGGAACGGGCGGTTCAAAAATGTGCTGGACACCGTGAAACACAAACGGCCAGTCCAACCCTGCGACATGCACAATCCCCTTGATACGCAGAATATTTGGCCCCTTGATAGCCATCAATGTTTCCAGCCAGAAATCGAAAACGTCTGCATCGATCGGTTTTTCCACCTCGATCGCGGCAGAGTTGATGCGGTCAGTGTGATGGGATGTGGCAGGGCCTGGCTGCATGGGCAAAGCCGCAGGCTGGATGGGCCCCGGTGCCAGACCAGAAAGGCCAGCCAGTGGGTCCGGCTCTGCCGGACCTGAACCCAACCACTTTGAAATATCGTCAGGCGTCACACCGACGCGCAAAGCCGATAACCCAAACAGCTTTTTCGTTGCCACATGGCCATGGGTTGCACGCACGCGCGGGGCGGTTGGGTTGATCTCGTCTAATTGTGCCTCAAACCGCGCCAAGGCGCCCAGTGTGACAAGGTCAACTTTGCTCAGCACAATCAGATCCGCCATTGCGATCTGATTGACCGCCTCAAACTGTTTTTCCAAAGTGGCAGGTCCCGTTGCCGCATCCGCCACGGTCACAACGCCGTCCATCCGAAAATATGGCCCAACCAGCCTATCCACCACAAAGCTGTGCAGGATAGGGCCGGGATCAGCAATTCCCGTTGTTTCGATGACAACGCGGTCAAAGGTCAGCGATCCATTGTTCTTTTGCGCAACCAGCTTGCCTAACGCCTTCATCAGGTCGCCTCGGACCGAACAGCACAAACATCCCGATGGTAGCAGAATGGTTTCTTCGGTGGATTCCTCGATCAGATCATGATCCAGACCCACATCGCCAAACTCGTTCATCACAACCGCGATGCGACCTGCACGCGGGTCGCGGATCAGACTGTTGAGCAGCGTCGTTTTACCGGCGCCTAGGAAACCGGTCAGCAAGGTCACCGGTATCCGAGTGTCTTTTTTGTCCATCTGGTCAGACCCTTTTTGCGATGAAGCCATTCAGCACATCTACCATCTATGTTATAAGATAACGTATCTCAAGGCTTGGTCGATATCGGCACCCATTCACACAACAACGCAAACCCTGTCGAACACGTCAGTTGTTCGCTGTGGCTGCATAAATGCTTGAGTTGCAGATATTGATCGAACAGATTGGTAGATCAAAATCGCGGAGAACCGTTCCGCTTTGCTTTTGCAAACCCATTCCTGGTCGCAGATTTCAGTTTTTCGATCCCCGGAACGGCCGTTGTGATTGAAATACTTGAAAATTCCCCGTCACCCAGTTTCTGAAAAATGACTAACTATTACTGTTGGGTCGCAATTTACCTAGCATAGTAGTCCGCTTGCAACGGTTCATGGCTTTTTCGCCCTGATGCTCAAGCTAGCGTAGCAGAATAAACCCAAAGTCGTAATTTGGACACAATGATTCGCTTTCGGTTGAGCTTCGCTGGTCTCGCTACCTGTAGCGGGCTGTCGATTAGAGGGGTGTGTTGGCGCTATGCGCCGACTGTGCCGGGAGGGAATTGTGAAGACCAAAAGAACTCATATCGCTTTTCTGGCGAGCTTGCCTTTCGCCCTAATCCTTAGCTTCCTGGGTCAGATAGTTTCCGCACAATCCGGGCCAGCATTTACTTGCACAAGCGAAATATATCAGGTGCAGTCTGGTCAGCTGCGCATTTTCGATCCTCTTACGTCAACCTATCAAAATGTGGGCTCAAATCAGGGCTCCTATAATGCGACGGGCTACAACGTCATAGACAATTATGGCTACGGTTCTCAGGGCTCAAATATTATTCGGATCGCCGCTGACGGATCCACAGAAGTTGCCGTAAGCGGTATATCCGGTAGTTATTCCGGCGATGTTGATCTGAGCAACAATTATTGGCTGCGCACAAATAACAATACGTATCGGCGTATTGATCTTGCGACTGGAAGCGTCACGTCAGTTACCTTCAGCGGACCAGGCGGTGGGCCCGCTGACGTGACCTATATCGAATTTGGCGGCAATCAGTATTTGGTCGGTTTCTCAAGCTCGACTATGTTCCGCTACAACATTTCGAATGGCACAAAAGAGAATATCGCCATTACCGGGGGCTTGCCCGGCGGTGGTTACGGGGCGACGTGGACTGACTTCAACGGTCGCATTTTTACATTTAACAACAATACCGGCGAGATCTGGGAAGTCTTTGACTACGATACCACAAGCCCCTTTGCAGTGTTCGTCGCGCAGGCAGACCCATCTGGCAACAATGATGGTTTTTCCTGTCCCAACGCGCCATTTCCGAACCTACCGCCTTTGGCTTTCGATGATGACTATGTCACGCCCGTCAACGTGGATGTCGTAGATAACGTCATTACGAATAACGATAATGGTATCGACAACGACCCCGAGGGTGGACCCGTAACGGTCAACACCACCCCTGTAACTGCCCCGACCAATGGCACCGTCGTTCTGCTTGCCGATGGGACTTTTACTTATACGCCGGCGACGAATTTTATCGGCACGGATACCTTTGTCTATGAAATCAGCGACGAGACAGGTTTGACTGCCCAAGCGACCGTCACGATCACGATAGAAGGGACGATCGACTACACGGTTACCAAATCCCAAACCACGTTGCCCAACTTGGCAACGGCGGCAGGTCAAATTTTGACTTACGAAGTTGAGATTGAAAACATCGGGGATATTCCGCTCACAGATGTTGCGGCCCAAGATACCGCACCTGATGGCACGATTGTCACCCTTAGCAGCCCTACTGAGACCGGCGCCGCCACTAACGTTATCGGACAGTTGGATGTGGGTGAAACCTGGACCTATTCTTATGACTACGTCGTCACCCAAGATGACATCGATGCGGGTGCCCCCCTGGTAAACAGTGTCACTGCGACGACAGATGAAACAGGGTCAACCGAAAGAACGGACACCGCAGAGACACCCGTCAGCCAAGACATCGACTATACGCTGTCCAAAACAGTTGATGTTTTAACCCTCACGGAACCGGGTCTTTTGACCTATGAAATCATCGTGACGAACACGGGTAACGTGACGCTCACGGATGCCACGTTGACCGATACGCTCGCCCAAAGTGGCAATGCGCTTGCTCTGACCAGCGGTCCTACCTTGACGGGCGACATCGATTTGGATGGAAATTTGGATGTGGGCGAGGTCTGGACCTACGCCGCGACCTTTGATGCCACCCAAGATCAGATCGACGACACTGGCGACATTGTCAACACGGCTGACTTTACCACCGGTGAAGCGGGCGATAGCACTGCACTGGCCACAACCACGATTGATGCACAACCGGCGATTATTGTGCAAAAGACGGCGGATCCGGTTGTTCTGGCTGCGCCAGGTACAGTGACCTACACGATCACCGTCACCAATGATGGCAATGTGACGTTGACGGGCGTCAATCTGATTGATGAGTTGGCACAAGACACCACCGACCTTAGCTTGACGACTTTGCCTAGCTTGTCAGGTGATCTGGACAGCGACCTAGAGATTGATGTGGGCGAGGTTTGGACCTACACCGCAACGTTCGATGCCACACAAAGCCAGATCGACGATGGCAATGACATTGTGAATACTGCGACTGTCGAAACCAATGAACTGCCTAACACCAGCGCTTCTGCGACCACAACGATCACACAGGACCCTTCATTTACGTTTGATAAGTCGGTGGATCAGTCAGCTCTGACTGCAACTGGGACACTACGCTATGAAATTGCCGTGGTGAACGATGGCAATGTTACCATGACTGGCATCACTTTTACTGACACGATTACGCAGAACGGTAATACACTCACACCCAATGCCCCGGGCGCTGTTCTTACCGGTGATACAAACAACAACGGCGAGTTGGATGTGGGCGAAAGCTGGCTCTATGTCATTACGCTTGATGTTGAACAGGCGCAGATCGATGACGGCAATCCGATCATAAACACCGCCAGTTTTGATCCAGACGAACTGCCAGAAGCAACTGATGCGGTACAGACGACAATCACCCAAAACGATGCGTTGGGGTTGACAAAATCCGTTGCTGCCGGTCAGCCCACCAGCTTCTCCGCCGTGGGCGACACGATTGACTTCACCTTTGTGGTAGAAAACACCGGGAACACAACGCGACCAGGTCCCATCGTAATCAACGATCTCGACATTGATCCAGTCAATCCGTTGGTTTGCCAAACCGGTGATTTGCCGCCTTTGGCGACGACAACGTGCACATTCACCTGGACAGCGACGCAAGATGACCTTGATGCAGGGTCATTCACGAACACGGCCACGGCAGAGGATGCGGATGGCATTACCTCTGACCCGCAGCAAGCGACAGTAACAGCCGTACAGTCACCAGCGATCAATCTTGAAAAGGAATTGACAGGCACGCCGCCAAACTTTCAGTCGATGGAGACGCTGAATTATTCATTTGTTATCACAAATACCGGGAACGTGACGCTGCCCGCGCCGATTGATGTGACAGATCCTTTGGTGACCAATGTGTCTTGTGGTGCAGTGCCGACCGATGGGTTGCCACCACTTATAAGTGGTGCGCCTTTGACCACGGCAAATTCGATCACCTGTAGCGGGTCTTATGTGATCAGTTCCGCCGACGTCGACGTTGGCAGTGTTGTCAATGTGGCAACCGTGTCAGCAGTGTTTGATGGAGGTACGGTCGAAGATCAAAGTGATGCGATTTTCCCGGTAGCAGCCGCACCCGCACTTGTGCTCGAAAAGGCAACCGATCCCGCGGTCGCCAGCTTTGCCGCACTTGGCGATACGATCACTTATACTTACACCGTGACCAATCAACAACCGGTCGACCGTCCCGGAGTTGAGATCAGACAACCAATCATCATTGAAGATGATAGGCTGGCCGCGCCGTTGATATGCTTTGCGGCTACGGGTGGCGCTTCGGTTCCGGTCGGTGGTTCCGTCACCTGCAGCGCTGACTACACGGTCACGCAAGAAGACCTTGATGCCGAAAGTGTCACAAATACAGCGACAGCGAATTCGACTTACACGAATGGGGATGGTGAAACCGCCACAGTTATCTCACCGCCTGACAGCGTGACCGTGACAGCCGATATCACCCCAGCGATGACAGTGGTAAAGAGCGTCGATGCTGGCGCCCCTGATCCAGCTGAGGTGGGTGATAGCATCCCCTATACAATTGTGGCCACGAACACGGGTGAACAGACCCTGAGCAACGTGGCGATTTCTGACCCGCAATTAGATGCGCTGACCTGTACGCCAACGCCGGCGCCAGTGACCTTGGCCCCTGATCAGGTGTTGACGTGCACAGGCAGCTATGTGGTGAGCCAGGACGATATCGACGACCAAACAGTTGGCGATATGGCGACCGCTGTTTTCACAAACACTGCGACGGCCACAGCCAACGATCCATTTGGTGTCGCCTTAGACCCAGTTAGTGGTGACGCGGATCATCCACTTGATCCCGCCATGCCCGAATTGACGATCCTCAAAGAGTTGATCCCCGATCCTTCAGCTGATCCAGCCTATGAAAACGTTGGCGACGTATTGCGTTTCCGTATGACTGTCACGAACACCGGCAATACAACACTCAACGCGATCGAGGTCACCGATAGCCTTGTTGCTGGCACTTGCGAGATCGCAACACTGGCCCCTGGTGGTCAGGATCAGACCTGCCTATTCGATTATGTCGTCGAACAATCCGACATAGACGCAGGCGAAGTGATGAATACAGGCACGGCGACAGGCCTACCCGCAAATCCTGGAGCCGATCCTGTTGAAGATACAAATGAACTTACTGTACCCGGCCCGCTTCAGACGCCTTCGCTAGAGGTTATCAAATCCGGCACACTTGACCTGGGCGCTGACAATGCTGCCAGTGTTGGTGACATCATCACTTATGCCATCACCGTCACAAATACCGGCAATGTCACGATTACAGATACGGCAGTTGTTGATGAGGTGGTTGAGCCGCTGACCTATGCAGCGGCAGATGATGTTGACGGGGATGGTGACATCGACACCCTTGCGCCCGGCGACAGTGCCGTCGTGACCGCGACCTATACGCTTGATCAAGACGACATCGATCTGGGCAGTGTCACAAACACGGCAGAGGCGACAGGGTCAGATCCGAACGGCGATGACGTCGCAGATACCTCTGACAGTGCTGATCCAAATGATGGGGCTGATGATGACGATCCGACGGTGACTGACATTCCGCGGACGCCAGGCATGACAGTGGAAAAGACAGCTTCAGCAGATGCGGATGTCGTCGCGGGCACCATTTTGACCTATACATATGACATTACCAATACGGGCAACGTAACGTTGACCGACATAATATTGGTGGATGAGCATGTCTCTGCCTCGGGCGTTGCATTTTTGGACTTTTCGCCTGGCGGAAATGTAGTCGACACTTTGTTGCCAGGTGCGATGGCAACTCTCACGGCGACCTATACGGTCACGCAGGATGACATTGATGCGGGCGCCGATCTGACCAATACAGTGACCGCGACAGCATCCGGACCGGATGGCACAACCGGGCCAACCGCCACCGATGATGAGGTCGTTGACCTTGAAGATCGTGATCCGATGATCACAATCGAAAAATCAGTTTCAGAAGACACTGACGTCACCGTAGGAACTGTACTCACCTATACCTACGAAGTCGAAAACACCGGAAATGTCACCTTGGAAAATGTGACAATAGACGACCAGCACACCTCTGCGGCAGGAACATCAGCACTTGCTATCACGCCAAATGGCGGTGTGATTGCAACGCTTGTCCCTGATGAAATCGTCACATTGACTGCAACATACACGGTGACCCAAGCCGACATTGATGCTGGTGCGGATCTTACCAATGTTGTGACCGTCACGACGCAAAGTCCCGATGGCACAGTCCCGCCAATGGCCACTGACGACGCTGTTGTCGATTTGGAAGACAGCGTTGCAAGTCTTGAAGCCATCAAGACTGTGCTAAGCCAGACCGGTAGCGCGGAAGGCGACCAAATCGTCTTTCAAATTGCAGTGGCGAACACCGGGAACGTTACGTTGGACGCGGTCACGCTGACCGACACGCTGCGCCGGGTGGACGGTACTTTGATCACGCCGGTCCCGGCACTGGTTTGGGATTCAGTAGATGACGGCGACGCTGGCGTTTTGGATGTGGGTGAGGATTGGATTTACACGCTTACCTATACTCTGACCCAAGACGATATTGATGCGGGTGGCATCACCAACTCTGTTTTGGTCGAAGCAGACAGTCCAGACGATACCGCCGTCAGCGATGTTTCCGACAATGGAGAGGGTGACGGGAATGATCCGACACCAGTTCTGATCCCTGCTGACCCGTCTTTGGAAGCGGTGAAGGTGATCACGTCGACGACAACTGAACTGGGCGGAACGGTTCGGTTTGAGATTGCGGTGACCAACACCGGTAATGTCACCCTGTCGGATGTAGCGATCGTCAGCGATGACCTGACCCGCAACGACGCGGCCTCTACCCCGCTCACCTTAACCGGCCCCGCGTTTACGGGTGCTGACGACGGATCAGGCGAAGGAACGCTGCAGGTCGGCGAAACCGCGACCTATAGCGCCTCTTACGTGCTGACCCAGGATGACATTGATGCAGGTGGCATTACCAATACGGCCACCGTCACAGGGACCCCGCCAATTGGCCTGCCCGTGACCGACGTCTCTGACGACGATGGTGCTGGGGATGATCCAACTGTTTTGGATATCGCACCTGTTCCTTCGATCCTGTTGGACAAACGTTTGGCCGCTGGATCGGACCTGTCATTTGATGCGGATGAAGAGGTTTTATCCTTTGAATTTGAGATCACAAATACAGGCAACATTACTTTGTCTCCGCCCTATGATATTGCTGACCCTTTGATCACTGATCAGGGCGGTACCATTGACTGTCCGACAGACGATATTGCACCTGATGCATCGATAATCTGTACCGCCGATTACGAAACAACACAGGACGATGTCGATAACGGCGGCTTTACCAATGTAGCAACAGCGACAGTGGGCGACGCTGCTCCTGCCACCGATGATGTGACCGTTCCAGCGATACAAACACCAGCGCTTGCCTTGGTGAAAGAAGCTCCCTCGATTGAATCTGTCGATTTCGTTTCCGGGCTTGTTGTGACCTACACCTTCACGTCCACCAACACGGGCAATACGACGTTGACGGACCCGATCACCATTGAAGACGCGCTCTTTGATGCCGGGGATTATGTTTGTCCTGTTTGGCCAGTTGCCGGATTGGCCCCCGGCGAAACATACATCTGTACGGCATCAAAGAGCGCGTCTTCAATGGTGATCGGGTCCGTCAACGTCGTATTGCCCGTGTTGGTGGACGT
>JBCBGX010000037.1:0-15931 GCA_038526325.1 Pseudomonadota bacterium | reverse complement strand
ATCAAGAAAAATCGTCCTGCATTCCGCAAGGCCAATGCCGTCTATGCGGTAAGCGTCGCGGATCAACCCTTTTGGGTCATGGGTATCAGTCATTTACCGTCCTTTTCGAGTAAACTTGAAATGCAGGCATCTGCCCGCGTAGCTGTGGTTGTCAATTTGGCCAAAAACCCGTCCAGATCATCGCACCCACTTTCCCGCAGAAGCAGCCGCTTGGCCCCTTCACCCAAGGTCTCGGGGTCAAGCACACCACCGGTCAAAAGTTTCCCGGCTGCCTGCACGGTCCATAAAAATTCCGCCGCCTCAACCAAAACCCGGATATCTTCCGCATCAGCCCAGCCAGATGTGATACCAGCTTGCAGTTGTGCGCCGACAGTCCGCTCTGCTGACTGAGCGCGCAACGCAACAGTCTGCGCCAAAAGCTCGATATCCTGCAGGCGTCCGGGTCCCATCTTTGCGTCCCACGCACCTTGTGGTGGCTTTGCCTCAGCCAAACGTCTTCGCATGTCCTGGACGTCATGTGACACGGTCGGTCCATCCGCCTTTTCTGCAAGCAACGCCAGGCGAAACGCTTCGACTTCTTTTGCAAGTGCGGCGTCTCCGGCGACGACGCGACCGCGGGTGAGCGCCAGATGCTCCCACGTCCAAGCTTCATTGCTTTGATAGTCCCGAAATGCGCCGAATGACGTTGCAACAGGGCCTTGGCGACCCGAGGGACGCAACCGCATATCCACTTCATAAAGTCGCCCTTCGGACATCGGCGCGCTAAGGGCCGTGACCAAGGCCTGTGTCAACCGCGAGAAATAAGCTCGTGTTGCCAATGGACGCGCACCATCCGAGACCTCCACCCCGTCCGCATCATAGATCATGATCAAATCCAAATCGGAGTTGGCATTTAGCTGACTAGCCCCAAGTGAGCCCATCGCCAACACTGCAGCACCGCGACCAGGCGGCACCCCATGCTTGCTGGCGAATTCGGCAACAACCACTGGCCAAAGTGCGGCAATGACTGTTTCGGCCAGATCGGCATAATGCTGGCCCGCGACTGCCGCCGTTATCAATCCGCGAAGGTGATGGACCCCTATTCGGAAATGCCACTCTTTTGCCCAACGGCGCGCGGCGATCAATTGGGCTTCGTAGTCCTTTTGTTCTTTAAGAACGGCGACCAACTGAACCTGCAAGGGCCCAACGCCCGGCCAATCGCTGAAAAACGTTCCCCCGATTACTGCGTCAAACACACCTGCATTGCGCGACAGATATTGTGAAAGAGCCGGAGCCGTTGCCGCAATATCCACGATAAGCTGCGTCAATTGTGGGTTCGCCTCAAACAAAGAAAACAACTGCACACCAGCCGGCAAACCGCGCAGGAATTCATCGAATTGGGCGAGCGCCTCATCGGGTTTGGCAGCGTCGAGGAGCCGGGCCATGATGTCCGGTGTCAGCCGGTCAAAGATTTCGGTCGCACGGGCAGAGCGTAGCGCAGGATAGTTGTGCCAGCGCGCAACCACCTCCTCCCCCCATTTGACCGGCGCCGTCGTAGCTGTGTCCGGTGCAAAGAACCCCTCGGTCAAGCCGTGAACTTCTATCAGCCGATCTGTCAGCGAGCGACGCAACGTGCCCACATCTGTATCCATCAGTGCCGCAAGCCGCTCGAACCCTGCATCATCTGGCGGCAATTGGTGCGTTTGGGCATCGTTGATCATTTGCACACGATGTTCGACCTCTCGATGTGCAACGTAATGGGCATGAAGCGTATGGGCTGTTTCTTGTGCAATCCAATCCTTTTCCGCCAATCGCGCCAACCCATCATCGGTGCGTCTGACACGCAGTGACGGATCGCGCCCCCCTGCAATCAGTTGTCTCGTTTGGGTAAAAAACTCAATCTCGCGGATACCACCGCGCCCCAGCTTCATGTTGTGCCCTTCTAGCGTCAACGGGCCACCAAGCCCTTTATGATCTCTAATTTTCAAACGCATATCGTGGGCGTCCTGAATGGCGGTGAAATCCAGGTGCTTGCGCCAGACAAACGGGCGCAACGTGTCGAGAAACCGGCCCCCTGCTGCAACATCTCCCGCGCACACGCGCGCCTTGATGTAGGCGGCGCGTTCCCAGGTGCGGCCAACGCTTTCATAATACCGCTCGGCCGCTTCCATAGACAGGCAGACCGGCGTGACAGACGCGTCGGGACGCAGGCGAAGATCCGTGCGAAAAACATAGCCGCCTTCACGGATGTCCGACAGCATTGCCGCCATGGATCGCGTGACACGAATAAAGGCACTGCGCACGTCGTGATAATCATCAGGATCGAACTGTGTTTCGTCGAACAAACAAATCAGATCAATGTCTGAAGAATAGTTCAGCTCGCCCGCACCCATTTTCCCCATGGCCAGCACAGCCATTCCGCCCCCCTTAGTCGCATCAAGGTGGCTGGGAAGTTTGCCCCGCTTGACTTGGTCTTTAACGAGAGACGTCACGTTGGCCTGAACTGCAGCATCAGCGAAATCGGTAAGTGTCTGTGTCACCTTCTTTAGCGGCCAAACACCGGCCAGATCGGCCAGCGCGACAATCAACGCGATGCGCCGCTTGGTCGTGCGCAAATGCGAGGGCAGATCTATTAGATCTGTCTCTGCGACGTCCTCCAAAAGCGCTTTAACGGCCTGATCGATGTTATCTAACGCCGCTGCCAGCCATTCCGCTTCTTTTTGGATCAGTCCGGCCAGATAGGGGCTGCATCCCGCGGCACCACGGACAAGAGCTGCAAGGTCAGTCTGCAAAGACGGCACATTTTGCACAGCGTCATCTCCCCTTGCGGGGTCGAAAGGTCGCGGACAACGAGTCATGGCGCTTGCAAAAGACATAGGTCTAAAGTGGTCCGGCGCGCAGCACGGGTCAATGATCTGCCAACGGATAGTGTACACCAAAAAAAGGACAACAAAATCATGAGCAAAAGTCTGCGTCGGGTCACCGCAGCTCTGTGCGACAATGGGCTGTCAGTCTCACCCATCGAGATGCCTGCTGAAACCCGCACGGCGCAACAGGCCGCCGATGCTGCGGGCAGCCATCTGGATCAAATTGCCAAATCCGTCATTTTTGCAGGTCAAGAGTCCGGCAAGGCCATCTTGTTTATCACCGCAGGCGGAAATCAGGTCGACCCCAACAAGGCTAGCGAAGTCGCAGCGGAGCCATTGGGCAAAGCTGACGCGGCCCTTATCCGCACACAAACCGGCTTTGCGATTGGCGGCGTCGCCCCTATTGGCCATCTGATGCCGATCCGGGCATTTTTTGATCCGCGATTGCAATCGTTTGATGTCAATTATGCCGCAGCGGGCACACCACGCCACATTTTTCCGATATCACCAGATGACTTGATAAAAATTTCTAGCGCACAGGTTATTGATTTCATTAAATAATAAAAGTAAATGTAAAGAACATTTACATTTACCATTGAAACACAGAGCTCCCGCTCCGATATCTGTCATGTGAAAGACATTCACATTAATGCAACCAAAAGATAAGGAGCCCAAAATGAACACCGCCACCAACCCTGCCCCGATGGACTTTGACACCCGTCCCGGCTTTTTCGCCCGTGCAGAGGCTTGGCTTGATGAGCGCGGCAAAGGCGCCTGGATCGCCGCTATGGTTCTGGGCTTCATCTTTGTCTGGCCCGTTGGCCTCGCCATTCTTGCCTATATGATCTGGAGCAAACGCATGTTCAGCACTTCCTGCAAATCAATGACCCGGTATCGCCCGCGTCATATGACCAAAACCACCGGCAATAGCGCCTTTGACGCCTACCGTAACGAGACATTGCGCCGTCTCGAGGAAGAACAGGATAAGTTCGAAGATTTCCTGAAACGGTTACGCGACGCCAAAGACAAGGCAGAGTTTGACCAGTTCATGGACGAACGGGCCAGTGCGGCGAGCGGCAGCGACGTCACATTGGATGAGCCAAACGGCCAAGCCTAAGTCAAGGATTGAGCTTCCCTCCGGGGAAGCTCATTCATTTCCAGGAGATATTTCAATGAACCAAGATAACATGCCCGTGGACCAGGCTGACACTGGAATACCGGTTGCTGTTCAAGTTCTGTCTACCTTGTTTTTTGGCGTCGTCGGCATCCTCGCCATTATCTTTGCATTTGATCATTCATTGGTTGGGGGCATCATTGTTGCCGCGATTATCGCCTGGCGTGGGGGGGTCGCACCAGGCACCCGGGGCACGACACCGAAAATACCAACGCTTGATGCTTTGATTTCGCTGGCCCCCGAAGCGCAAAACCGCGCGAGCGGGAATAGAAATTTTGATGCCTATCGCGCCAACACATTGCGACGTTTGGAAGAAGAACAGGACCGGTTCCAAAACTTTCTTGACGGACTGCGCGCAGCGAAAGACAAATCGGAGTTCAATGACTTTCTGGCCCATCGCGCAGAACGCGTCGCAAACACTGCGAACCAGTAAAGTGACATGATCAAAAAACCACTGGACAGATCGGCAATTTCGCACAACCATAAGACGATCTTACGCAGGCTTATTCGTTAACCGTCAGTTAACACAGGGGCTTGGCGTAGGGGATATCGATTGCTAAAGTTTTGTGAAACCAGACGGATTAGCCCATGCGCCACACGCTACCCATTGCTCCGCAGTTCTATGTGACTGCGCCGCAACCGTGCCCATACCTTGAGGGCCGGATGGAGCGTAAATTATTTACGGCCTTGCAGGGTGACACAGCGACGAAACTGAATGACGCGTTATCGAAACAGGGCTTTCGACGCTCGCAAAATGTTCTTTACAGACCCTCCTGCTCGGAATGCTCGGCCTGCATGTCAGCGCGAATAGATGTTGCAAATTTCGCACCCAGTCGCAGTCAGAAGCGGGTCCAGAAAAGAGCACAACATCTTGCCCGACGTGCAACATCCCCTTGGGCCACCGAGGAACAATATGCCCTATTCCGCCAATACCTGGACGGACGCCACGCTACCGGCGGCATGGCCGATATGGACATGTTCGAATTTGCCGCGATGGTCGAGGAAACACCAATTCGATCACGATTGATAGAATATGACGAAGAAGAGCAGCTTCGCGCCGTCTGCCTGACCGATATCCTCGATGATGGGTTATCAATGGTCTATTCGTTTTTTGACCCGGCCCGCGAAAAGCTGTCGCTTGGGACGTACATCATATTGGACCACATCGCTATCGCGCAGGAATTGAAACTGCCATATGTGTATCTTGGCTATTGGGTGCCTGGCAGCCCCAAAATGGACTACAAGGCCAAGTTCAAGGGGCTCGAAGTTTATCGTAACGGCGAGTGGCGCCCCCTGGGTGATCCGTCAGAGTATGACGCGGATGTACATCCGCTCTCCACTGACCCGATTGCCGAGCAGGTTGCACGCATCAACCTGCCCGACGGTCGGACCTGACTTTAAAATGCAAAACTCACATTCAAACCGGCGGCCAGGGTATCCTCGTTCCCTTCTGCAAAGCCGTATTCAATATCGCCTGTCACCTGCAATGTATCGGTTTGCGAAAAGACCGCCCGCGCCCCGACAAAGCCCCCGAACACACGGTCACTGTCCGTTTCGGCAAAGCTCTGACTGACCTCGTCCAAGGTGAGCGTGATGTCGTCGGCTTGCGTTGCGCGTCCATCAATGCCAAAGCGGAATGCTGTTTCCAGCGTGCCAACGGTTGATACTGTTTCAAGCTGTGCGCGGGCACTTAGGGTCTGCGTGGTGCGGCCGTCTACCTCCAGATTGGCATTTGTGGTGCCTGTTTCGGTATAGCTGTCGTAGTTGGCCAACGTGTAGGTGGTGCTGATTGAAGGCCGCAGCGCAACGGTGCCCAAGGTGAAATCAGCACCGCTGACCTGCAAACCCGCGCTCAGAAAGCGGCTGTCAATATCGGCCTCTGCCGTCTCAATACCCGCCAGGTTATCCACCACTGTGCGATCACTCTGATGCTGCTCGACACCCAGCAAAAGGCTTGAGGTCAGATCAAACGCGCCAAACGTGCTGGCCAGATAAGCCCCGCCCAAAAGGCTGGTGCTTGAAATGTCAGTGGCATCAATATCCGTCGTGGTGTTGCCCGCAGACAAACCACCGACAAATCCGACCTGATTGACCCCGAGATCAGTCTCGTAGCCTGCCATCACACCGGCCAGCCCGGTATCATAGGCCAAGGTCACGCCGTCTTCGTCGCGGCTACGCGATGCCCCAAAGACGCTGGCCCAGGCGCCAGATGTCGCTTGGCCCTGCAATGTCCGCTGCGCAGTGTCGGCCAAAAGCCCGGTTGCGTCACCCAGAACGGAAAAACCGGTCGGATCGACAACATGAAAGACACGATCATTACCGTTTATTGCATCTTCGATTGAGCGCGGGGCGACAAAAACGGGCCGATCATCACCATTGAAGTTGAGAAATTCTACACCGCTCAGGGTAAGCGTGGCCGATACCCCGGCGCCACTGTTTTCGAAATTGACTGTGTCTCCAAAGCCTGCTGGTCCAATAATATCATTACCAACCAAATCAATCGCGCCAATAACGACAGAGCCCTCACCCAGCGTGACCGTCTGTGCGCCAGCGCCCCCAAGGATCGCAGCGCTATTTTCCCCGGTGGCAGAGATCAGGCCGGTATTTTCCAGAGTTGAGTTATTCCCAGCCAGCGACACCCCGTGCGACGCGGTCCCGCTAGTCATGATCATGCCGCTGTTGAAATTGGTGGTATTCGCCTCCCGCGCATCGATCCCCGACGCTTCATCGCCTGTGGTGACAATGCTGCCGCTATTGCTGTTGGTCGTATTGGCGCTGAACGACAAGATACCATCTGCGTCAAACCCGGCCGTCTCAATCGACCCGCTATTGGTGTTAGTGGAATTTGCCGCTAGCGATAGGATCCCGTCGGATTCATCCCCTTGGGTCGTGATGCTGCCGCGATTGATGTTCACCGAGGTCCCCCCGTCCGAGCGGATGCCGCCTGACTGAAAGCCTGTGCTGAAAATGGTTCCGCTGTTTGAATTCGTGGTCTCTTCACCAAAGGACAGGATGCCGTCGGAATCGTCGCCTGTGGTTTCAATGCGCCCGCTGTTTGTATTTGTTACGCCGTCGCCTACCGACAGGATGCCGTCGGATTCAAACCCTTGGGTTGTGATGGAGCCGCTATTGGAATTTACAGCGTTATCTCCGCGCGTGAAAATGCCGCCGGAGCCGTCTTGCAATGTCTCAATCGTCCCGCTGTTGGTATTGGTCGCATCAACGCCAGTCGAAAAGATCCCGTCGCCATCAAAAGTATTCGTTGTGATTTCGCCTGCATTCGTGTTGACGGCATTATCGCCAATCGAAAAGATTCCGTTGCGCCCATTTTCTGGGGCAAACACAATGCCTGAAGTGCTGATCGCGATGGTGCCCTGATTTGTCACCTCCACGTCATTGCCGAATGACAATACGCCAGAGCCACGGTCCTCAAGGTTCAGTGCGCCGCCCTCTTCAATGATCAGGCTGTCGCCGTCTTCGTCCAGAACGACTGCGTCGGTCTCGACCTCACCATTTTCGATCACAACTGCCTCTTGGGCGACTGCAGGGTGATAGCTAAGCAGCCCTGCCATCAGCGCCAGTGGCGAAATCAAAATGCGGGATGCGCGTGTCGGAGAGTATTTCATTATCGATCCAGTAAAGTGTTAGCGTTTCTGGACCGGTTACGTTTCGTTCACTCCGTTTATTCACAAAAAAGCGCACCCCGATATGAGCGCGCTTTTCCTTTATTTTCAGATGGTTAATTCAATAGGTTCGGCACAATCGTCACCACACCGGGGAAGAAAGCAAGCAGCAACAGCCCCGCAACCTGGATCCCAATGAACGGCATCACACCCCTGTAGATCTGCCCGGTGGTGATCGTCTTGGGCGCCACCCCGCGCAAATAGAACAGCGCAAATCCGAAGGGCGGCGTCAGGAAGGATGTTTGCAAGTTCACCGCAATCATGATCGTCACCCATTTGGGGTCAAATGTACCGCCATAGATAACCGGCCCGACAATCGGGATCACGATGTAGATGATCTCTAGGAAATCCAGCACGAAGCCCAGCACAAACAACACCAGCATGACCAGCAGGAAGACCTGCCATTCATTGTCAAAGGAGCGCAGGAATTGCTGGATGTAATGCTCCCCCCCGAATGAGATCAGGACAAGGTTGAGAAGCTGCGAGCCGATCAGGATGGTGAACACCATGGACGTGACCTTGGCCGTCTCACGCACCACGGGGCCCAGCACCCCGCCAGAGATCAGCACCCAGCAGGACCAGAGCAATCCAAACAGCGCAAACAGGAAACAGCTGAACGCCACAAGATAGGCCAGGCGGTTTTCAAACAGAACCACCTCTTGCCCCAGCCGCATGTCGAAATTCACGCCGATGATCAGCATTAAGACGATGGCGCCCGCAGTCAGCATCACAATCCGACCCGATTTGCCCTGATCTTTGCGCTTGCGATAGGTGGCCAAGAGGATAGCCCCCCCTGCGCCAAGGGCCGCAGCAGGCGTCGGGTTGGTAATGCCCCCCAGGATCGAGCCCAGCACCGCAACAATCAGAACCAGCGGTGGGAAGACCACGCGCAAAATCTCATTGGCGGCCAGGAAACCGGCCGCTTGCTTCACCCCGATATAGGCGACGGCCAACGGAGTCAGGATGATCAACGTCGTCCAGCCCGGCGTAGTCAGCGGCGAGATAAAGATGACATCCGCCAGCAGCAGCAATATGATCCCCACAGCCCCCACGATCAGCGGCCTGTGGTCTGCCGTTGGCGCAACCCCGCGCGCTATGGCCAGCATCAGCCCCAGCAGCACGGCT
This sequence comes from Pseudomonadota bacterium, assembly GCA_038526325.1. Lineage (GTDB taxonomy): Bacteria > Pseudomonadota > Alphaproteobacteria > Rhodobacterales > Rhodobacteraceae > Yoonia. The sequence goes on along the minus strand of JBCBGX010000037.1, from coordinate 7,103 downwards.
GTGATCGCGATGCCTGTTCCAATCGGGGCAGCCGCATCCACTTTTTCAAGGACAAGTGCTGCACGTTCTTCATCGGACAGCGCACGCGCCTCGGCCACACCGCCCGCCTCATCAATCGCCGCCTGTTCGGCCACCGCCTGTTCCCAGGCGGCCAGCCCGTGCAACTCAATCATCGACGCCTGACACTCTTCGCTCACCCGCGTGCGCAAAGATGCGGTTTGACCGGCATCCGTAAAGCTGTCGACGATCACAGATTGCGACCCGACCAGGTTCGTTTGCCCCATCCCGATGGCCAAACCGATGATCCCAACAGGCACGGCCAAAAACCAGGTGAAGCTTTCATTGCGGGTGATGACTTCGCCTTGGGCGTCGCCGTCAATCTGCACCGGTGGCGCTTTGGACGGGTTGATCAGCGCAAAGACGAAGGCGTAGCCCGCATAGAGAGCCGCCAGCATAATCCCGGGCAGCAATGCGGCTTGGAATAAGGTGCCGACGGAAACGACCGCGGGTTCACCAAGGAAGGTCAGCGCGTCCGAACAGCCCGCCAGTTGTGCACGGTCTTCTTGCGCAGCAGAGTACAAGTCGCCCGCTAACGTCCCGAGAAGCACAATCACGATCGACGGTGGAATGATCTGCCCCAGCGTCCCTGACGCGGCGATCACACCTGTCGAAAGCTGCGGTGAATACCCGTTCTTCAGCATTGTGGGCAGTGCCAGCAAGCCCATTGTGACAACAGTGGCCCCGACAATCCCGGTTGAGGCGGCCAGAAACGCGCCAACGATAACGATAGAAACAGCCAGACCACCCGGCAGCGGCCCGAAAACCTTGGCCATCGTTGTCAGCAGCTCATCCGCAATCCGCGACCGTTCCAGCACGATCCCCATCATCACGAACATCAGCACCGCCAGCAGCGTCTCAATCGACTGCCCCGCTAGCACCCGTTCATTCATGCGGTTGACCATGAAACCGATATTACGGTCGAGTGCAACTTCCCAGCCTTGCGGGAACAGCACATCCTCATATCGCGGCAATTCGGGATATCGGAAAACCGATATCGCATCCGGCCTGACACCTTCGGCAATCAAGGCGGCATATTCCGCAGAATTGGTATCAACAGCCGCATGGATCAGCATCCCCGCGCTGTCGAGTGAGGCGATAATTGCAAATGAAATCACGGCAGAACCGCTGATCGCAAAAGCGACTGGGAAGCCCGACAGGATCCCAGCGAAAAGAGTCAGAAAGACGATAATAATACCGACTTCGATGCCATCTAGTCCGAAAAGCATGGGGTATTCGTCCTTCGTTTAGTGAATTTCTGCGGCAATCTCGGCGGTGGGATCGCCGATCTTGTCTTTATCAAGGGACTTGCCCTCACTTTCGGGGCCTTCTTTCCACTCCAGATACGAGCGGTAGAAGAACGCGACCGCCTGCAACAGCACCATCAGCGTAAAGACGACCAGCAGCACCTTGAACAGGAAATAAGCGTTAAAGCCGTTGGGCGAGAAACCAATCGTTTCCACATTCCAACGCACCCCTCGCGCTTGCGTCAGCAACCTGTCGAGAGAGCTTGAAGCAGACGGGTTTGGCACCACCAGATGCCGCCACATGAAAAACCAACCGTAAAGCCACGTGATGATCGCAGCGGGCACCATCAGGATCAGCGACCCAAACATGTCAATGATGCGTTTCGCGCGGTAGCTGATCGCGGAATACACCAGATCGACACGCACATGCCCGCCTTGCACGAACGTATAGGCGGCACAAAGGCAGACGATGATCGCGTTATAGAATTTCAGTTCTTCGGACCACCAACTGACATCTTTGGTGAAAGTCACACCAAAGCCGATCCCAATCTCAGAGACCGCAAAAACACGTTGCATAAAGATGATTACAATCTGCTGCAGCACCATCAGCAACCCGGCCCAAGCAGCGGTGCGGCCCACAATATTGGCGAACCCCTCCAGGCCCCGAACACAGCCCCACATGAAGCGGTTATTGATAAATCCGATGATCGAAACAATCAGGAAAATCACGAAAATGACAAAGAAGAATTCGACCGACGCGCCATAGTAGATAAAGCGCATCAGCGACTGCTTTACCTCAAGATCATCCATCGGCGCGTTGATAAATGGCAGCCAGGCCAGCCACAGCTGCGGGTTCAGGAGCGCATAGAAGATGTTGTAAAAGGCCTCCAGCAGATTGCCAAAGAAGAACTGCCACCATCCGGATGCCTGAAATCTGTCAAGGCAGCTGATCGTTTCCTCACTGGCTGCACGAAAAAAACCAGAGCACGCGATCTCTTCTTCCATGTGTCCCCCTTAACGCGTCGGCCCATCCCCTAGCCGTTGTCGCATTGGTAGTGCTTGTTCAAAAGGGCCCGCAACCGCAGGCCCTTTCGGTATTTGTGGATCTGGCCTTAGCCCATCACGCGATCGCGCTGAGCGCGATACGCACCTTCAGATTGCGTGATCCAACCTGATGATGCGGCCATGGACGCGTTGTAGCTTGCCCGGATGCGATCATAGATGTCGTCACCGTTATACTGGTCGAGCGTCTCGCGTGCAGCGGCGCCCATTGCGTCCCAAACGCTGTCTGGGAATTCAAGAACCTGTACACCGCCAGCCTGCAAACGCTGCAGTGCCGCACCGTTGTTGTTCATGAATTGGGCCAGGTTCCACTGATGTGCCTCACCAGATGCAATCTCGATGATCTTCTGATGCTCAGGGCTGAGGCTCTCCCAGACGTCCAGGTTCGTGGCGAGCGACAGGGCTGCGCCCGGCTCGTGCATACCGGCAGTGTAGTAGAACTTAGTGATTTCTTGGAAACCTGCCTTTTCGTCGGCCCATGGACCAATCCACTCGGTCCCGTCAATCGCGCCGGATGCCAGCGCCTGATACACTTCGGCGCCTGGCAGGTTCTGAACCGATGCACCCATTTTGCCCAGCGCTTCGCCACCAAGCCCAGGCATGCGGAACTTCAGACCTTGGAAATCGTCCGGGCTTGCGATTTCCTTCGCAAACCAGCCGCCAGCCTGCGGACCCGTGTTGCCTGCAAGGAAGGATTTCAGACCAAAGATGCTGCCAAGCTCATCATGCAGCGCCTGACCCTCATCCTGATAGTACCAGTTCATCAATTCGGTTGGGGTCATCCCAAAGGGCACGGATGTGAAGAATGCGTACCCAGGATGCTGACCGACAAAGTAGTAGTCAGCGCCGTGATACATGTCGGCCTGTCCAGAGGTCACAGCGTCGAAGACTTCAAACGCGCCAACCAATTCGCCAGCGGCCTTCAGGTCGATTGTCAATGAACCACCCGACATAGCCGTGATAGTGTCAGCGGCTCGCTGTGCAGCATCATGCACACCGGCCAGACCACGACCCCAAGTGGTGACAAGCGTCAAAGTGCGGTTGCCCTGCGCATAAGCAGGTGCTGCCAAAGTGGTCGCGGCCGCAGCCGTGCCACCCAGCGCCGAATTTTTCAGAAACGAACGACGATCCATAGAGTATCCTCCCGATTTTTTCATTCTAGAGGGAGCACGAATCCATGCCCCCCAAATGGATTTCGTGCGCGCACCCTACTCTGCTCAATCAAAAGACGAAATCCGTAGTACTGCGTAGATTTCGCATTTCTGACACATTTTATTCCCGGCTAATGCTCCGACGGCAATCAGGCGGCCCGATCCACCATACCAGAACAGCGGTTTGAAATTTGATTCAGGACCGATTCCCGCGTAACGATCTGTGCATGAGGGCGTATTTCGTACGATTGCGTGACATGATCAGCATAAGCTACGGACAAAAGGTGTTCCTTTTGGCCACGCTACCCTTGATCCTCGCGGTGTTCCTGATCTTTCTGGTCGTCACATCACAGTCGCGCCAGTTGGCTGAACGCGAAATTCAGACCCTTGAAACACAACTCATCGACACAAAGCGCGAAGAACTCAAAAACTACCTCTCGATTGCGCGAACGGCAGTCGTCAACACCTATGGACGGGCAGCACCTGACGACGAAGATGCCAAGCTTGCCGTTAGCCGCGAACTCGCCGCAATGCTTTATGGGCAAGACGGATACTTTTTTGTTTTTGACTATGACGGCAACAATCTGGTGGCACCCCGACAGACTTACTTGATCGGTAAGAACTGGACTGGGCTAAAAGATCTGAACGGGACACCCATTACGGATGAGCTGATCAGGATTGCAAGGACCGGTGGCGGCTATCATAGCTTTGAGTGGCCAAAACCCTCTACCGGCGCCACTGAACGCATGATCGTCTACGTGAATGGTCTTCAGGACTGGCGATGGGCGATTGGGACGGGCGTATTCATTGATGATGTCCTCGAAAACGTGGCTGCGGCGCGGGCAGATGTGGAGGCCCGCATTCAGCGGACGTCCTATTACATCGTCGCGATTGCAGTCGCCGCTTTGATCGGCGTGTTCATGACGGGAATGGTTCTGAATGTGCGCGAACGGCGGCTGGCTGACGCCAAATTGAAGCAGTTGACCCAAAGGATCATTGACACTCAGGAAGAAGAACGTGCGCGGGTCGCCCGTGAGCTTCACGACGGGATCAGCCAGATGCTTGTGGGGGTGCGCTATGCGCTGGAATTGACAAAGCGAAAGCTGGCGAAAGATCCCGAAACCAGTGCGACGCTCGACAAAGGGATCAATGGGCTTGGGTCGACGATCCAAGAAGTCCGACGGATCAGCCGCGATCTGCGCCCTGGTGTTCTAGATGACCTGGGGCTTGGACCCGCATTGCAGGCGCTAACGGATGATTTCAGAACACGCACCGGGATCGCGACGGAATTCGAAACCGTTGTCTTTCGAAATCGGCTGGATCAGGAGGCCCGGATCGCGCTTTACCGAATTGCCCAAGAGGCTTTAAATAATATCGAACGTCATTCAAGGGCCGAAAATGTCTTTATGAGCCTGAAAGGACACCGCAAGGGGGCTATGCTGCACATTAAGGACGACGGCATTGGCATGGTCTGGCCTCGCCCGTCCCGTCGCCGCGTTGCCGGGTTAGGTTTAAGAAACATGCAGGAACGGATCGAACAAATAGGCGGCACGCTGCGAATTCTATCAACGCGAACGGGCAGCACCGGCACAGTTATCGAGGCACAAGTGCCATTGACCCACATGCTGCGTCCGCAACAAAAGACAAAGGAAAGCGCATGACAACCCGTGTTCTTATTGTCGACGACCACCCTATGGTGACCGAAGGGATCCAAGCGATCTTAGAAAGCTATGATGACATTTGTGTCGTTGGCTCGCTTGGCAACGGGCAAGAGGCCGTAGACAGGGTGAATGAGCTTGCGCCCGACGTCATCTTACTTGACCTGAACATGCCAGGGGTATCAGGACTTAACGCGACCGAAATGATCCTGGAGGAACGCCCAGAAACGCGCATTCTTATCCTGTCCATGCATGATAGCCCCGAATATATTTCAACAGCACTTAGCCATGGCGCGAGCGGCTACGTCCTAAAGGACGTACCGACAGATGAAATAAAGACCGCAATAGAGACTGTCATGGCGGGTCAGGAATATCTTTGCACAGGGGCGAAACGGTCCCTTCAACCAAAGATTAGTGATGGTCGCGAAACGCTCACCAGCCGCGAACAGACGATCTTATTGGAACTGGCGCAGGGGCAATCAAACAAGGACGTTGCCAACATGCTCAATATCTCGGTCAGGACCGTTGAAACGCACCGCAAGAACATAAAACGCAAACTTGGCATCAGTTCCACCGCGGGATTGACCCGGTACGCATTGGAACATGGTGTTCTACAGGGAACCGGCATCTGAATAGAGCAGCCGCTCCGCACCCCATACCGGCGCAAGCCGATCAGGTCTCCATTGTTCACCGGTAACTTCATTGCCAGCTGCAGCAGACGCGATCCATTGCGCGGCTTTTGATGTTCACAAAATGTTTTGTAAATCTCCTTGAAGTCGTCGCGCTCTATCTGCTTGTTACGCGCAGTTGATTATCGCAAGGGAGCACGCCGATGACGACATATACCCCCCCGAAGGTCTGGACTTGGGACACCAAAAGCGGCGGCAAATTTGCCAGCATCAACCGTCCTATCGCGGGACCCACACAAGACAAGGACTTGCCTGTCGGTCAGCATCCGCTTCAACTCTACTCTTTGGCGACACCTAATGGCGTGAAAGTGACCGTCTTGTTGGAAGAGTTGCTGGCCGCTGGACATGATGCGGAATACGATGCGTGGCTGGTCAACATGCAAGAGGGTGACCAATTCGGCAGTGGCTTTGTTGATGTTAACCCGAACTCCAAAATTCCAGCATTGATGGATCACGGCGCCGGGATCCGCGTGTTTGAAAGCGGCGCAATACTGTTATATCTGGCCGAGAAATACGGTGCCTTTCTGCCAAGTGATAGCAAAGCCCGCGCCGAAACCCTGAACTGGCTGTTCTGGCTGCAAGGGTCTGCCCCTTACCTGGGTGGGGGCTTTGGTCACTTTTACGCGTATGCACCAGAAAAGTTTGAATACCCGATCAACCGGTTTGCAATGGAGGCGAAGCGGCAGCTTGACGTTTTAGACCGGCGCTTGTCGGAAGTGCCCTATCTGGGTGGAACGGACTATTCCATTGCCGATATCGCAACCGCGCCTTGGTACGGCGCGCTTGTAAAGGGGCTGCTTTATGATGCAGCCGAATTTCTAGACGTCACATCCTATAAGCACGTGAACCGGTGGGCTGACGACATCTACGCTCGCCCCGCGTTCCAAAGAGGCAAAATGGTTAACCGTGCTTGGGGCGAAGAAAGTGAACAACTACGCGAACGCCATGCTGCCTCAGATTTTGAGACGCGAACATGGGACAAAATTAAACCGGCTGACGAGGCATAAAACAGGCCCTGTCCCGCGCCCGCTCAATCGGGCGGGCGCGTTTCTGCCGATGCCGGACCATGCGGCAAGATTGACTTGCCTTAAAGACACAAACAGGTCGACATGACGGCAAGCGCGCAAGGTGCTGAATTGAAAATCAAGATATGTCGCGGGCGTGCGGGAGGCCCAGAGCCAGAAGCGAGACCTGCTTATGCAGTTGACTGAAATTATTACTGCTCTGTCCACAGATCCC
>JBCBGX010000036.1:0-16841 GCA_038526325.1 Pseudomonadota bacterium | reverse complement strand
AAGGCGGGATTCTTGTGCAAAGGAGCGAAATGACGATGCGAAATGCAGTCAAAGTTGCGAAGAGGCACGATTACGTATGCTCTGGACCAAAGCGATCAATCAATCTTTGCATGATTTGATCGCGCGCTTCGCGGTAGGCGCTTAGGCGGGCCTCCCGAGCGTCACCCAGACCTGTTGGGTCGAGGATCGGCCAATATTCCACATCGATATGATAGAACTGCGTCAGATCAAGCGCGCGGCGCTGACTTGCTGGCGATAGAGCAAGTACCAGATCAAAGGAGGATAGATCATCTCCCCAATCCTCCATCTCATCAAACGACCGCGACCTGTGGCGGGACAACTCTACATCAATCTCGGCGCAAACAGAAATGGCGAAACCGTCAACTTCCAGATCATTCTTGACCCCGACGGACTGAATGTAACATTCAGTCCCGTATAGCTTTTTCATGATTCCTTCGGCCATGGGTGAGCGAACAGCGTTATGATCGCAGCAAAACAAGACGGATTGTGGAAGTGTCTGATATTTGCCGCCATCTGCCATCTCACGCTCCGAAATGCAGGACGCAAATAAGGGTAAACAAGCGGCGGGCGGTATCGATATCTATGTCTGCCTTCCCGTCGAGCCTTTCCTGCAAGACGCGCGCGCCTTCGTTGTGAATGCCGCGCCGGGCCATGTCGATCGTCTCTATCTGGGATGGAGGCAACGTTTTCACTGCATCAAAGTAGCTTTCGCAGATTTGAAAATAGTCTTTCACCACTTGCCGAAACGGTCCTAAAGACAGGTGAAACTCTGTCGCGGGGGCATCATTTTCCTGGCGAATATCAAAGACGAGGCGCCGTTCCCGGATTGACAGGGCCAGCTTATAGGGGCCCGGCGGGACGTCGCGTCCGTCGCGGGGCGGCATTTCGAAGCTGTTGTCTTCCAGCAGATCAAACATTGCAACTTTGCGTTCTTGATCGATTTCTGGAGTTGGGGGCGGGAGGTTGGCGTCGTCGATATCAATATGGATAATCCGGGTCATGTGTTGCCCTCGTTCAGCCGATCCAGCCGCGCGCGGACGGATAACCCATGGGCCTCTAGGCTTTCAGAAATCGCAAGGCGTTCTGCCGTGGGGCCAATGGCGGCCAAAGCCGCGGGTGTCATGCGGGACAACGTCGTCCTTTTGATAAAATCCATAACAGAAAGCCCACTTGAAAACCGCGCCGATCGCGCTGTCGGCAACACATGATTTGGGCCACCAATGTAGTCACCAATCGCCTCGGGTGTCCAACCACCAATGAAGATAGCGCCGGCATGGGTGATTTTTTCTGACAGCGTCTCGGCATCCTGTGTACAGATTTCGAGGTGTTCTGGCGCGATCCTGTCTGACAAGGCTGCGGCTTCGGTCATATCACGCACTGTGATGATCGCACCGAAATCGCGCCAACTTGCCCCGGCGATGGTACGCCGGTCCAGTGTTTGCAGGCGTCTTTCAACGGCTTCAGCCACCGCCGCTCCATATGCCGAGTCGTCCGTGATCAGCAAGGATTGCGCGCTTTCGTCATGTTCTGCTTGGCTTAACAAATCCAGCGCGATCCAGTCGGGGTCATTGTCTTTGTCGGCGATCACAAGGATTTCGGAGGGCCCCGCTATCATATCGATGCCGACCTTGCCAAAAACGCGCCGTTTCGCGGCCGCAACAAACGCGTTGCCCGGGCCAGTGATTTTATCAACAGGCGCAATTGTTTGTGTCCCATATGCCAGCGCTGCGATAGCCTGCGCGCCGCCGATACGGTAAATCTCATCAACGCCTGCGATACGCGCAGCTTGTAAGACCAGCGGATTACAGATCCCGTCTGGGGTGGGCACTACAATGGCCAACCGGACCACGCCGGCAACTTTGGCGGGAATGGCATTCATTAGAACCGATGAAGGATAAGACGCAAGCCCGCCGGGCACGTAGAGGCCAGCCGCCGAGACAGCTGTCCATCGCCACCCCAATTCGGCACCGGTCTCATCGCTCCACATCGCGTCCTCTGGCATCTGCCTTTCGTGATAGGCCCGAATGCGGGACGCGGCCAATTCAAGTGCCGCACGGTCATCGGCTGACACTTTTGCGCACTCGGCATCAACCTCTGCTTTTGAAAAGCGCAGTGTTTCTGCAGTTAGGTCGAGACGGTCAAACTTGGCCGTCAATTCTAACACCGCGGCATCGCCACGCGCGCGCACATCCGCAATGATGTTGGCCACAACATGATCTACATCCGGACTGTCTTCGCGTTTTGCTCCGAGTAGGGCGGCAAAGCGGGTCTCGAAATCGGGATCGGTGGTGGACAGAAACTGCGGCATTGCGCCCTCCTTCAGGACAGGGACATAGCCCGCAGTTCCGAGGGCTTCAATGTATCATTCAGGATGGAAAGGCGCCTTGCCCGATGGGGCCACATATGGCCGGGTCACGTCTTGCAACACCACTTCCAGTGCTTCGACTTCAACTGCGATGATGCCATCGCCAGCAAGCGTCAACTCCACCCGCCCGGAACCGTCCTCACCTGGTTCAAAAGTGATCGCTAAAAGCGAGAACACAAGATCTGGGTCAGATCTGTCAACACCTTGGGATTGTACCCGCAAGACATCTTCGAACGCCAAAACAGCCTGCACCCGCTCAAAATCGCGGCGGCGGGCGGTGGCACTCGGGGCATCTTCCCAGCGGAACCGGTTCAACAAAACACCAAAGCGACGCGCTTTGCTGTCCCATTGCATTTCAACTGCCGGGAAAACTGCATCCTGCGTGAGGGCGGCGATCACTGACAGATCTTCGGCATCCAGCGCTTTCAACCTAAGTGGCGCCTCGCGCCCATCCTCGAATTTGGCGTCTTCGTTCATGTCGCAACACGCTCTATCTGTGCGCCGACACGACCGAGCTTTTCTTCAACATGTTCATATCCGCGGTCCAGGTGATACACACGGCTGACCACCGTTTCCCCTTCGGCTGCGAGCCCTGCCAAGATCAATGAGACTGAAGCACGCAGATCCGTGGCCATCACCGGCGCCCCCTTTAAACGGTCAACCCCTTGGACCGTTGCCGTCCCACCCTGAACCTCAATCTGAGCGCCCATGCGGATCAATTCAGGCGCATGCATGAAACGGTTTTCGAAGATCTTTTCTTCGAGAACCGAAGTTCCGTCAGCTGTACATAGCATCGCCATCATCTGCGCCTGAAGATCGGTCGGAAAACCCGGAAACACCTCGGTCGTGACATCAACGGCCTTTGCGCGGCCATTTGTCCGCTGAACCAGCAGGCCATTTTCGGTTTCTGACACGTCCACACCGGCGGCATGCAGTTTTTCAGCAAAAGCGGTCACAAGGTCCAGTGTCCCGCCAAGACACTCAACCGCGCCACCTGCAAAAACCGGTGCGAGCATGTACGTTCCCAATTCAATCCGGTCGGTGACGACCCGGTGCGTGGCCGCGCCCAGGCGATCAACGCCATCGATGGTGATTGTGCTTGTACCCTCGCCATCGATCTGCGCGCCCATTGCACGCAGGCATTTGGCAAGATCCACAATCTCGGGCTCGCGTGCCGCGTTCTGGATCACAGTGGTCCCTTTGGCCAGGGTTGCCGCCATCAGGACGTTTTCCGTGGCACCAACAGAGGCAAATCGCAGCGGCACCGTCGCGCCCTTCAACCCGCCTTTTGCAGCGGCATGCAAATAACCATCTTTCAATTCGATCTCTGCGCCCAGAGCCTCAAGGGCAGTGACATGAATATCCATTGGTCGGGCACCAATGGCACACCCACCAGGCAAAGACACAACTGCCTGATGATGGCGCGCCAAGAGCGGGCCAAGAACCAGGTTAGAGGCCCGCATTTTGCGAACAATATCGTAATCCGCAGTCGTGGATGTCAGGGCATGGGACGACAGTACCTGAACATTGCCGTCTTTCATGGCTGTAACTTCTACACCAAGAGACTGCAACAGTGCTGTCATCGTCTTGATATCCGACAAGCGCGGCGCATTGGTTAAGGTCAGCGGCTCTTCGGACAACAGTGTTGCTGGCATCAGAGTCAATGCCGCATTCTTAGCGCCCGCAATTTGTATCTGTCCGTTTAGCGGCGCACCGCCCTTAACCACGATAGAATCCATGCCTGACTATTCTTTCTCTTTTTTGTTATTGTCTTTCGCCCGTGATCGGGCTTGCGCCTTGCGCTTGGCCATATTGGCCTTTAAAGCGGCCTTCAACCTTTCTTCTCGGGTGGGTGGAGACGCTTTTTTTGTTCTGTCACTCTCGGTGTCGCTCATGACCATCCTGTTACCAACAAGGACAAAAAGGGTCCAGTCAGGGCTTGCGCCAATGTTAGATTGGGTCTAATGCACCGCCCACGGAAAGCTGCTGTAGCTCAGTGGTAGAGCGCACCCTTGGTAAGGGTGAGGTCGGGAGTTCAATCCTCCCCAGCAGCACCATCTAGACGGTCCAATCGGTCTGATGGCCAACTGTCTTACTGCGCAAATGGCTAAAAACTAAACAGTAATCCATCGGATGCCAGCGCGGTTTGGGTTTCGACTGGTTCGTCTGTTTCCTGGCACATATCACTTTAGCGCTTTGACCCCGCTCGTTCAGATTTATGGCGTGTTGCAAAGGGCGTTGGCGAAGTTGCAAAAGAACGGCCGAGCATTGCGTTTGAAAAGCGACTTCAGATCGGCCAGTTTCTTGGAACTGCTACGTTCCTGTTACTCTGCTGCAACCGCGCCAAATTGGTTCTGGCTAGTCACTGCTTGTTCTTCCGTTAACACCAATATGTCGCTCTTACGGCTGTAAAGCAGTTTGAACGCTGCTGGCGTAAAGAAGAACGAAACCACGGTTGAGAACATCACGCCACCCGCAATTGCCACAGCGAAGGGGGGCCAAAAGCCGCCGCCGGCAAGAATGAGCGGCAGAAAGCCTCCGAACGTGGTGATCGTGGTTGACGTGATATGCCTCGCGGATCCTGTCACCACATCCGCGATGGCATCTGTATTTCCAGAGGCTGCTGCCGGATTTGCCTTTAGACCGGTCAAAATGATGATCGCCGCATTGATTGATACGCCGATTGATCCGATCACGCCAATAATGGCGTTTATCCCAAACGGGTATTGCATCAACGCCAATGACAGCATCGACAACCCAGCCGATAATACGCAAACGGTTAATGCGATGGCGGTCAACCGGAAAGAGTTGAAGGTCAATACAATGGTCGCAATCGTCAAGGTCACGATCAGTCCAACCGAAGCCATTAGGTTGCCGACTGTGTCAGAGCGGGCGTCACTATCTCCGCCCAGTTCAATACGGTAGCCCAACGGCATCTCAAAGCCATGTGCCTCCAGTGCAGCCAATGCCATTTGCAACGCCTCTTCTGGCAAAACCCCTGGCACGATAAAGGCTTGCACGGTGTTGATACGCTCCCCGTTGCGGCGAGTGACCACGCTTTCGGCCGGTTCAAGAACGGGGCGTGCCAATTCTGAAAAAGGAACGATGGGCAGGCTGCCGCCAGCCGCAACACCGCCCGCATTCGAAATAAGAATTGGCAGATCATTGATGTCTTGCAGATTACCGCGCAGACCATCGCCAAAACGGACCCTTACCGGCAGCTGGTCCGTTCCTTCGACCAGGCTCCCTCCGGTGACGCCGACCAGCCCAGCCTCTAGCTGTGCTGCGACGTCCGTTAGGTTCAAGTCAAGCCGTCGCACAGCGTTTTCGTCGATGTCGTAGCGGAGTTGCGGTGTACCGCTCACCACACCTGCCCGTACTTGCGTGACCAAAGGTAAGTCAGCGAGTATGGCGCGCGCTTCGTTCCCCAGATCACGAAGTATCTCCAGATCAGGGCCAACCAAACGAATTTCAATTGGAGCAGCGACCGGGGGGCCTTGCACAAGATCACGCACAATGATTCTGGCTTGCGGATATGAGGTGTCCAGTGCTGCCTGCAACTGTGGCACCAGTCGGGCCGCATCCGCTGCCGTAGCTGTTTTGACCATGGCCTGGGCATAAGCAGGCTCGGACGAGCGGCCGCCCGTAATATTGTAGTAAAAGGCGGGACCGGATTGACCGATTGACCAATACACAAGGTCTATTCCTGGATCGGCTGATAGAATGGTATCAATTTCGCTTGCAATTGCCGCGGTCTCGGAAATCGCGGTACCAGGAGGCATATCCATTTCAATATAAAATTGGTCACGCTCCACTCCGGGAAAGAACTGTGCGGTCAAGGTTGGGAATGCCGCAAAGCCAAGCACCGGCAGAATAAGCGATATGGCGACTGATCGGATCGGGTTGCGGACGGAGAACCCGATCACTGCACGAAAGGCACGTCCCAGACGCGGCAATTCGATCCCGCCTGCATGATCAGATCGTAGCAGCCAACCGGCCAGCGCGGGGGTTACTGTCAAAGCCACAAACAACGACCAACACAGCATGAGCACCACAGCAATCGCAATTGAGCCAACAAAATCACCTGCTGGTCCGGGCAAAAGGATCATGGGCGTGAAGGACAGGGCCGTTGTGACCGTCGAGGCGAGCAGGGGGGCCGCCAGGCGCGCTGTGGCATCGCCAACTGCATCAATCCGGGCCATCCCGCGCGTGAGTCTTTGCCGTACCTCATCCACCATCACGATAGCGGCATCAACCAACAGACCCAGAGCCACGATCAATCCGGTCACCGACATTTGGTGAATTGGCAGTCCGATGAAATTCATACTCGCAAGTGTCGCAAGCGATACGACCGGCAGGACCAGTGCAACGATAGCTGCGGCCCGCACACCCAGCGTAATGAACAATACCGCCACAACCAGGCTGATACCTATCGCCATATTGGTGCCAACCTCGGCCAATCGGTCCGCCGTATAGGTGCTTTGATCAAACATCAGTGTCTCAGAGAGACCGACAGGGATGTTGACCGTGCCTGCATCAAGCTCTTCGTGGACAAAGGTCATCCAGCGATCAATTTGAACGCCATCCTGTGCCAGAACACCAACAAGAACAGCTGGCCGACCATTCGCAATCGCCAGTTCAGACGCGGGTTGCCGCATTCCCCGCGTGATCGTTGCGATGTCAGCCAAAGCTACAGTCGCGCCGTCTGCGTTTTGACGCAAGACAACTGCGCCCAAACGGTCCAGTGCTTCAATCGCGCCCGATATGTTGATCGTCAGGTCGACATCGTTGCTTTGCAACCGGCCTGCCTGCACCTTTCCGTCAGCCGCGGTGATCAGACGCGAGATGTCTTGCGCCGTTAAGCCGAGAGTTGCTGCAGCCTGCGCATCGACTGAGACCAGCACTTCATCTTCGGGTTCCCCAAACAAGTCGACGGCGCGGGTCGAGGGAATGGCACGAAGACGATCAGCTAACGAATCCGCATGGGCTTGCACAATTGTCATTGGAATCGTGTCATGATCAGCCGTCACGGCCACGACAGCGGAATATGCCGAGATACCTTCAGCATCGAACTCTGGCGCCAGAACACCTTGGGGGAAAGTGCTGCGCGCCGCTTCGACGGCATCGCGTGCCTCGGACCAGACTTGTTCAATTGTCGCGGCATCCAGCGTCTGCAGCAATTCGACCGAGACGATCGATACGCCAGAACGCGAGACAGAAGTGATCACATCCACCTCGGGGATCGTACGAAGCTCTTCTTCGATTTTGGCGGTTACCAGTGCCTCTACACGCGCAGGGTCGGCACCAGGAAACTGGGTCGTTACCGTTGCAAATAGGTTTGTGATTGTTGGATCTTCCTGGCGGCCAAGTGACAGAAAGGATGACAGACCGGCCGAGATAAGTACCAGCAAGATCAGGGCCACCAAACGGGGCTGGCGAAATGTCAGAGTCCGCATAACTTAGCCTTTCGTCTTTATCACGTTGACTTGCTGACCGGGCACCAGACGATGTGCGCCCGCTTCGATCAGTTGCGCGCCTTCCATGAACGTTCCCTGCACGTAGGCGCGGTCGCTTTGCACGTGTAAGAGTTCTACCGCCGCGGTTCGAACTATGCCCTCATCAACGATGAGGACCGTCCAAATACTCCCTGACCCTTCTTGCAACGCATCGATGGGAACCCATGCGCCCCGTGCTGTGACGGTCGTATCGATCATTAGCGTTGCGGACTGACCAAAGGCTGGTGCGGCGTCTGTCAGAACATTCAGTAATGCTGTGCGCGTCCGTGTGACGGGGTCGATATCCGGACGCAGTTGCTTGAGTGCCGCAGGGTAGGTGCGCCCCTCAATTTCGACTTTGACCATTTGCAGTGTCTCTGGCGAGATATCCAAGGGCAAGCCCACGCGCATCACCGGTGTTGATGTATCAATCAGCGTCAGGACATGCTGCCCTGCAGCGAGCGTTTCATTTGCTTCGACAGCCAAGATGCCCACGCGACCCGAAAAGGGCGCGCGTATAACCGATTTTGCAAGATTAATCTGGACCGTTTGCAATCCTGCATCAATCTCCGCGATGCGGGCCGCAAGCTCGTTTCTGGTGGCAAGTGCTTGGTCAAGCGTTTCCTGACTTGAAAACCCGTCTCCCAATAGTTCTGTCGCGCGGGTCAACCGGGTTTCAGCGAAATTCAGCTGTGCGAGCGTTGCGTCGCGCGATGCTTCAAGGCGTGCAGCTTCGGCTTCTAGCAAGGCCGTATCCAGCCGGGCGATGACCTCGTTCTGGGCGACAAATGCCCCCTCTTCGACAGTGAGCTCTGCCAATCGTCCACCCAGTTCGAAGGACACGACAATTTCTGCATTCGCTTCAATCTGGCCAAGGAATTGCCGGGACAGAGTGTATGCATCCTCAAACGTGACAGAACGGACTGTCACCGGCGTAAGATCTGCCGCAACAGGTGGTGGTGTTTGCGCCGCCCGATCTGTCAGAATTTCTGCGCCGACACTTACGGCGGTTCCCGCCCCTGCGATAACAATCAAGGTTCCTGCTAGTATTAGACCGCGCCGTACGAAACCAGGTTTTGACTTGCCTTGCATGGGATACCCTCTCGCAATGTTAGAGACTCTAACATATGTTAGAGATCCTTACTTTGACAAGTGTTACGTTCTCTGAAAAAGACTGGATCATGAAAATACCGAACGAACAGAAAAAGCGGGCAAGCTACCACCACGGCGATTTAAGGGCGCAATTGATCGAGGCGACCCGCGCTTTAGTTGAGGAGAAAGGACCCGATAACTTTTCAGTGTCCGAAGCATGTCGCTTGGCAGGTGTATCGACCGCGGCGCCGTATAAACACTTTAAGGACAAGACAGAAATGCTGCGTGAGGTGGCGATTGGGGGTATGGTACGCCAGTCCGAACAAATGTTAACAGAAATCGCACCTTTTGCCGAAGGCAGCCGCGATCGGATCATCGCATTGGGTCGGGTCTATATTCGCTTTGCCACATCAGAACCCGAGGTGTTTCGACTGATGTTCACCTGGTCTGGTGAGACCGAAGAAGACCAAAATCTGCATGCGCTGGGCGATTCGAAGTTTGAATTTGTGCAGTTGGAGGTTGCCAAATGCCATGGCCGCCAAACGATAGAAGAAGGGGACCGTCACAAGGCATTCATGTTATGGAGTTTTGTGCACGGACTTTCATTCCTTAGCATCGATGGGATGCTCAAGGACAACAAGATGCCAACCGATCTCGAAACTGTCCTCGCAGATGTCGCTGAACGGATCGTGCCAGAGGCAAGCTAGGCCTTGCACTCTCTTTAGCATTCGGTCAGCCTTCATGGCAGACCAGCAACGACCTTTAGGGACCAACCGGTGGCAGAGCAATCCAGTAAGCATGTCGCTGAGCCGCTTCAAAAACCGCTTTTGCCAGCTTGTTTCCTGCACTGGACAGAGCCCGCGAACGAGGCGGGGGAAGAAACGCTTCGATTGGCGTCTTGGCGAAGGCACCTGGCGCTGCAAGGGAAATCATTCCAGGAATTTGAACAAGAGGTTATTCCGCTGTTAGATGGCACGCGTGACATTGATGAAATTTGTGAACGCGTTGCCCATCTCTTTGCCAAAGAAGACTTGCTTACGGCATTTGCGACGCTTCGGGCGCAAGGGGTTTTGATTGAGGGCGCAGACTACATCCGATCCGAAGAGCAAATAGATCGAACGCCACAACAGGGCTGGCTGGCTGAAACTGCCCCGGCGGGGCTTGTGGCGCAGGGTAACCTGCAGGCCGCAAAGGTTGTGCTGTTTGGGGCGGGCGCGCATGGCGCAGTTGTTGCACGCGCACTTGTGGCCGCCGGGATTGGCCGATTGACCATCATTGACCCGACTGATGTTGCACCAACAGACCTATATTTTTCGGGCCTGTTTCAGGCGCCCCATGTCGGAGCCAATCGTGCTGAGGTGTTGTGCGGCCTTCTGGATCAGGCCGGTGGTTCGACACAGCTCACACCTAATGATACCCGCCCCTCGGACCCGAGCGAAGTGGTGCCACTGATTTCCGGCGCGAATCTGGTTCTTTGCTGTCTCGAGTCAGGGGAACAAGTCCTTGCGCTTTACCTTAACATGGCTTGCAAGGCGTCGGGCACCCCTTGGATCGCAGCTTCGCTGGAAGGAACAGCGCTTGTGGTCGGCCCTGGGTTTTTCCGGCATGATATCGGTGCATGCTATATGTGCTGGAAAATGCGAGAATTTGCCGCTGCCCCAAATCAAATCGCCCATAACGCGACCCAAGCTTACCTGAACAACGCGCAGTTTGATCTCTCGGACCGACGAGAAAATCTAGCCGTAGCCGCAGACATTGTGGGCGGTATGCTGGGTGCGGAAGCGATAAGTTGGTTGTCGGGGACAAGCATACCCAATTTGGATGGTCGCTTTCTGCAAATCGGTATTCCGGGCTTGAAGGTGGAAAAGCACGCTGTTTTGCGGGTTCCAGGCTGCCCCGCCTGCGATGCTGCACAGGCGACAGCATGAGCAACGAAGACGATGCCGCGCGCCTGATTGAGGCGCTGGTCAGCCCCCGTTGCGGGATCGTCACATCGTTGGTCCCGCAAATGCGCGGTGCGGATGAACCAACCCCGCCCTATCTGTGGAATGCGACTCTGGCGCATTTTCACACTCAACAAACACCGATTGGTGTCCGCGTTACCGGTGGCAAAGGTCGGACTGAGGCAGAGGCAAAACTCTCGGCGCTGGGCGAGGCAATTGAACGCTATGGATCATTCCAATGGGATACTGGGCGGGTTCGGATCGGTCCCGCGCGCCCAAACTCGATCAAACCTACCGATTGCGTGCTTTATTCTGACACGCAATATGCAAATGGATGTCCATTCCGATCCTGGGGTCCCGAAGCAGTAACGTCTTGGATTGAGGGGGTCGAACTTCCTAGCGGGGCTCCAGTTGAGCTTCCTGCATCGCAGGTCTACGCGCTAGGTCCGCCGCCGCGGATCGAGGATTTTTTTGTTCCTTCCGCATCGAATGGATTGGCGGCGGGCAGGACCCTTGATGACGCTGTGCTCAGCGGACTTTACGAAGTCATCGAACGTGATGCCTTTATGCTGACATGGCTCAATAAGTTGCATGCGCGGGAGATTGCGCTGCCGACCTTTGGGTGCGAGGCCGCAGGCGTCATCCGTCATTACCAACGGTTCGGGGTGACACTCCGCTTGTTGTCGCTTCACACGGACCAAGCCGCCTTTGTCATGATGGCCATCGCCGAAGATCCGCAAAAGGGTGGTATATTTCGGGTGATCGGGCTTGGCTGTGATTGTGACCCGGTTGTCGCCCTCGACAAGGCCGTGTCAGAGTTGTGTCAATTGCGTGCGGGAATGCGGATGCGCATGCAGGTCAAAGATTACGCCGACCGATTAACACAATACGAAGCTGTTCAGACACTCAACGATCATCCACTCTTTCATACGATCCCCGCGCATGCGGCGGAATTTGATTTTCTGGCGGGTCCTACACCGCCGCTTAACGTGCACGATTTGCCAAAGCCTTCACAGACCGACACGAAAGCCATGATTTCCAGCTTGGTCAATAGTGCGGTATCGGCGGGCGCGCGGGTTGCCTTTGTTGATATCACTCCACCGGATATCGCCCAACTTGGCCCGCGCGTTGTCAGAGTGGTTATCACAGGATTCCAGCCGATCCACTTTGGCTTCGGTCAAGGGCGTTTTGGTGGGCGGCGCTTGTTTGAAGCGCCCGTGGCTTGGGGGTTGCGCGACACCCCGCTTGATGAAACCGGGCTCAATCTGTGCCCCCATCCTTTGGCATGACGCATGAACAATCCCGTTGATGATACAGTTGGCCTTTCTCAGTTCTTTCACTTGAACTCTGCCCCTTGGGTAAACGAAAACCCCGTGCCCAATGCGCCATTTGTCCAGAAAACGCTGATGTATAAGGATAGCCCGCGTGTTCCACTGCCAAAGACAACACGAGGCCAAGTTGACCAGTTAGCGAAAGACCGCCGCTCTTGCCGGAATTTCTCGGACACGCCAATGACACTGGCAACTTGTGCAGGGCTCTTGCGAAGCGCCTATTGTGTATTCGATCCCGGGTCCGGATCAAGCAACACGATGCTGCGCCGCCCTGTTCCATCTGCCGGCGCATTATACCCATTAGAACTCTACGCACTTGTACGTAGCGTCGAGGGCTTGTCGCCGGGCATCTATCACTATGACACAATTGGGGATGACCTTGCCGCCTTGGACGGATCCAATTGGCCCAATAGCGCTACAAACGCGTTCTTATCTTGGGACTGCGTGCACGACGCCCCGCTTATCTTATGTCTGGGGGCAGAATTCGCGCGAACACAAGCCAAATATGGGCCGCGTGGCTACCGATATGTCCTGTTTGAGGCGGGGCATGTCGCCCAGAACATATGCCTTGTGGCAGAGGAAAAGGGACTAAGCACCCTTTGCATGGGTGGATTCTATGACGATGTGCTCAACCGTTTGATCGGCTTTGACGGTTCGCAAGAGGCCGTTCTTTATGCAATTGCGGTAGGAACCGCCGCTGCAAAGTAACGGTCGGGTCTATTCATGTCGCCGGGCAGCGGCAGGATATACACCCATGATATGCATATGATCCGTGAAATAACCCAACTCTTCCAGGGCGAGTTGGACGTTTTGATCATCGGGGTGCCCCTCAATCTCCGCATAGAATTGCGTTGCGGTAAAGGCGCCCCCCACCATGTAGCTTTCGAGCTTTGTCATGTTGACCCCATTGGTCGCGAAACCGCCCATCGCCTTGTAGAGTGCCGCCGGGATATTGCGAACACGGAAAACGAAACTGGTCATCGTCCCAAATTCTCCGCGGCGCCGGTAATCAGGTTCTCGCGCCATGATCAAAAACCGGGTGGTGTTGCGCTCATGGTCCTCGATATGTCTTGCGAGAACTTTCAGATCATAGATCTGAGCGGCAAGTTCCGAAGCAAGAGCCGCGATGCGCTTGTCCTTGCCAGCAGCAACTTCGCGCGCTGCACGGGCATTGTCGGAACTGGTGCGCCCCTTGATCTGATTGTCGCGCAGGAAACGCGCACATTGCGGCAAGATCACGGGATGACCGAAAGCCTCGGTTACGTCCTCAAGCCGCGCATCCTGTGTGCCCAGCAGGTTGATATGCACCCGCACAAATGTCTCATCCACAATGTGCAAACCGCTTTCGGGCAGTAACGAATGAACATCGGCGACGCGACCATAGGTGGAGTTTTCGACGGCGATCATGCCAAGCTCTGCTTCGCTTTGACGGACTGCGTCTATCGCGGCTTGAAATGTGCTGCAGGGCAGGGGGGAGAAATCGGGTCGCGCTGAGACGCAAGCTTGATGCCCGTAAGCGCCTAATTCACCTTGGAACGCGATTTTCTTAGCCATGGTGCTGCCTCCCTGCGTCACCCTTTGGAAATGGTCGTTTGGTCGCGCCAGTATACCTTGCAACCCGGTGTTGGAAGCGGATACATAGCGCCGAAACACCGAAACGAGATGGAACGCGACATGTTCGACACAATGACGACGACCAAAGCGATTGGCGCATTATGCGGCACGTTTTTGGTTTACCTGCTCGGCGCTTGGCTGGCCGAAGAGATTTATCATACCGGCGGCCACGGCAAAGACCATGCGCAGGCCTACGTGATCGAAGTTGCTGATGCCGAAGGCGCAGTCGAGGAAGAAGTTGAAGAGGTGCCCTTTTCGGTCATCTTTGCATCCGCCAGTGCCGAAGATGGCGAAGGGCTGTGGCGCGGTTGCCGGTCTTGTCATGCGCTTGAAGCCGGTCAGCATGGCACAGGCCCTGCGCTGCATGGTGTCGTAAACCGGCCGGTGCAATTCTACGATGATTTCAACTATTCCGGCGCGCTGATTGACGCGGTCGAAGTCTGGACACCGGAGGAACTGAACGCGTTCCTCGAGAATCCACGCGGGTACGCCCCCGGCACAGCCATGAGCTACAATGGCATGCGCAGCGCGGAAGATCGCGCAAATCTGATCGCTTATTTGGCAACATTTGCCGACTGATCCAAGCCGTCGGTACCAAGATGCATGGCCGTCCGCATTCGGACGGCCTTTTTTGTGAATGTTACGCTTTTCTCACCGCTGATCACGAATTCTCAACTTGAATATTTGCCATCGTGTCTTCTAGCTTCATTTATGAATAGGATAGTGTTGTCTGAACCGGAGATCATGATGCAAAACCGTTCCCAGTCTTGTGTTGTTGCCAAACGCCATGATGTACAGGCGGATCGACCAAAAAACTGGGTTTTGGGATCAGTCATTGCTGTCGGAGCGATTTGGGGCGCTGCACAGGTTGATGCCGAAAATCATGGCGGCGTCATCGAAAGCCATGGTTTCAACGAGTATGGTGATTTGAAGTATGCTGCAGATTTTGCCCATCTGGATTATGTTAATCCGGATGCGCCAGTGGGTGGCCAGATTAGCCTGTCGACCAACGGCACATTTGACAGCATGAACCCATTTTCCACCTTGTCGGGTACCCCGGGGGCGCTGTCATCGTCGATCTTTGAGCGCCTGATGGATATCACATCTGATGAGGTTGGGTCGTACTACTGTGTTTTATGCACCACCCTCGAATATCCCGAGGACCGATCTTATGTGATCTTCAATTTGCGGGATGACGTAACATTTTCCGATGGAACGCCCATGACGGCGGCTGACGTCATCCACACGCATGAGTTGTTTCGCGAACAGGGCACCCCGTCTTACGCCAACTATATCAAACAACTCGTGCCATCTTACGAGGCAATTGACGATCACACCGTGCGGTTTGATTTCAATCCCGAATTCCCCTTACGCGGGCGGATCACACAAATGGGATCTGCCATCGTCATGTCGAAAGCTTGGTTTGAAGAAACCGGCGCAAGGTTAGATGAGCCACGACTGGAGACGTCACCCGGTACCGGTGAATACCGCATTTCATCCGTCGAACCGGGTCGCCAGATTATCTATACCCGCAATCCGGACTACTGGGGCGCAGATCATGCGATGCGCGTGGGGCGCGGCAACTATGATTCAATCCGGATCGAATATTTCGCTGACACATCCGCCGCCTTTGAGGCATTCAAAGCGGGTGAATTCACATTCCGCCGCGAAAACAGTTCGATCAACTGGGCCACGTCCTACGATTTCCCCGCGATCAATAGCGGATGGGTGATTAAGGAAGAACTGGAAGATGGAACCCTACCAGGGGCGACAGGCTTTGTCTTTAATTTGCGCAGGGACAAGCTCAAGGATCGGAATATCCGCCAAGCCTTGGGTCTGATGTACAACTTCACCTGGACCAATGAGAACCTCCAATACGGCCTGTTTCGACAGCGAGAGAGCTTTTGGGAGAACGATCGTCTGAAAGCCGTTGGTCTGCCCGAGGGACGTGAATTAGAGGTGTTGGAAACGGTTCGGGACCAACTGCCGGAAGCGATTTTTACCGAAGAGGCGTTGCTGCCACATGAAAGCGGTGACCGGCCGCTCGACCGCGGCAACTTGCGCCGTGCCTTGGCGTTGATGGAAGAGGCGGGTTTTGTGCCGGGTGATGACGGCATGCTTCGGGACGGCGAAGGCAATACATTGGATATCGAACTACTGGAGACTCGGCAAAGCTTTGACCGAATTTTCAACCCTTATATCGAAAATCTGCAGCGACTTGGCGTTAACGCGACTTACAACAGGGTCGACCCGTCACAGTATCAGGCGCGCACTCAGGCCAATGATTTTGATGTGATCTTTGATGGGTATCGCAATGGCCTACAAGAAGGTGCAGGTCTGGGTCAGAAGTATGGATGCGAAGACCGCGACGATGTCTTCAACCCGGCAGGCTTTTGTTCCGAGGCTGTAGATGCAATCACTGAATTTGTGACCCTTGCCGAGAATTATGACGATATGGCAGCCGGCGTTCGGGCGATTGATCGGATCATGCGGTACGAATACTTTATGGTACCAATGTACTATAATCCGACAAACTGGGTCGCCTACTACGACTTCTACGAATACCCTGAAAACCTGCCGGAATTTGGTCTTGGCCATCTGGATTATTGGTGGATCAACCAGGACAAGTTTGAAGCACTCAGAGCCCAAAACGCGTTCAAGTAAGCAGTAACCATGGGCGCCTATATCATCCGACGATTGCTGCTTGTGATCCCCACATTGTTAGGGATCATGATCATAAATTTCGTCTTGACCCAGTTCGTGCCCGGCGGACCTATTGAACAGATCCTTGCCAATCTTGAGGGGCAGGGTGATGTGTTTGAGAGTATCGCGGGCGGGGCAGGTGACGCTGATATCGGTGAATCAGCCGATAGCGACTACATTGGCGGTCGGGGCCTGCCACCGGAATTCATAGAAGAGCTTGAGCGTGAATTCGGATTTGATAAACCGCCGCTAGAGCGATTTCTGACGATGATGTGGA
>JBCBGX010000035.1:0-17164 GCA_038526325.1 Pseudomonadota bacterium | reverse complement strand
ATGCACAAATCGACACACCAAGAAAGCAGACATTCCAGCCGGAACAACGAAAGGAAGGTTTGTCCGCACTGCCGACGTTCGATGAAACGTAAAACCTCTGGCGCAGTTCAGCACTTTCTGCCTACCCGTGCAGCAGATCCAGGAACTGGCCGACGCCTTCTTCGGTCATTGACCAATCGGTGACCAGACGCCCTGTCAAAGGCTCATCCGGGTTGCCGGTCTCTGGATCACCGCTCATCACATAATAGACCGCGCCACTATCCAGCACCCGCTTGTGTTCGGATCTGGGCATTTCGAAGAAGATCATATTTGCCTGCGGTTCGAACAGCATCTGTGCGGCATTATTGCCCCGCAGTCCTTCGGCCAATTGCCCACAGCGCGCGTTGGCTGACCGTGCCATATCCAGCCATAGGCCATCGGCCAGATAGGCCTGCATCTGGGCAGACAGATACCGGTGTTTGGACAGAAGATGCCCGCCGCGTTTGCGGCGAAGTTCGAATTCCCATGCCAGACCAGGATCAAAGATCACACATGCCTCGACCCCGACGGCACCATTTTTGGTGCCGCCAAAGCTGACTGTGTCGATGCCAGCTTTCCATGTCATGTCTGCGGCGCTGCAATCCAACGCCACAAGCGCGTTTGCAAAACGCGCGCCGTCCATATGGGTTTTGATACCAAAATCTTTGGCTGATGCGGTTAGCGCTTTGATCTCGTTCAATGTGTATAACGTGCCCTTTTCGGTCACTTGCGTGACGGAAAGAGGCCCGCGTTGTGGGCCGTGCACGCCACGATTTTCTTCTGCCAGAATCTTGGTGCGAAGGTCTTCCGCGTCCATCTTTCCGTCGGTGGTTGGAACCAGGGTCAGCTTGGCGCCTGTATAGAATTCCGGCGCATTGCACTCGTCTTCATGGATATGCGCGCAATCGCTGCAAAAGATGGTTTGCCAAGGGTGCGACATGGTTCCAAGAAGGACGGAATTGGCCGCAGTCCCGTTGATGATCAGGTAGACAGCGGCCTCCGGAGCTTCAAAAATCTCGCGGATCTGCGCGCGCACCTCGTCCATGATCGGATCAGCACCATAGCCCATAGCATAGCCTTCGTTCGCTTTGATCAGCGCTTCGATTACTTTGGGATGCGCGGGTCCGGCATTGTCTGAGGCAAAGAACATCTATAGCGGCTCCTCGATGATATGGTCTTCCCAGGCATCTTCATCGACTTCGAACTCTGGCACGGTCATGCCCTGCACCGACACGCCAGCGCGATGGACCGATATGGGATCGCCCGAGATCAGCGGATGCCAATCGTAAAGCGGACGCCCCTCATAAATCAGACGATAGGCGCAGGTTTGCGGTAGCCAATACATGTTCTTTTCGATCGTCTTTGGTGTCAGGACAATGCATTCGGGGACGTAATTGTGGCGGTCTGCATAATTGACGCAAAGGCATGTGCTGTCGTCCAGAAGGCGGCAGGCAACGCGGGTCAGTGCAACGGTGCCTTCATCATCTTCAAGCTTGTTCAGACAGCACTTGCCGCAGCCATCGCAGAGCGCTTCCCATTCTGGTCTTGACATCTCGTCCATCTTTTTGGTTTCCCAAAACTGGTCGACCAGACCTTCGCGCGGGATTTTATTGGACATCGGACAGGATCTTTCTAGCCTTGTCGCAATCAGCATCCATCTGGGTGATCAGGGCATCGATGCCCTCGAACTTTAGCTCTGGCCTTAGGAAATCGACTAAGGCCACCGACAGGGTCGCACCGTAAAGATCACCCTTGAAATCAAAAAGGAAGGTTTCGCAATTTGGCAGGTTTTCCCCAAACATGGGTCGGACGCCGATAGAGGCAGCCCCGTCGTAAGTGCCCGCGTTTGGTCCATCTAGCACATCGACCTTCACTGCATAAACGCCGAATTTTGGCGGATGCAGCCCGGCAATGGACATATTAGCGGTAGGGTATCCCAGGTCGCGCCCGCGCTGGTCGCCGCGGATGACCTCGCCTTCGATCCGGTGCCAATGGCCCAGCATTGCAGCGGCTTCGCGCGGGATGCCGTCAGTCAATGCCTGACGAATGGCGGTGGACGACACATTGGCTGTGTCGATGGCAATGATCGGAGCGATTGTGACGCCAAACCCCATGTCTTCGCCAAAGCCTTTTAGGTCTTCGACAGTCCCTGCCCGCCCTTTGCCAAAGCAAAAATCTGCGCCAACGACGACATGCCTCAGCCCAAGTTGGTCTGCAATGATGGTCTGTGCAAAATCTCGCGGGGTGAGGCTTGCGAGGGCGGCGTTGAAAGGTATTTCATATAGCTTTTCAACGCCCAGCTTGGCTAAACGGTTTGCCTTGGCATCAGCACTCATCAGGCGGAAGGGTGTGGGATCGTTAGAAAAATAGCTGCGCGGATGGGGTTCAAAAGTCATTATCCCCAGTGGCGCATTTGCGGCTACCGCCGCTTTGCGAGTAAGATCGATGACTGCCTGATGGCCGATATGCACACCATCAAAATTGCCTATGGCTGCCGCCGCTCCGCGGTCTGTCGGATTAACGAAAACGGTGTCTCGAATAATGCGCATGGCTTTGGGTAGCGGAGGTCGCTGGGCCATGCAAGCGGCGCTTGTCAGCCCTGCCGGGCCTTCGTGCGAGGAAAGCCGTAGGCTTCATGAGTGTCAGTCGAACTTCCGGGATGGGGCGAGCACAGTCGCGTCACCCACGAGCACCTTTTTGTCATTCACAATACAGCGCGTATTCATAGTCACGCGACGCTTCGAATGATCGATATCTGTCACTTCAACCTCGGCCAAAACCATATCGCCAGGCCGCACAGGTGCAAGAAACTTCAAATTTTGACCCAGGTACACCGTGCCATGGCCGGGCAATTGTTCGCCAATCACCGCGCTAACCAAGCCTGCTGTCAGCATGCCATGGGCGATGCGGCCACCAAAAATGGTCTCTTGTGCGTAGTCCTCGTCCAGATGGACGGGATTACAGTCGGTCGATACTTCTGCAAACAGTTCGATGTCGCGGTCGGTGATGACTTTGCGGAGCGACCGTGTCATTCCGATTTCGATATCTTCGATGCAGATCGTTCCGCGCGGGGCGTTGTCTAACATGCTGGGCTCCGTAAAGTAACAAAAGTTCTACTAGGTATAACTTCGTGAAATTTTATTACTTTGCGAACGCAGAAAAATCAAGTGATTATTCTAGCGAAGGTGACCGATTGTGTAAGTCGCGCTCATTTGCTGCGAATTGAGGTACCGCGCTAATGCATCGGGCTCCGGCTGTGTGACGGTTTTTGTCTCACGTGCGGCCAACCCGCCCGAGATGAATAACGCGTCAATGTCTTCCTGTAACGCACCAAGGATGTCGGTGCCAATGCCGTCCCCAATGGCGATGATACGCGGATCCGATGGCGCAATGCTTAATGCAGCAAGGCGTCTTCGGGCGAGGTCGTAGATGGGCGGATGGGGTTTGCCGAAATACAGGCTCTCTCCGCCCATGTCGGTATAAAGCTCTGCAAGAGCACCGGCACACCATTCGCGCACCTCACCCCGGTCAACAACGATGTCGGGGTTGGCGCAGAGAAGCTTGAGCCCCTTTTCCTTGGCGTAGAGGAAATCAGGGCGGTTAACCTCTACCTCTGCCAATGGATCAAAAGGTCCGCAACAGACAATTCCTTCGGCCTGATCCAGCGGGACCTTTTGAATTTCGACCGGGTTAGAGATGATTTTCAATGGCTTGAAGAAATCATCGTCCCGGGGGCTTTCGCCCATGAACCAGATCTTTTTCCCTACAATGCCGCGATACATCGCAGCCCGTGCGCTGTCGCCAGAGGTGGCAATGGCATCCCAAGCATCGTCTGGAACGCCAAACCCATTGATCTGCCGTGCGACACTGTCCCAGGGACGGGGTGAGTTGGTCACCAGCACAACAACCCCACCGGAGGCCCGGAAGGTTTGCATCGCTTTGACGGCGTCAGGCAAGGCCATGATGCCGTTATGCATACAACCCCAAAGGTCCACGAAAGCGGCGTCGTACTGACCCGAGATCTCTTCAAACTGGGTGATGATTTGGGTCATACGCTAACCATTCTGCAGGGGGCAATAAGACGTACAGAAGCTGTCCGGGTTCTGTAGGTACAATCAGTCAGGCGTGGATTTAGACCTTCAATGCCGGAATGATCTGCTTTTTGCGGCTCATGATGCCAGGCAAGACCACGCTGTCACCCTCGACCTTGGCGTCGAATGACTTTTCGGCCACGCCTTTGGTCAGGTCATTGGGGACCAACATCGTGGCCTCCTCTTTCAGGATGTCGACGACGAACAGCAGGACCTCGTCCACACCATCTTCTTTCGCGACAGTTGGCATGGTTTCCATCAAGGACGCTTTGCGGTCCAACACGATATTGGGGGCGGTTGTCTCCAGGACGGATACACGGAACTTCTTGCCGGCCACTTCGTATTCCTTGCTGTCCATTCGCAACAATTCTGCATCCGAGAATGCGGACACGTCGGATTTTGCGTCAAACATTTCCGCGGAATAGGTGCCAATATCGACGCCCAGAGCTTTGGCCAATTTTTCTGCCAAATCCTTGTCCATTTCGGTTGTCGTGGGTGACCGGAAGGCGAGCGTGTCGGACAGGATGCAGGACAGCATCAGGCCCTTGACGCTGTCGGGCATCTTTTCCGCATCTGCCCCCATCATCTGGTGCATGATCGTCGCGGTACAGGCTAGCGGGCGGATCGTGATGTTGATCGGGTTCTTGGTTTCCAATCCACCGGTCAGCTTGTGGTGGTCAATGATTGCCAGCACCTCGGCATTGCCAATATTGTCCGGCAGTTCGGCAGGGTTGTTGGTGTCAACGATCACGCAAGACTGGTCATTTTCTACGTCTTTGATGATATCGGGGAGCTCAAATCCCCATTTCTTGGCGACAAACTTGGCTTCTGTGTTTGGCTCGCCCAAAAGGGCCGCTTTGGCCATATGGCCAGAGTGGTTGAGAAACCATTCCCAGATGAGCGGTGAACCGGTGCTGTCAGTGTCGGGGGACTTATGGCCAAATACGAGGGTCGTCATCGGGGATCACTTTCTACAGAAGCTGAATTTGCCCCCGTATATATGAGGGTCGGCCAGGGCTGTCACCCCATGGCGGCGGTTTGACGGGCGGGATCAGACTGTGATATCACCAGCGCAGCAACCGGAGGACCCTGACAATGGACATACACGCTTAATCTGCGCCACCTGATCCACTGACCCTTCGTGTAGGAGCACCCTGACAATGGACATGTTGAACTGACGTCTTCGGGCGACCCGTTGGCCATTTTTGGCCCTGATTCTTATCCCATAAAAGGTGCACACCATGCCCAGAAAAACACCAAAACCCCGCAAGCCGGGTTCTCGCTCCGCGTCTGTCACCAAGAACCGCAGGGCGGTCCGGCCTGACCCATTTGGTCAAAGGCCGGCCAATTTGCAGCCGGGGCTGAACCGGCCCCGCCGCGACACTAAACGGCCACCGCAATTCCCCGGTCGTCAGGGCGGACGATAGCATAAACGGCCCCGCCGCATGTGTGGCGGGGCTTGCACCCGACCCGCATTTGGATTTGGCTGGGGTGAAAAAGGACATTGGCATGCCGAAAGAGGCCGATCTTTATCCCCCAATCAAAACCTATCTGCAGGCCCAGGGGTATGAGGTGAAGGGGGAGGTTGGTGCAGCGGATGTCATGGCCCGCCGTGGCGATGAGCCGCCCGTAATTGTC
This sequence comes from Pseudomonadota bacterium, assembly GCA_038526325.1. Lineage (GTDB taxonomy): Bacteria > Pseudomonadota > Alphaproteobacteria > Rhodobacterales > Rhodobacteraceae > Yoonia. The sequence continues at coordinate 11,417 of JBCBGX010000035.1, read as the reverse complement.
GAACTTAAGCTCGGTTTTTCACTCGCTTTATTTCACCAGGGGATCGACCGATTGTCCGTGACGGACCGCGTCTATCTTGCAATTCCTGCTGGCGGCAAGACCAAGGCGCTAAAGGCAAATGTGAGGCTCGCCCGGCGTGTCGGTCTGGGTGTGTTAACAGTGCGGTTGCGGGACGGACATGTTGAGGTCCTGGCCGATCCAGGCCCCTATGCCTCGCGCAAATCCAAGAAAAAAGCCGCCCGGCTCTTACGCGCGTTCGACAGGATGAGAGGGGATCCCAATAGCGGTGGTGCGACGCGCCATGGGATCGTCACCGGGTACCGGCAGGATGCGCTGCGCTGTGCGCGGTTTCTGGCAGTGCATGGGCCGTCCAAGGGGGCGGTTGTAAAGGAATGGGCTGAAGTTCCCGACGCGACACGGATTATGGCGGCTGATCACTATGGGTGGTTCATGCGGGTGTCGCGCGGTGTGTATGACCTGACCGAGGCAGGGCGTCGGGGCCTTGCAGATTACGGGGATGTGTAACGCATGCTCAAAATTCTAGAATTTTGAGTGACCCTGAGGATCTTTGCCAAAACCTGTTACTGCATCCGCGTCAACGTCCAGCCATCATCCTGCAGGAACTGCAGAATGCCTTCTGTTCCTATCAAATGCGCTGCGCCGACAGCGACGACCAGATTGTCGTGCTCTTCCACCGCTGCGTTGATGACCGGCATCCAGTTGCGGTTTCGCTTGATCAATAGCAGGTCCTCGATCTGGGCAAACATCTGGGCTGCTGTGTCTTCATCAACATCCGGCAGCTCTGTCATCGCGATGCGCGACATTTCCCACAATGTGCCAACCTCCTGCGCAAAATAGCTGTCCAGCATCGCGACAAACATTTGTTGCTGGATGTCTGGGCTGGTCAGGTTGACCATGAGCATGTCAATCTGTTCGTCGAACGGGCTGCTCTGAAACAGCTCGAACAAGGTCGTAACGGGTTCCAGCGCCTGCATCGGCACGCCTGCAGCGTCTGCCCCTTCGCTGATCATGTGATCGAGCCCCAGATCCCCGGCAAGCATATCCTGGGTTGCGCATGGCGGGATCGATAGCACCAATGACAGGTACCAAGGCTGCATCTTCGCGGCCATAAATCCTGGAATACCCCGATCAGTTGCAGCCCTGGCGATCAGATCCCATGTCTCGTCATCAAGCAGCGTCCGGAGTGTCGGGCCCTCGGTGATAAACAGAAGGTCTGGGTCCGTCACGATGAGTTCTTGCAGCTCTGCTTCTTCCTTTGGTGTTGCTTCGAGCATGACCAAATCAGCTGTTGCAACCTTGTCGCTGATACGATCGTAAAGGGGATTCAAACGAGGGTCATAGATATGCATTGTTCCGATCACTGTGATCGCGTCTTTACCGCGCGTCGCGGACCAAAGCGTACCTTCGCTGAACGGCATGTCCGCGACGTTGGCCGCCAGCTCTATCCGCTGGGCGGGGCTGAGTTGGTCTAGGTAGCTCGTTCCCCGGCATTCGGCCATGGCCGACGAGCCCAAGAAAATACCAATCGTAGCGGCAGCGAAACGCATGAACATAACGTATCCCCTGATAGTGATCTCAGCCTTACGTAAGAGAAAACTATGCTCGTTCAACTCACCCAAACATGGTTTCGTTGGGCTTTGCGCACCCGTATCGAGCCGCTGCGCATCACATTTTTGCCTTAATTCATCCTAGTACCAGACTAAGGATACCAATTGCCGATCCCAGAAGCATAAGACTTGTCTCTGCGCCTAAGATACTGATTATATTCATTTTTAACTACTCTATATTTTTACGCCTCACGTGACGATACGATGCTATTATGTCGCTGGTTTGGCAAAGAGCTTTGCGGCCATTCCGACATCATCCAGCGATGCTGAGAGCGCTTCCGGGTCGAGGATTTCGATACGTTGACGAGCGGATTTGATGACGCCCTGTTTCGCCAGCTTGCTGATCGAGCGGCTGACCATTTCGCGGTTGGCGCCGATAGAGCCTGCAATCTCGGCATGTGTTGGGGCGTTTTCGATCACAGCGCCCGCTTTTAGACGATCATTTTCCGCCGCAAGGCGTATCAGATAGGTGCCTACGCGCTGTTCGACCGTCAGCGTCGTCATTTCCATGTTTCGTTGTGTCAGCCTCCGCACCCGCCCGACCAGTTCGCGCGCAATGCGTTCGCGGATCAACGGGACCTCGTTGAATAGTTCAAGAAAGCACTGGCGTTTAACCACAAGGACCCGCGCATCAGTTTTCGCAACAACGGCTAATGAACGCGGTGTGCCATCGAAGGCTGCAAGCTCTCCGAAAAAGGCACCAATATGAAAGCGCGAAAAGACAATTTCGCGGCCCTCCGTGGTCCAAAAAACCGCCAGCAGAGCACCGGACAGCAAGAAATACAGATCGAAAGAATCGTCTTCCTGATCGAATATGGTTTGCCACGGTTGCAGGCTTTGTTCGCTCACGCCTAGCTCGAACGGGGCAAGGTCTTCGGGCGTGAGACCGTCAAACAATGGTAAACCGTAGCTGAGGAGTTGTTCCGGTTTCATGAGCGGACTTGCCGCAAATAAAGGGCAGCGTCACCACCGCGGCATGGGTGATGTAGGTAACATACAGTCGTACTCATGGTGTTGCTCCTCTTACCGAGGAGCCACTATAGGCCGCTTTTCGCAGCATCCAAGCACCTAATTCACGCAGGTACCTTGACCAGCATGGGAACCTGCCACGCCGGTTGTGTCACTTCTACATGACTTCGAACGGGCAATGCCAAGGCGCCGCAACGCTGATCGCCAAGGTGGGCGCCGCTTCCTGTTGGGCTGTCATCGTGACAAGTGTGTGATGCGAACGTCCGGCGGGGATATCACATTGTATGTCCATCAAGGCCGTATAGGCGTTGATGGGCTCAATGGCATAGGCGCGTACCCGGTCTTCAATGTCCTTGTCACTGTCAAGCAGATGCTTTGCTGAAAAATACAGCGAAAGCTGCGGCGTCTTCTCACCCGGCTTGTCGGTGTAGCTAAAGCCAAGTTTTCTTGTTGGCAGCTCCGGCCCGGACGGGGCCGATTGCATCTCATCAATCGCTCGGGACAGCGCGTCATGAGACACCGCAGCCGGAGCTGCCAACGTAGGTAGGATTGTGCGATCTGCACCCTCGACCACCCAGTAAATCGTAACTTCCCGCGTGCTCGCATTATATGCCAGCATTGTTGTCTTTGCTGTTTCCCCAATCTCGTCAAGCGTGGGCTTAAACGGTGCCGACGTCATAAGGCTGAGAAGATCGGATGCGGCAGCGGGCAGCTCTGCATACAGAATGACGTCACATTTTGACCCATCGTGCCGCAGGCCAAGACGGGCACCGTAACGCAATTGGACATCCCCTTGCGCCGCGCTGATCACGTCGCGCAGGGCAGCCGATGGCAACTCCGCGCCCAGGTCCTGCATGATCTTGCAGACCAAGTTGACGCGATTGGTCGGATCACTGGAAGGGTCCGCCACCTCTGTCATGATTTCGAGTGCGTCATCACCCCGCCGAAAGGTCAGCGTTACCGGCGCACCGGTGTCGCTCAGTGTGCTGGGCGCCCAATCAGCCCAGCCGCCAGGATGCATCACGCCAATGTCGTGAAGAATACGTTCAATGCTCTCACCGGCCCGCCCCTGTCTGCGCAAGTACCAGCACCAATCCAGATCGTTCCGGGAAGGAATGGCAGGTGAAAATGCAAACATGTTTTGGTCTCCTGACTGGCTAAAGCAGATTACGTCCCACGGAAAGGTGTAAATCCCGTCGAGGGTCAGGAATGTGTGTTTTCACACATAGGCCAAATAATTCATGAAGACGGTGCAGATTTTCTGGGCAAAAAGGATCGCGGAGACAGCGCTAAGGGGGGACGGTCATCACTTGCAAAGGCTTCGTTGATGGCGTGCACAACACGGGTGTTTGTCGGGGCTTTCAGCCCGTGCGCTTCAGCGCAACGCATGATGTGGGCATTCAGCCAATTCACCTCTGATGGGCGAGAGCGGGCATAATCATCGGCCATAGATGACCGTGCGGTCGGACTGATGTGAAGCATCGATTGCGCAATGCGCCCAAAAACAAAATTGGGCAAACTTAGGATGACAGGCAAGCTTTTCGGATGGATCCGGCCCAGCTTTTCCAGGTGAACATTTTCGGCGCGTGCCACAGCGAGCCCTTCGCTGATACAGGCCGCAAGTACCAGACGCCAATCGCGGCTTTCCAGCTGCGCGCGCAGCCCAATCCCTGACAGCGCGTTGAGCGGATTGTTTAGGTTCAGCAGCAGTTTGGACCACAGTACTCCCTCTATGTTGCGATGGGTACGCGCCGTGATTGGTGTTGCGCCGAGGTGTCGGGCAAGGTCGGAGCCAGATGGGTCTAGGACAATGTCCCCCTGCGTGGTTTGTGCAAATTCCGACGGCCCTTGCTGAACGACGTTAAAGCCGACCATGCCTGCGGTTATCCGATCGGGGCCTAAAACATCGCTCAAAGTGTCCGCGTTGGTTAAGCCATTTTGCAGGCTGATAATCCGGGCATCCGGTGGGGCATGCCTGCGCAGGATTTGCACAGCGGCGCTGGTGTCGTTGGATTTGACGCAGACCAAAACCATTGAAGACCCAGCCAGATCCTCCGGGTTGGTTGTGACAAACGGTTTGGCGTGACATTGCGTGCCATCCAATGCGGTAGCTGTGACACCTTCGCCCAACGCGGTCATCATCGCGTCGCGTCCGATTAAGGTGACGGGCCTGCCCGCCGCAGCGAGCATACCCCCAACATAGCAGCCGATTGATCCGGCGCCGAAGACTGTGATCATCCCGCAGCCCGGCCCGCGCGGCGGCCGGAATGGATACAGCCCCCCAGGAAAGTGCCTTCAAGCGCGTTGTTACCGTGATATCCGCCGCCACCGAACCCGGCGGCCTCGCCCGCGGCATAAAGCCCGTTGATGGTTTTGCCACCCGGCGCAAACACGCGACCATCCAGATCAGTATGGATGCCGCCCAGCGTTTTGCGGGTCACCACATGCAGTTTGACTGCAATCAGCGGCCCTTTCGTCTTGTCGAGAATCTTATGCGGTTTGGCGGTGCGGATCAGCTTGTCGCCCAAGTAGTTCCGGGCGGTGTGGATGGCCGAGATTTGCGCATCTTTCGTGAACGGATTATCGATCTGGACATCCCGCGCTTCGATCTGGGCACGCAGATGTGCGGGATCAATCAGGTTGCCGCCCAACTGATTCATGCCCTTGACCAAGGTGTCAAAATCATTGGCGACAACAAAATTCTCTCCCTTTTCCTTGAAAGCTTCGACCGCCGCCGTTGCGCCCTTGCCAAGCCGTTCCTTCAGCACGCCGCGCCATTGGCCGCCTGTCAGATCAGGGTTTTGTTCTGACCCTGACAGCGCAAATTCTTTCTCGATAATTTTTTGTGTCAGCACAAACCAAGTATGGTCATAGCCACGCCTGCATATCTCGTGCAGGGTCGACATTGTGTCGAAGCCGGGCATACAGGGGGCGGGCAGACGGTCGCCGGTTGCGTCAAACCACATTGACGACGGGCCTGGCAGGATGCGGATGCCGTGATGCGGCCAGATCGGATCCCAGTTGTGAACGCCTTCGGTGTAATGCCACATGCGGTCCGTGTTGATCAGCTCACCACCTGCGTCCTTCAGAATGTCCAATAAGAGCCCATCAACATGTTGCGGCACGCCCGAGACGAGTTTGTCAGGCAATGGCCCGGATTTGGAGGCATCCCAATTGCGCCGCACAAGGTCGAAATTTCCGCCAATTCCGCCAGAGGTGACGATGACCTGATCGGCTTTGATGTCAAAACTGTCGATGACATTGCGGGTCGTGGCGGCCCCGCGCACAGCATCATCCGGGGCAAGGATATCACCGGACACACCGGCGACGGCCCCATTCTTGATGTCAAAACCTGTTACGCGATGACGAAAGCCGAAGGTCAGCTTGCCCAATTTTTCGGCTTCTAGCGCGCGGTCTTCAAAGGGTTTCAGAACACCAGGGCCTGTGCCCCATGTGATGTGAAAACGGGGAAGCGAATTGCCGTGCCCATTAGCAAAGCTGCCCCCACGTTCGGCCCAACCAACGACAGGGAACCAACGCATGCCAAGGCCGTAAAGCCAGGGCCGCATCTCACCTGCCGCGAAATCAAGATAGGCATTCGCCCATTCACGGGGCCAATAATCTTCGGGACGGTCAAATTGCGCGGATCCCATCCAGTCGTTGGTCGCCAGGGTCAGACTGTCGCGCACGCGCATGCGGCGTTGTTCCGGCGTGTCAATCATGCACAGACCACCCAGCGACCAAAAGGCCTGGCCGCCAAGGTTCTGGCGTCCTTCTTGATCCAGGATCGTGACGCTTTTGCCGCGTTCAACAAGTTCATGCGCGGCTACAAGTCCAGACAGCCCCGCGCCAATAATAACCACGTCGCTTTGCATAATGTCATCCCCTCCTGGCGTGAGTGTGGCTGAATGGACTTGGTTGTCAAACCCCGGGACGAGGTTCCGTTACGTTCGCGCTGCGGTTTCCCGCGGATCGTTGTGTCGTGGATCTGGGGGAGACGGTGTTTTCATTTTTGAAAAGGCCACTGCACTCTGTGGCATTGCGGGTATAGGTAAATTCCGGTCAGCTCGCATAAACATGCAGGAGAACCCGCGATGAAATTCATGGAAACCGATATTGCCCCTGTGGGAATGGGATGTTGGCCAATTGGGGGCGCGATGTATTCTGGTGAGCAATCATTGGGGTACACGCAGGCGGATGATGATGTTTCTATCCGGACGATCCATGCTGCCCTGGATGGGGGAATTACCCTGTTTGATACGGCGGCGGCCTATGGTGCCGGGCATTCAGAGCGTTTGTTGGCGAAGGCATTGAAAGGTCGCTCCGACGCGGTCATTGCGACTAAAATCGGCATCGGGATTGATGAGGCAAGCAAACAGATTTCATTCGATACATTTACACCGGATCTTGTCGCCCCAGCGGTTGACGGCTGTCTGACACGATTAGACCGGGACTGCATTGATCTGTTGCTCTTGCACGTGAACGAAATGCTGGTGCCAGAGGCGTCAGCAGTCTTTGATGAGCTTGACCGACTGCAAGAGGCTGGAAAGATCCGTGCCTATGGCTGGAGCACGGATATTTCTACAAGTGCGGCGGCCGCCTCTTCCAGACCAGCCTTTCAGGCAGTCGAATATGCGATGAACGTGTTTTTTGACGCGCCGCGCATGCAGACTGTCGTCAAAGAGAAGGGATTGGCGTCGCTCATCCGGTCGCCATTGGCTATGGGGCTACTGAGCGGAAAGTACGATACAAACACCATCATGCCGACCGATGATATTCGGGCGTCTCGTGAAGAGTGGATGGAATACTATCGGGATGGTAAAGCGAACCCGGCTTTCATGCGCACCTTGGATGCCGTGCGCGATTTGCTGATGTCTGATGGTCGAACATTGGTGCAAGGGGCACTATGCTGGCTATGGGGAAAGCATGAGGCCAATATCCCGATCCCTGGCGCAAGAACTGAAGAGCAGATTACCGGCATCGCTGGGGCGCTGTCTTTCGGGGCGCTATCAGACAGCATCATGGCCGAGATCGAAACACTGATTGAACGCAATCCAGATGAACCTGATCGCCCCAGGTAAAAAAGCCTTTGCTGAGTGCCCTCGATTTGGCTGACAAAGGCATGCGAAAATTTGGCATGAGCAGAAAATCGCCAATTCTTTTGGCTCATACAATTCATTCCTTTTGTGGAACTTCCTTTTAAGAACTGTGCACAACTATAGCAAAGAACAAAGGGGCTTCAGGCACATTTCGCCGATTGAAAAGAGCATTTTTCTTTTGGTGAATTTATAACGCTGAATTCTCCTTTATATATTGCTCGGCTGAAATTGGCACATGCCAGAAATTGATCTGGTCGAATCGAAAACACACTCATAGGTTCTTCTAGAGGGCGGAAGAAAACTCTTAGGTTTTGTATCGGTTGCTCGTCTTATGATTATTTTTCGAGGGTTTGGGGATACCTTCTGCGCTGTCACAATGCGATTTATCACGGGTATTTGGACGCTTAAACCTGCCCGGGATGAGTGTGTGCAACTCTGTGAGTTTGTGGGGGATTGAATGAGAATTGGCATAATTGGTGCGGGCTTTGTAGGCAAAACGCTGACGCAAGCTGCAGTACAAAATGGTCATGAGGTGATGATCAGCAATTCGCGCGCTAAAGAAACACTTTTTAGCCATGGGCATTTGTTGAGTTGCCTGACAGGCTCAGCTAGTGAAGCAGCAGCATTTGGTGACATTGTTATTCTGGCGGCACCGATGTCGGCATATAACAAGCTTCCGAAAAATCAATTGCAAGAGAAAGTTGTTATTGATGCATGCAATTATTATCCAGAGCGTGATGGTGACATTCCCCCACTTCAAAATCGGGAAACGACCTCAAGTGCGTTGATTGCAAGCTCGATCAAGAATCCAGCTGTGGTCAAGGCATTCAATTGTATTGTGATGACGGATATGCCGCGAGATGCGCGCCCCTCGGGCGCAGCTAATCGCCGCGCTTTGCCTTTTGCAGGTGACGATGACAACGCACGTCAGATTGTGTCCGGGATGATTGATGCATTTGGGTTTGAACCGGTTGATGCAGGGCCTTTATCGGAAAGCTGGCGGTTTGAGCCTGAAACGCCGGTTTATTGTGTCCCGCTTCAAGCGAAAGAACTAAAAGCCTCCCTTGATGAAACCGTCAGGTCATGACGACTGGGTGGGTTTCATGACTTACGCAGATTTTTCAGACAAAACGGTGTTGATCACTGGCGGCAGCAGTGGCATCGGATTGCATTGCGCCAGAGAGCTCAGGGCGCAAGGCGCGCGGGTCATCGTGACCGGCCGGAATGCAGATAAGTTGGCCGATATCGCGGGCAGTTACGACCTGGAATGGATCCGGTGCGATCAATCCAAACCAGCCGAAATTGATGCACTTAGGGACCGCGTCGGACAACAGTTTGAGCAATTGGATGTCCTGTTTGCAAATGCCGGTGTCGCGCCGTTCGCCCATGTTCGACAGATGCCATTAGAGCAGATCGACCAGGTTTTGGATGTGAATGTGCGGGGAACCTTTCTGACGGTGCGCGCATTCATGGACATGATGAGCGCTGGTGGGTCGGTCATACTGAATTCTTCAGCCATCGCCGACAAAGGCATACCGGGCTACACGCTGTATTCGGCTTCAAAATCGGCCATTCGCGCATTTGCACGAACATTCGCCGCCGAGCTCAGCAGCAAGGGCATCCGGGTCAATAGCCTGAGCCCGGGACCGATCCATAACGAGGCTTTTCTGGAGCAGGATATCGCCCCTGAAGATCGTGAGCGGCTCTACGACACGATCCTGCGCCGGGTGCCATTGGCGCGCGAAGGGACCATGGCCGAAGTCGTCAAGGCGGTCCTGTTTCTGGCGTCTGCGCAAAGCAGCTACATGACCGGCGCGGATCTGCAGATCGATGGCGGTTTTTCACAGGTTTAGCGTTTTGGAACCACCCCTGAGCGGAAAAGGGATTGGACTTGGAATGAAAGCATATGTCGTTGAACAATATGGCTCGATCGGGCTTCATGACGTGCCAGACCCTGCAACGCCAGAGGATGGTGTTGTGCTGAAGATCCATCGTTGTGGGGCGTGTTCCAGCGATGTGAGCGCATTTCGCGGAACAAAAAAGAGACAGGTCCTGCCATTCATCCCGGGGCATGAATATGTGGGGACGGTGGTGGACCGTGGTGCGCGCAGTCTGGATCTTCCGCTTGGGACGCGGATTGCAATTTGGGGCAACACGACATTCGGTGGATTGGCAGAGTATCGTGCGGTGCGGCCGCAATTCTCAAGATCCGTGGGTGGAGATCCATCGCTGAGCCTTTCTGGCCATCAAGAGGATGACTGCGGGTCTGCGGTAATCATTCCTGATCACCTGTCTGATACAATTGCCGTATTGATAGAGCCCATGACATGCGTGCACAGGGCCCTGCTATCGGCCCCGCCGGTGCCCGGCAGTAATTGCGTCATCATGGGTGCGGGACCTTTTGGCGTAATGGCGGCGCTTTTGCTGCGGGCGATCTTTGCACCGCGGCGGATCACATTATTGGAACAGAATACGCAAAAAATCAGCACCCTAAAACAGATGGGTATCATTGATTTTGGCTTTGACGATGCAGACGCGCAAAGCGAAGAGCATGACTACGTGTTTGATGCGCTGGGCGACGTTCGTTTTGCGCAGGATGAAGACAATCCACGGACACGTGTGATGAGCGCGCTGTCGCCCCATGCCAGATATGTCCCTTTTGGAACACCCGGTCAGGAACAGCAAGTAAACCTGACATTGATGATCGCGAAGGGCATCCGCTTGCAGTCAGCGCCCTGGGACATCCGTGTGTTTCCGAAGGGCAAGACAGCCGCCATCATGGAGAGTGTTACCAAATTGCTTGAGAGTGACCTTCTCCCCGCGCATGCGTTGGTGGGGGATGAAATCTCGTTTTACGACGAGGCGCATGTTGATCGCTTGTTTCGCACATACGGGTCTGGGGATGCGTTCAGTAAAGATCAAATTGTCGTGCAGGCACAGACATGAACGTGACGCCGAGAGCCCGCGCCGATGCTGCGCAACTTGTTCTTGATACCAATCGGGTTGAGCCTTGCGATATTCGTTTCGTGCCGGATCTTTTGCATCCGCAGAACCAGCATCTGTCCAGGGCTTTGGCAGGGCGCGATGGTCTTGTCGTGACCACGCCGACGGTTATGGAGCTGTTTGGCGACCGATTGACCACACTGATCGCGACGCAGAACCTTAGACTGGAGGTCCGGGTGATCGAGACGCAAGATCCAGTAGGTAAGGGGGAGCATAAGACACTGGGATCGGTCGAGCGTGTCATTGCGCTGGCGAAGGCGGCGGATGTCTCTCGCAATTCGGTGCTGATTGGATTTGGCGGGGGTGTTTGCACAGATATTGTCGGGATGGCAGCCGGCCTGATACGCCGTGGCATTGTTCATTTCCGCATTCCCACAACATTGATCGGGCAGATCGATGCGGGGGTCGGTTTGAAATGCGGTGTCAATTTCGGCGGCAAAAAGAACTACCTTGGTCTGTTCAACGCAGGCGAACAGGTTCTGATTGACCCAGGCTTCCTACGGACATTGCCCGCCAATTTCATCCAAGAGGGCATCGCCGAGATGATCAAGATGGCGATCATTTGCTCAAAATCCTTGTTTGAAGAGCTTGAGATACTTGCGCAGCACAGGCGGCACATGGACGGCGACGCGCTGGCAACCCATCATTACGGCGCCATCTTCGATGCAGCTGACCTGATGGTGCGACAGTTGCAGGAAAACCCCTACGAGCGTGATAC
>JBCBGX010000034.1:0-17215 GCA_038526325.1 Pseudomonadota bacterium | reverse complement strand
CTTGGGATTCCAGGGACATTCACTGACCTCCGTATGGACTGCAAAGGGATCCTTACCGGTTGGTTGGGGGTAGGTATAATCAAAATAGTTGATCATTTCCTCGATACGTACGGCTTGCGGTGGCGGCAACTGGCCGCGCGTCAGCGAAGATCGCACGACAGCGTAGGACGCCGTATCCACATCAATCGAAAAGGTTGAAACGGGGTCTTCGGCTGTAATTCTAATCGCGCTCAGGGCGTCGGGCGGGAAGGTCTCAGTGTTGACATTCACGGTATCAACCAAGGGCGTTTGATCAACTGCTTTAGAGCCGCTGGGTGCCAGACCAGTTGTCGATCTGGTCTCAGTCGCGGTGCTTGACGGCACAGTTTCGCGACTAATGGAGCGGACGGCTTCTGCTGGCGCACTGAGCACGGATGGCGGTTGATCTAGAGTGGCGATCGCTGCGGGTGCAATGGCCCCCAAGACATCGCTTGAGCTTTCAGCAGCTTGGTCCTGCGCAGATTCTGCGTTTGGTTTGGCCGGTTCCTGGATACTCTCGATGACAGTGTCGCGCGCCTCAGGTCTTATTGTTTCATGGTCAAGCGGGCTACGCACATTCCCGACGGGATTGCGCAAAGGTTCATTTACGACAGGTGGTATAATCTCCGTTTGCTGCTGCTTCTCAAGACGACGAGGCGGTGATTGGATCACCTCGGCATGAATGTCTGATGCTGGCTCCTGTAGCAGCATATCCGCGGTGACATCGCTCTCGTGCAGGGGCGCGTTTTCTATTTTGGGTTCAGCGGTGTCGTCAAACTCCGTCGACGTGACCTGAGGCGACAAGGGTCCGCGCAGAACATCCCGCATTTGCGTTGTCAGCACCAGAAAGCCGCAAGCGACAAGCGCGGTTGTGGTGGTCAGTGCCCCTTTTGAGGTCAGCGTGTTCAACATGGCTTTTACTCCTGTCCAGAGGCCCTTTGCCTCGGTTGCAGGAGTGGGACGCACGCCTTCGCGCGATCCTTGGAGATCAGCGAAGTTTTTTTGTGCAAGTGCCAGATTTTCCGCCCGCCGCGCCGCATCGGGGCGCGGGGTTGCGTCATTCATCATTGCCTTGAGGTCGTCCAAATCGTTGGTCATGCCACGTCCTCCTTTTCCTTGAATGCGCGGAGCGTTTTTTTTGCCTCTGACACGCGCCAACTAATTGTGCCTTCGCTAACCCCTAATACCTGCGCGGCCTCTGCATGCGTCATGTCATCCAGCACCAGGGCTAACGTATCGCGCAGATCATCCGTCAGTTGGGCCATGGCCGATATTAGCCAATCCAGCCTTTCGAGTGTGTCGCGGTTGGCGGCAGATCGATTGGTTTCCCAATCGCCCCACCCTTTGGTTGCTTTTGCATATGTGGCCCGCTTGCGTCGGCGATCATGGGCGGCATTGACTGCAACCCGATAAAGCCACGTCGTTACCTTTGCCCGCCGCTGGTAACTGGCGAGCTTTGCTGGCAGCGCGACGCAGATATCCTGGCACAGGTCTTCTGCTTCCGTTTTTGTACCAGTCAGGCGAAAGCAAAAGGCAAAAAGCCGGTCATAGTGGCGGTCAAGCAGGGTTGCGAAGGCCTGCCCATCGCCATCGACGGCTGCCGACGCAAGATCCTCGTCGCTGGTTGTCATACGCATCACGGTGGTTTGACGCGCGCGATTGGTCAATCCTTGGGCGTGCTGCGCATTATTTTGCAAAAAATCCATCTGCGGTTATTGTGAGGGCATTATTCTATTTATTCGTAAGCCGCTGATTGAGGTATTTCATGTCCGACGATCCGCAAATCCCCCTTGCTGCTGCCATTGAAGAGCTGCGTGCCGAATTGCTCCGTGCGTTGAATATGGGCAAGGATCAGCCCTTGCAGTTTCGTGTCAAACCGGTGGAGCTGGAAATGAACCTCTCCGTGACGCGCGATGCCAGCGCGTCGGGTGGCGTGAAATTCTGGGTGGCCAGCGTTGATGCGGCAGCATCACAGGAACGGGCGGTAAGCCACAAGATCAAGCTGGTGTTGGAACCGGTATCGGAAGACGGGCAATCGGAATTTCTGATCAGTCGTACCGGACAGGTGCGCCCGACATGAGGCGGGTTTCATGACAGACGCCGTCGCCGAACTTCTGGGCCGGGTGACAGAGGTGTGGTCAAGTGCTATGGGCGGGACGACCGGCACCGGCTATCTGATCGGGACTGACCTGATACTGACAGCGCTGCATGTGCTGCGCCGCGATGAGGAGCCACCCGCAAGGGAGATTGCAGTGCGTCCTCTGCTGGCCGCCGCAGAAATGGGTGGGTTACAGGATGCAGAGTTGATCTGGCCACCTGCTGATCGTTTGGATGCTGAGCCGCTTGATGCGGCATTGCTGCGATTGCGTAATCGTAGATGCCGGGCGGCACCAAAGATCGATATGGGCAAGCCGAAAAACCCGCCTGATTGTCTGAACCTGCCCTTGATGGCGGTTGGTTTCCCAGCCTTTGCGCCCAAGGCGGGCGACCGTCAGGATACCGAACAGATCAGCGGGATTGCCCCATTGGCATCATCCATCGTGGCCGGCAAATACCAAATTGCAGAGCTGCAGAATACGCAAAAGAAACAAGTGGATGACAGTCTGGATTGGAGGGGGATGTCCGGTGCACCCCTTTTGTCCGAAGGCCGGTTGATCGGGCTACTGGTTGCCCGAAAATCGGCCAATCAGCGCTATGACTTTTCGGGCATTCGGATCGAAAAACTGTTGGAGGACAAGGATTTTCGGTCTTTTGTCGAGCCATGTATTGATCGTGACTTGGAAGCACCCAAATTTGAGCAATTTACAAAAGCATTGCGCAAACCACGCCATCGCATTCCCGACCCATCCCCTGACGACAGTTGGGAGCATCCATCGGATGAATTTAGCGAGATACTCGGAAAACAGTTTGGATCGCCAAATCCAACGCAAAAAACGAAAGAAATGGCACCGATCTTGGCACGCTACTGGGACCGGCTTGATCGCAAGTTGCAGGATGCATTTGCGCTGGCCGCGACCCATGTGACGCGCGCGGGCAAAACGTATATCTCGACCACCACATTGTTCGCCGCCCTGCATCGGTTACGCAATGCGCCAATGCCCGAAATGCTGGATGCCTTACCATTGGGCGCGATGGGGGCGCCATCACCCGCGGGTATTGAACCGGATTACGGATGCTTACAAATCATTACCGAACTGTCGCCCTGCGTGACCCGGTCGCTTGAAAATCTGGCCCCAAAGGTGGGCAGCGACGCGGTCTTGTCCAGCGAGGATATGTTTGTCGATATCGCGCGGTTTGGCACTGGCGGATCAACGATCCGGATGCGCAATCATGGCGTGGATGAAGACTGGATCAAAGCCACCGTCGACGCGTTGGATTGGCAGGTGCTGTCACGCGATGACGCGGCGGTCGCCTAAACTCCGGTACAAATATACTTCATTTCCAGATAATCCTCGATCCCGTGCCGCGACCCTTCGCGCCCCAAGCCGGATTGCTTCACGCCGCCAAAGGGGGCCACTTCGGTTGAGATGATGCCTGTATTCACGCCGACGATCCCATATTCAAGCGCCTCAGACACTTTGGTCACCCTTGTTATGTCCTTGGCGTAGAAATAGGCCGCCAATCCAAAAATCGTGTCATTTGCCTGTTCAACCACGTCGTCTTCGTCATCGAATCTGAACAGGGGTGCGAACGGTCCAAATGTCTCATCGGTGCTGACCAGCATATCTTTGGTCGCATTTGTCACAATCGTCGGCTGAAAGAACTGTCCACCAAGGTCATGCGGCTTGCCACCGGTTAGGATTTGCGCGCCTTTTGATAGTGCATCAGCCAGATGAGATTGGACTTTGTCGACGGCCTTAGGCTCGATCAACGGGCCAAGCGTAGTCCCGGTGGTCATGCCGTCACCGACCTGCAGCGCCTTTACCGCTGCCTTGAACTTTGCAGCGAACGCGTCATAGACGCCCGACTGAACGTAAATACGGTTGGCACAGACACATGTCTGTCCATTGTTTCGGAATTTGCATGCAATGGCACCTTCCACTGCGGCATCCAAATCCGCATCGTCAAACACGATGAAAGGGGCGTTCCCCCCTAGTTCCATCGAACATTTCATAACCTGATCTGCCGCTTGCTTAAGCAATATCCGTCCCACCTGTGTAGAGCCGGTGAAAGTCAGTTTGCGCACAGTGTGATTTTCACAAAACTCTTTGCCAATGCTGGCCGCGTCGGTTGAGGTGATGACGGACAAGAGCCCCGCAGGCAGGCCTGCCTCCTCGGCCAGTTTTGCCATGGCCAAAGCTGAAAGCGGTGTCAGCTCTGATGGTTTGATGACAAAGGCACAGCCCGCAGCCAGCGCCGGCGCAACTTTGCGCGCAATCATGGCATTTGGAAAATTCCAGGGGGTGATGCCAGCGGCAACGCCGATGGGTTGCTTTATGACGGTGATCCGTTTGTCGGCCATGTGGCCCGGAATGGTTTCGCCATAGATCCGCTTGGCCTCTTCGGCAAACCATTCCAAAAACGAGGCGCCATAGCCTACCTCACCCCGCGCCTCAGGCAATGGTTTCCCCTGTTCTGCGGTCATGATCAGGGCGAGGTCTTCTGTATTGGCGATCATGAGGTCAAACCACTTTCGCAATAGCGCTGCACGGGTTTTGGCTGTTTGCTTAGCCCAGTTCTTTTGCGCAATCTCCGCCGCAGAAATCGCCCGCAGCGTTTCGACCCGGCCAAGATCGGGGACTGTCGCAATTACGTCGCCACGTGCCGGATTGATCACATCAAAGGTCTTCCCGTCGTCAGCGCCGACCCACTCGCCAGCGACCAGAGTGGTTTCACACACCAGTTCAGGGCGCGCGAGCATGGATTTCAGGTTTGTTTGATGATCAAGCATGGTGGCCTCCCTCGGTCGTCGGCGCTATCTGACCTATGCAGGGTGGTGCCGTAAAGGGGGATATGATGGATTTGGATGACGCTTATGCTAATGCGGCTCATATTCCCGGCGCTGATGCTTATCCCAAAAAGTGGGCGCAGGCTGCTGCAGATTTTCGCAACAAGCAGCTTTGCGAATGTGATCTGCCCTATGGCGATGCGGTACGCCAGCGCTTTGATCTCTTCCATCCGAACCGGTTGGCCAAAGGGCTAATTGTGTTTGTGCATGGGGGGTATTGGCTGCGGTTTGACAAATCCTACTGGTCTCATCTTGCCGCAGGTCCCTTGGCCCATGGCTGGGCCGTTGCAATGCCATCATACGACTTGTGCCCTGAAGTTCGGATCAAGCAGATCGGGGCACAGATCGCAACGGCCATCAGTGCGGCGGCAATGCGCGTTCCCGGGCCGATTTGTCTTGCAGGCCATTCCGCGGGTGGACAATTGGTTGCCCGGGTCATAGCGCAACCGTCAATGGCACGATGGCATGACCGGGTGGCAAGGGTCGTGCCGATTTCCCCGGTGGCTGATCTTGCCCCACTTATGCAAACTTCGATGAATGCCCAGTTGCAAATAGATCTGTCAGAAGCACAGACAGAGAGCCCCGTTAACCTGCCTTCGCCATCGACGCCTGTCACAGTTTGGGTGGGATCAGAAGAACGGCCCGCATTTTTGCAGCAAGCCCAAGTCCTAAGCGATGCCTGGGGGTGCGAGCAGGTTATTGCCTCCAACAAACATCATTTCAATGTTGTCGAAGACTTGATAAATCCCGACAGCGCATTGACACGTAGACTTGTCGAATAAGTGCCCGATCATCTTCGGGCCGCGCTGAGACTAAGGGCCGCCAATGGAAGGATTGACCCTAAACATTTGCGCAGCATTTGTGTGGGAAAAATGCCGCATTGCCTTGTTTTAGCCTAGATTTGCCGATTTGCCGGGGCGTTTGGTGGCTTGATGGACCTATACTACTTCTCAACTTATTCTTTGGAACATGGTGCTGTCGAATCGCGCCAATCGGGACAGTGAAAGGGACTTTAAGTTGATACGGGGTTTGATGATTTTGGCGGTCGCCGGCGCGCTTGCCGCATGTGAGCGAAGCGGTAATGCCGACGATATTACAGATGGCGGCATTGATGGTGGCCCTCTGCGTGATGGTGTGGCAAATGTCTGGGTGGATCCAGACGGATGCCAGCATTGGTATGTTGACGATGGTCTGGAAGGGTTCATGACACCACGTCTTAACCGTGACGGGACACCCAAATGTCAGGATACACGTGGGTCTGTGACACTAAAAGACGGTACGGTGGTCCCGACGGAGGCAGAGCCTGTAAATGCGGGTGCATAACCACTGACAAGCTTCGACAATCGAGAAGGGCATCATGGATGTGATGTCCTTTTTTTCACCGCATTACGCTGAACTTTGCATCTGACATGCTGCAATCGCGGGTGACATCCTCGCCACAGTCTCGAAACTCAAGATCGCGGGTTAGGCAGATCCTAGCCTCCTGTATATAACCGGAGCTGCACGTGATCGTAATTTGGTTGGCCAAAAGATCCGGGTTGTCGTTCAAAAAGGCCTCTTCGACGACATGTGCCGGAAGGGTGATATCTGCAGTTAGCCGTCGAAATACGTCAGGTCTGACAACGCGTGAATAGGCATCGCGCGACAATGCAAAGTAGTCGTCAGATGACAATCCGCTGCAGACGCCATGCTTACGCCATTGATGCCAAGCCAAACCCGACGTGCCCATGATATCTGCCATCGCGCCTGTATCGGATCGGCTAGGGGGGCGGGCGCTGCTTTGGCAATATTCGGGATAACCACGTTCATATTGCGGCCAAAGCCCGTGCAAAATCCACCCGAGGTCACGATCTGCTTCGCATTGCGGTGACTTCCGTGCGTCCCCTTCCAATGCACACCAATTTGCCGACCACGACAGTGACATAACAAAGTAGTCAAAGACACCGGCGCGGTCCTGGGCCAGACCGGGGGTTCCCAACACGCAAAGCGCAGCAACAATGAAACGCATTTTGACCTTTCCTAAACTAGCTTCGCCTACTATATAGACCTCAAGTTCCTCGACAATGCGAACCCGGCTGCGAATGCGGTCTGCCCAATTCAAGGGTGCGGGACAGGCTTGTCTGACAGATCAGGAGACCAATGATGTCTGATAAACCGATTATGGCCAAAGCAACCGCTGTTTGGCTTTGCGACAACACAACGCTGACCTTCAAGCAGATTGCAGATTTCTGCGGCTTTCACGAGTTGGAAGTTCAGGGGATCGCGGATGGCGATGTGGCGACCGGGGTCAAGGGCTTTGACCCGATTGCCAACAAGCAATTGACGCAGGAAGAGATTGAAAAGGGCGAAGCGAACCCACTTCACAAGCTCAAGCTGCTATATAATCCCGCTTCGGCTGGTGAGGAAAAGCGGCGTGGTCCGCGGTATACGCCTTTGTCCAAACGGCAAGATCGTCCCGCGTCGATCTATTGGCTCGTTAAGTTTCACCCCGAATTGTCGGATGGTCAGATCTCGAAACTTGTTGGTACGACCAAGCCAACAATCCAGGCAATTCGCGAAAGAACCCATTGGAACATCAACAATATTGATCCAATCGATCCCGTGGCCCTTGGCCTTTGCAAACAATCCGAGCTTGACGCAGCCGTGCAAAAGGCTAACGCCAAAAAGGCGAAAGAGGGTAATGTCATGTCGGACGACGAGCGGCGCAAGCTGGTCAGCACAGAGCAATCACTAGGTATGCCGGCTGAACCGAAGATGCCCGCAGCCATGGCCGGGCTTGAGACGTTCAGCCTATCCGATCCACGTGATGACGAGGACGGAGACGAAGACAGCAGCGATGAGCGCGATGTTATGGATGCTGACAGCTTCTTCAATCTGCCAGAAGACGATGAAGCAAAATGATCAAGGCAACATGAATGCGCGCCGCTAAATCTCTTTGCGCGCATTCAACGCGGCGCTGATCGTCCCGTCGTCCAAATAATCCAATTCGCCGCCAACCGGCACCCCTTGGGCCAGCGAAGTCACGCTGACATTTGGCAATTGATCCGCGATGTAATGTGCGGTGGTCTGGCCATCGATTGTCGCGCCCAGGGCCAGAATAACCTCGGTTACATGCTCGGTTGTCACCCGATCGATAAGCTTTGGTATGCGAAGTTCCTCCGGGCCTATCGCATCAAGGGCAGACAGCGTGCCACCCAAAACATGATATCGGCCCCTAAAGACGCCAGCCCGTTCCATTGCCCAAAGATCGGCGACATCTTCGACCACGGCAATTTGACCGATAGCGCGCTTTTCGGACTGGCAGATATCGCACACATCAGATGTGGTCACATTTCCGCAATTGAGACATTCGCGCACTGTCGATCCCACTTTATGCATGGCGTCAGCAAGCGGCAGCAATACAAGGGATCGCTTCTTGATAAGGTGCAAAACGGCCCGTCGGGCTGAACGCGGCCCAAGCCCTGGCAGTTTGGCCATCAGGGCTATCAGATTGTCTAGATCTTCGGTTCCGTTGCTCATTTCGTTTTCTGCGCAGTGAAGAGATTTCCAGAAATCTCTTCAGGCTCCTGAATTTTTTAGAAAACTCATAATTGCCTAGAAGGGCAGGTTGACACCCGGTGGAAGGCCGAGACCCTCGGTGATCTTTGCCATTTCTTGCTGCATGCGGTCATTTGCTTTGGATTGCGCGTCTTTTATGGCCGCCAAAATCAGGTCCTCGACCACCTCTTTTTCATCGCCGTTGAAAATGGATGGATCGATATCTAACCCTTTCAATTCACCCTTGGCGGTTGCCGTGGCCTTGACCAGACCTGCGCCGCTGATCCCTTCCACCGTGATGGTGTTCAGGTCCTCTTGCATTTGGGCCATTTTGGCCTGCACATCCTGCGCTTGCTTCATCATCTTGGCCATATCACCAAGGCCGCCTAGTCCTTTGAGCATCTGCACTCTCCCTTGTATCGCATTGCATCCAGTTAGGGTGTTTGGATACGTTCCGCAATCAATCCTCGTCAAACGGGTCCCATTCGTCGTCAACTTCAGGCAAGGCATCGGCCTGCGCGTCCTGTTCCTTGTCAGCCTCAGTGTGGATCTGAGTGATCCGCGCTTTGGGAAATGCAGCAATGACGGCTTGCACGAGTGGGTGCGCCTCGGCCTTAGCTTTGATTTCGTTTTCCTTGGCATCGCGGATTTCGGCGATCGTCGGCGCGCCGCCCTCGGCGACGCTGATGGCCCAGCGGTTACCTGTCCAGGCTTGCAGGCGCGACCCCAATCGGCCGATCAGGTCAGGTGCGGCATCAGGTGTTGGGTTCACCTCTATCCGGCCAGGTTGGTAGCTTACCAGCCTCAGGCCGCTTTCGACCTCGACCAGCAGCTTCACATCCCGGTGCGCGCGGATCAGGTCAACCACGTCTTCGAAGCGCGCGTAATGCTGCAGTGCATCTGCCGCCATGGCCACAGCGGTCTGGGCGCCAGAGGCTACCGGCCCATGGGACCCTGAAGGCACCTGCGGTCCCCCAGAAGGTGCGGGGCTTGGGGACAATGGCGCTGCGGGTGGTGGTGTCGTATCCTGAAGTTTTTTGACCAGTTCGTCCGGGCTTGGCAGGTCGGCCACATGGGTCAGTCGGATCACGGCCATTTCGGCCGCCATCATGGCGTTGGGGGCGATCGCCACTTCCTCCAATGCTTTCAGGAGCATCTGCCACATACGCGACAGGACCCGCATGGGAAGCTGATCGGCCATAGCCTGACCCCGGACGCGTTCATCGGGGCTGATTGTGGGGTCTGCAGCAGCCTCGGGCGTGATCTTAACTACACTGACCCAATGGCACACCTCCGCCAGATCCCGCAAAACCGCCAAAGGATCCGCACCATCGGCATATTGAGCGGACAGCTCCGTCAAGGCCGCCGCCGCTTGGCCGCGTAGGATCATGTCAAACAAATCCAGCACTCGACCACGATCAGCAAGGCCCAGCATGGCGCGGACTTGGTCGGCGGTCGTCTCACCCGCGCCGTGGCTGATCGCCTGATCGAGCAGTGACTGCGCGTCGCGTGCGGATCCTTCGGCGGCGCGCGTGATCAAGGCCAGCGCCTCGTCTGTGATCTGCGCTTTTTCGGCATCAGCAATTTTGCGCAATAGAGCGATCTGTGCCTCAGGCTCAATCCGACGCAGATCAAAGCGTTGACAGCGCGATAAGACTGTGACGGGCACTTGTCTGATCTCTGTGGTGGCGAAAATGAATTTGACGTGTTCGGGGGGTTCTTCCAGCGTTTTGAGAAGCGCGTTAAATGCATTCTTGGACAGCATGTGCACTTCATCGATGATGTAGATTTTGTAACGGGCAGAGGCCGCGCGATAATGTACGCTGTCAATGATTTCGCGGATATCGCCAACCCCGGTGCGCGATGCAGCGTCCATTTCCATCACGTCAACATGGCGGCCCTCCATGATGGCCACGCAATGTTCACACACGCCGCAAGGCTCCGTCGTGGGTCCGCCTGTGCCGTCGGGACCGATACAGTTCATCCCCTTCGCGATGATCCGGGCGGTGGTTGTTTTGCCCGTGCCACGGATTCCGGTCATCATAAAAGCCTGGGCAATCCTATCGGCTTCAAACGCGTTTTTCAGCGTGCGCACCATCGCATCCTGGCCCACCAGATCGGCAAAGGTTTCGGGCCGGTATTTCCGGGCTAGGACTTGATAGCTGGGTTGGTCAGACATGGGTGCCTTTGGAATCGGATGCTGCGAAAGACTAAGACGCCGCTGGCGAATGGTCCACAGCTTGCGCTGAGGTCAATGCTGATCTAAGTGGGTTGTGCCGGGTTGGGCGGCATCCAGGTTCGCGGAAAGCGTGACGCACCCAATGACGACCGAAACGGCCCATATCAGTGGTCTTTCTCATTTGCCCGATGAAGCGAACCGGCGGGACCAATCATGAGGAAGCCGATGACAGATCCTTTGGATGCTCTGCGCAGGCAGGCAAAAACCCTTCATAAATCCTACGAACGCGGCGAATGGGATGCGATAGCGCGCGTTGAAATGGTAAGACCACGTGCCAGCGGACCCTTGAAACGGGCGGATTTTTTGCACGTGATTGCGCGCGAGAACAGTTTTGCCTCGTGGCCGCAGATGAAGATTGCTGTGGAAACGCAAGGCTTAGATCATGCTACGAAGCAGCAGCGGTTGAAGCTGGCGATATATCATGGTCAAGCGCAGGTTGTGCAGCGGTTGATCTCGGACACACCGGATTTGGCCGATGGCAATTTTGGCTTGCAAGTCGCGCTGTTCGATTTGCAAGCCGTGCGCGCGGTCTTGGCAAAGGATCCGAAGGCCGCAACCCGAACCTTTGGGTCGCGCCGCCCGATCCTGCACTTGGCATTTTCACGGATGTTGCAAGTTTGGCCAGAGCGCGAGGCGGACATGTTGGCCGTTGCAGACCTGCTGTTGGCGCACGGTGCCGATGTGAATGACGGTTTCCCGCATGAACCGGGCAGCGACCATAAGCTGTCTGCGCTTTATGGGGCCATCGGACACGCCAATAATATGGCCTTGGGGCGCTGGTTGTTAGAGAATGGGGCAGACCCCAACGACAATGAAAGCCTCTATCACGCGACAGAGCTAGGCCATCACGAAGGTCTGAAACTGCTTTTGGCACATGGGGCAGAACCAAAGGGCACCAATGCTCTGCTACGTGCGATGGATTTTCATGATGTTGAGGCTGTCCGAATGCTTGTTGCGGCGGGGGCTGATCCGAACGAGTTTGCCGGTGATCCTGTGGGCGGTGAACTCCCCTTTGTTGTCCCGGCGCTTTTCCAAGCGGCGCGGCGGCAATCTCCTCCGGACATGATTGATATCTTGCTGGAGGCAGGTGCCGATCCGGCCCTGACTTGGGGTGGTGTTCAACCTTTTGTTGCGGCCTGTGTATATGGAAATAAGGAGCTTCGGGATCGTTTGCCAAAATCACCGCTATCGCGAATTGAGACTGTTTTAGCCGATTGCGCAGAGGGCAAAACAAAAAAGGGGGCGTGGATCGATCCCGTGGAAATCCCGCACCCCTTCCGCAATATCCTCGGCGAGGTGCTGGGCCTTCCAGGGCGGGAGGCGCATGTCAAAGCCTTGGTGTCCGCGGGAATGCCTTGGGACGCGCCGGATCATCAGGGCATGCCGCCGGTGCATCTGGCAGGCTGGCAAGGGCTACCGGATATGTTGTATTATTTTTTGCGGCTTGGTCCCGATCTGAGCCATGTGAACGAGTATGGTGGTACGCTGCTGAGCACGATTATTCATGGGTCTGAGAATTGTCCGGAGCGGGCAGAGCGGGACTATGTCGCCTGTTTGCGCCTTGTTCTTGAGCATGGTGTGGCGCTACCCAAGCGCGCCAGTGCATTGGCGGGACAGCCGGATGTCGCTGATTTTCTGGCCGAATGGGCAGAGGCGCATCCGGGGCAAGTCGTGGAGCATGGGATTGCCTGAATTTGTCATCCATAGTCTTAAAGTTGGGGGTGGTGAATTGGCCATCACCCCCATTCCAGGCCGGACCCGGCATTACTATACCGATTGGTTGCGACTGGTGGAGTGGCGACCGCAGCTTGTGATTTCGATGACGTCGCAAGCAGAGCTGGATCGCAAAGGTGCTGGAACATTAGGAACAGATTTGGCGAATGAACGGATCAGCTGGCTACATTTGCCAGTTGTTGATTTTGGCGTTCCGGTCGATCTGGATTGGCCGAAGGCACGCGACAAGGCGCTGGATGTTCTGCAGGCTAATGGGCGCGTTCTGGTCCATTGTTTTGGTGGCTGCGGGCGGTCCGGAATGATGTGTTTACGGTTGATGATTGCCGCAGGTGAGGATCCGGACGCCGCTTTGATCCGGTTGCGCAAGACGCGGCCGTGTGCGGTGGAAACAGAAGCGCAGATGGCATGGGCCCGGCAAGGTTGAGATAAGAAATCAGCGTACAAAAGCCCTACAGATCCTGTACGTACGGGAATGCCGACCAAGCTGACTGGGGCCTAACGCCCCTTTTTCTTTGCCATTGCGGATTTGACCATTTTTCCAAACTTCCGATTTCGATCCCGTGCTTGGGCAATCGTTTCGGTTGCATATTGATTTTCGCGTTTGAGCTTTTTGAAACGGCGCAATCGGTCGGGGTCAATCTCTCCGGCGTCTATGGCTGCACGCACGGCGCAGCCCGGTTCGGTGTCATGTTCGCAATCCCGGAATTTGCAATGTTGCGCGCGTTCCGAGATTTCGGGGAAGGTTGCGTCGATGCCGGCTGCGACCTCGGCCACGCCAAGACCACGCATGCCGGGCGTGTCGATTAGCCAGCCGCCGGTCGGGATTTGGTGCAGTGACCGGCCCGTTGTCGTGTGCCGCCCGCGCGCGTCATCTTCGCGGATGTCCTGCGTCAGCGACTCTCCACCCGTCAGAGCATTTGCGATCGTTGTTTTACCCACGCCCGATGATCCGGCAAAAGCAATGGTCTGGCCTTTGCCGCACCAGGGGGCGAGGTGGGCGGCCACGTCATCCCCCTTGGCGTTGATCGCCAGCACGTCGAGATCCCGGCCAAGTTGGCGCGCTTGGTCGATATAGTCATCAGGGTCGTCGCATTGGTCGGCCTTCGTCAGGACAATCACCGGGGTGATCATCGCATCATGCGCCAAAGCCAGATAGCGTTCCAGCCGCGCAACGTTGAAATCCTTGTTGCAGGATGAGGTGATGAACAGCGTATCGAGATTGGCGGCGATCAATTGCTTTTCGCCGGTCTGATATTCGGTGCCACGGCTTAATTCGGTTTTGCGGTCCAAAACGCGGGTCAGTCGATGCTGTTCGGGTGCGGCGAGCACCCAGTCGCCCACGGCGACCGCTGCTGTTGTGATCCCTGGGTCAAGCGTCAGAACCAATGGTCCGATTTCGGAAAGTGCGTTGACCCTGTCGCGATGAACAGTGCTGATCCGGGCAGGGGTGAGGGTTTCCAGCTCTTCTATTTCAAGCTGGGACATGAAAAAGGGCGACCAGCCGAGGGCGTCGCGTGTCAAGTCTGTCAATGGAGTGTCCTCGTCAAAGGAAATGTGTCGGCTGACCTTTTGGGATCAGCATGAACCGGACGAGGGAACGGAAATACCTTCAGCGCACCCGGACCGGGAGGTTAAAACGCGCATTCATCTTTGTCCTCCTTTTTCCGAGGGCCAATTTCAAGAGGGACCCTGCAAAACCGGACGGCCGTTTCGCTCTGTCCCTGTCCGCGAGTTTGCCTTCGCAATTTCGCGGTGGGTGAGAGGCTGGACAACGACCCAAGCGGGGCTCGTTATGGCTGCTTCCTTCCGGACCTGACCAGGTTGGCGAGGCGCTCGCCCGCGCCAACCTCTCGGGCGTTGGTATAGGGCAGTCGCTATCGCGGCGCAAGATGCTAGAGGATCAGTTGATACGTCTCGAACCCGTCGGACGCTGTCCCCAAATGACGCATTTTATCTGTCATGAAGCCTTGCGCTTTTGGCGAGGACAAGAACGTTACGCTGGTATTGGCCATATGGGCGAAGGTCCATGTTTCGACCCATTGCTGTGTAATGGCTTGGCGCGACCGCAAATCGGCGACCAGAATATCCCGCGTCGAGGCCTTTGAGCGATAGACAATCGCGTGTTCCTTCACTGCGGGGTAATTGCCGCCCCCCGATGCTCTGTAGGAATTTGCGGCAAGAATAAAATGATCATCGTTGTGAACAGGTTCACCTGCGTAGCAAAGTTCACGTATCCGCCCGGGAACTCCATCCTTTAGCCGACCGTCGGTTGTGTATCTGGCGGGGCGGCTCAGGTCGATTTGGTAGGTCAATCCGTCCAATGTGTCGTAATCATAGCCGGGACTGTGATGCGCAATCAGCGGCAAATCATGTGTTCCCGGTGCGATATGAGCGAAATGTGCTGCGGCCCGTTCCAGCCAGGCGCGCAGATCTGCGCCTGACTGCTCTATCGCGCACAGCGCGTTGGCGAATGGATAAATGGTGACCGCATCGCGATAAGACACCGCGCCCCGAGGGATATCGATATAGTGGCCGGGACCTGATTTGCCACCGAACATAAAGGGAGATGTGGCGCTGATGATTGGCAAATGGGCATTGGGCGAACCTGCCAAGGCCGAAAGGACATGCTCTCGCTGTGCCTGTGCCATAATCTGTTGGCTGAGATCCGGGAGGATTGTGGCAAAATACGTGTGGATTGGTTGGTCTGTTCGGGTAATGGGGTGCCGGATATGATCAAGCGTCAAACGATGGATGCGTTGCAGACCAGCGGTCAGCGTCTCGCGCATCTTTTTTGTCGCCATCGTGCCGGGTATGCCAGGTTTGAGAGAGGCATCGTGCTGAACAACTTGCCAGCCACGATCGGTCACCTGAAGATCCAAATCAATGACGCCAAGCTGTTTGCCGTAAAAGCCCGCCATCACAGCAGGCTTTCCATGAAGCGTGCCTTTGACCGGGTCGACAATGGGTGTTGGCGTGCGGGCGCTATCTGGAAATGTCTCGTGGGTATGTCCAGTGAGCACAGCGTCGATACCCGGCACCGCCGCCAGCGGGATCGCGGCATTTTCCATGCCGTCAGTATGGTGTTCCCCACCCAGTCCACTGTGACACAGGGCAACAATGATATCGGCACCGGCAGCCTTCATTTTGGGAAGAATTGCATGGGCGCTTGCAACAATGTCGTGCGCTTCGATTTGTTGGCCCAGAACGTCGCGGTCCCATTGCATGATTTGAGGCGGGACAAAACCAACAACGCCAATGTGTATGGCGCGCGTTTGTCCGTCGTCGCAGTCCATTTCGCGTGTAAGGATCTGGAAACTTCGGGCAAGCGGCGGATCGTGGGTGTCGGTTATGTTGCTGCACAAGACAGGACAATCAGCATCTCTCAGCACATCGCGCAGAAAATCCAGCCCATAGTTGAATTCATGATTGCCCAATGTGATCGCATCATAGCCAAGGACGTTGAAAGCGTGGATCATCGGGTGCACACCGTCCTGCTCTGGCAGCGCGGCTAAGTAATCAGCAAGTGGATTGCCCTGGAGAAAATCACCGTTGTCGAACAACAGCGTGGTCTGCCTAGGGGCGTTGCGCAAAGAATTGATCGGTTCTAGCAACTGGATCAGGCCATATGAGTGCTCTGGCTGATCGATGAAATAGTCATAGTCAAGCAAATGCATATGCAGATCCGTCGTCTCCAGAATGCGGAGGCGCGCTTGGGGTCGCTTTTCCTTGGGTCCGGCAGAAATATCACCGGTCTGATCTGATAACATTTCGCAACTGTAGCGAGAAACACGGACTGGCACATCAAGAACTTTTAGAAATGTTTGAACTTGTTGAAGTGGCATGTCATTCCCGCATGATGAAAATTGCAGAAACAGTGACATTCGGTGGATCCGGCCTGGATCGTTTGGCGGAGATGCGCGGAGACGTATCGCAGTTACGGTCGGATGCTACGGCGCGAGCGATACTTCTGTGGCGGGGAAAGCCCATGATCGCAGGCGAGGCGCTTGTCCGCGTTCCGATGGACCATGCCGTCCTTTCCGACGCTGGTGGTGACGAGATCTTGCTTGGTCGGGATGAAGAAGGTCCGATCTTTGCAGCAGATCTATCAGATTGGGTGCCAGCGGATGGCGATCCGGGGCATCTGGATGGCTTTCTTGACAAGAGTGAACAGCAGCATCCGGCTGTTGCGCAGGGTACTTTGGTCGAATTGCGCACCGTGATGACGAGGTTATCTGCGCGGGATGCAGAATTGGCGGCAACCGCCAGAGCCATTTTGGGCTGGCACCAAACACATCTTTTTTGCGCTCGATGCGGTGAGAAAAGTGTGATGGCCATGGCGGGCTGGCAGCGTGATTGTCCTGCCTGCGGGCGTCATCATTTTCCACGCACCGATCCGGTTGTGATCATGTTGATCACGCATGGAAATTCGGTGTTGGTCGGCCGGTCGCCAGGATGGCCAGAGGGCATGTATTCGTTGCTTGCGGGGTTTATCGAACCGGGCGAGACGATGGAGGCTGCCGTGCGCCGCGAAGTTTTTGAGGAAGTGGGGGTGAAAGTGGGGGAGGTCAGCTATTTGGCAAGCCAGCCCTGGCCATTTCCGGCGTCATTGATGTTCGGCTGCGCGGGGCAAGCGCTGAGCACGGAGCTGAATTTGGACCCCAATGAAATCGAGGATGCGGTTTGGGTCAGCAGGGAAGATATGGCGCTGGCCTTTGCGGGGGAACACCCCACAATATTGC
>JBCBGX010000033.1:0-17239 GCA_038526325.1 Pseudomonadota bacterium | reverse complement strand
CCCATCGAGGATATCGGTAAGGTAAGGCTGCACATTTTGCCAATCGCTGGCCACGCCATCCAATCCTGTTGCGATCTGTCGGGTTGGAGGAGGCGAAATCCCAACGTCCAACATCCCGTCGCGAAGGGCTGTTAGAGAGTTGTCGAAGACAAGCATGGTTGTCTTGAGATCTTCCCGCAATTCCATTGTGTCATGACCTGCCTCTAACATACAGGATTCCTTTGACATTTTTTGGGTGAGCATGCGCTGTCGGCCTGAAATGTCGATCAACATCAAAGACGCAAAAGTCATTGCATTAGGATTTGAATATTGGCGCACCAATTGTTCCACTAACCGCTGCGCTGCAGCCAACACCGCTAGGTTTTCTTGCGCAATATAGTCCATTTCTTCGGCAGTCGCACGGTTATTGACGACCGCCTCGGCGGCAACCCTCATTGGCTCCCATCGACTGCGAAGAGTACCAATATCGACCAATGTACGCGCATTTCGTTCTGGCTGATAAATGTCCAGATCAGCATCACCAAGTTCAAGCGCTGTGAGTATTTTTTCAAATTCAGCCGTCGCTGCAGCCAAAAGCTCCGTCGAACCTTCGACATCAATACCCTCGCTAAGGTGGCACGCTGCGGCGGGGATCCGTTGCGATAACATCCGCAACTTTCCTGAAAAATTGATCCGTTGCTCCGCATTTTCTTGCAGGTCTGCGACAGCATGTAGGTCAGCATGGGCCGGCATCATCATCAATGCTGAAAGAGCACTAAAGAAAAAGGCCACGATAGTTGTCTTACGGTTCATTTCATCCTCATCATGCACCTGCTTGCAGCAGGCGATTTTGCTTGTGTCCACACTTCACAATCGAACATCCGCGATCAGCGACACCAAGGCGCACGCCGGATGGACGACCAGATTTCCGATGCTCACATATGACGCTGTCAAACGACCAGCGGCGCTAGACCTGATGCGCAAACGCGTCCGTAAACCGAGATCAACGGGTGCGTGTCAAAATGTGGGTTCGGCGACAAAGATTTGCGACCACACCGGCAAGACATCATGGCGGGGCCGAAAACTTCGTCTACAACATCTAAACTATTCACTCAGCCCAGCTGATCTGACGCGGTGCGAGGTTAGGGCGCACGCACGCGAAATCAGATCAAAGCTAGCTGTTGGTACCTAACAAGATAACTCAGGTCCTACATACCCGACCCTGCTTGCAGACAGGATTGATCCATGCAAGCCCTGCCGCAAAGTCAGCGGGAGGAATTAATAAAGCGTAAATCGTACTGCCTGAAATTTATGCGCTGTATGCTTCTTTATGAGACACTACTTTGCAATGGCGGCGCCGGTCAAACCCCGGGGACTACAAGGTCATTCCGCTATGAACCAAATAAAGTAGAGTATTGGGTCTTGCTCATTCTTGCGCAACTGGCATCGTAATAGGGTAAAACCAAGAGGTGTTTCCGATGTCGACCCCTATTGATCTTTTCTATTGGCCAACGCCCAACGGATGGAAGATCTCGATTGCGCTGGAAGAAATGGAATTGCCTTATGAACTGCATTTGGTCGACATCGGGGCTGGTGATCAGTTCAAACCAGACTTTCTGAAGATCGCCCCCAACAACCGGATGCCTGCAATTGTAGATCATGAAGGGCCGGATGGCTCACCAATCTCCATTTTTGAGTCAGGCGCTATCTTGCAATATCTTGCCCGCAAAACAGGAACGTTTTACGGCAAGTCAGAGCGTGAAAGGGTCAGCGTTGACCAATGGCTGATGTGGCAAATGGGCGGGCTGGGTCCTATGGCCGGGCAAGCCCACCACTTTCTCAAATACGCTCCTGCAATGGACCCACCCAACGATTTACCCTACGCAAAAGACCGTTATCGCAACGAGACCGCCCGGCTTTACGGTGTGCTTGATCGGCAACTGGCAAATCACGCATATGTTGCCGGCGACTTCTTTTCCATCGCAGACATATCGATATGGGGGTGGGCCTCATTATGGGAAGGCCAGCAACAGACGCTTGACGACAAACCACATATGGCGCGCTGGCTGGACGTGATGGGCGAACGCCCAGGCGTCCAACGTGGGCGCGCGCTGGCCGCAGAAAAGCGCGCGGATTTCCGCAAAGACAGCCAGGCGCAAAGCGTCCTTTTTTCAAAGCCGTCGTAACGAATTATTAGCGGTACGGGTCTAACTCTTCACTTGTTAAGCACGAGTGAAAGTATCGACATGCAGTATCGCCCACATCGCTATCATACGCAGTACCCGACCAAACTGCATACCCCGACTGGGCCGCAAAAAGGATATGTCATAGACGTCAACAATACCGGTGCCCGGATTAAGGGCCTTCGCGATCTGCGCCGGGGAGATAAGATTAACATAGAAATCCTTGGCCGTCGGGCCGCTGCTGTTGTGCAATGGGCCTCAAACGGCTACGTCGGTATCACCTTTCGGCCACAGATCACGGATGATCAGGTTGATACCTTACGGTATCGTCGCGATGGTCGGGCCAAAGCGCGCTTTGAACTGCCATCACACGGACTGGTCGAAATGCGCTAAGGGTAAGGGCGCTCCCTATAATCAGCGCTTCCAGAGCCATAGAAAAAGCGACAGGATCGCGCTCGGCCGGTCACGAACGGAACACCAGCAGAGACAGCTACTGTTTCCCTGCAGTATCCGGTTCTTCGATCAGGTATTTTTGCAAACCCAAAATCTGCACCCAAAGAAATACGAAAAGTATCGCGGGAAAGGCAAAAGTCTCAAGTTTCACCCATGTCTCTGTGCTTTGCGTCCGCCAGATGACTTCATTGGCAACGGCCAAACATGCAAATAGGTAAGTCAGGCGCCGCGTGAAGATCATCCACCCCTCGGGCTGCATCGGCAGGAATTCCTCCATCACATACTGCAAGTAGCTTTGCCCTCGTGCCAATCCGATCCCCAAAAGGACCGCCATGCACCCGTAAACGATGCTCGTCTTCATTTTGAAAAACCGTTCATCGTTGAAATAGGCCGTAAGCCCGCCAAAGAAGATCACCATGAAAGCCGTGAAAATCTGCATCCGGCTAAGCTTGCCTGTCAGAAGCCAGAGCACCCCCATCGCCGCCAAAAGAATGGGCACAAAAACCAGTGCCGCTATGATGAAACCGGTATATTCGGTACCTGCAATGACAAAACTGTCATCCTTGATCCTGAGATAAAGCAGGAAAAACACGACCGTGGGGCCAAGTTCAAGAACCTGCTTTAAAACTGGGTTCACCTTTTTCACTGCCATTGATGTCTCCTTCAGCCCCCCATTTCTACAATGACGGCGCCAAGTGCAACCAATGCCATCAGAAACATGCGCTGCGGTCCGACCTTTTCCCCCAAGATGAGCCAACCGATCAATGCGGCAAATACACTTGACGTTTCGCGCAACACCGCCGCTTCGCCCACTTTGTCCAACCGCGTCGCCAGCATGATGCCCCCAAAGCTGATCCAGGCAATCAGCGCACCGGCAAAACCGCGCTGGATCAGCGGCGTCAGCGGAAATGACGGCCGCCGGCGCTTTAACCGCAGGACCGCAAGAACGGGAAAGTCGAGAGAGGTGACAAAGAAAAACCATGCGAGAAATGTGAACGGATTTGGCGTCTGACGAATGCCAAAGGCGTCATAGGTCGTGTAAATGGCGACCAGAACGCCCCCCGCAAGCGCCCAGATCAAGCCGGTCTTCAAAGCAATTGGGTCAATCTGATCTTCGGCTAGGTTGACCCAGGCCAGCACGAAAATACCGCCTGACAAGCAAGCGACACCAAGCCACTGAACAAGCGTGAAATGCTCCCCGAAAAAAAGCGATGCCGCGATCACGGTCACCACCGGACCCGTCCCACGCACAACCGGATAGACAACCGTATAGGCCGCCCGCTCGTAAGCCATTGCCATAGTCACTTTGTAACAGAAATGCACGATCACGGCGCCCAGGAGGATCAACGCCGTTGTCAAGTTCGGCCACGGCACAACAAAAAACGCGATGGGCGCTGAAAACACAGCCAACCAGGCATCAATCGCGCCGCGGGTCAGCCAGGGATCGTAGCGCCCCTTTTGAAGCGCTCCGAACGCGGCATGCGCCACAGCCGACACTAAAGCCAAGACCGTCGCCAGCCGCGCGCCCTCCGGCGTTCCCGCGATTGAGACAATCCAGTCGCCCACCAGGCTTTAGTCCAAACCGACCAGCGCCGCTGCAAACTCTTCCGGATCGAAAGGCGCCAAATCGTCAATCTGCTCGCCTACTCCGATAGCATGGATGGGCAGTCCGAACTTGTCAGCCAGTGCCACCAGCACCCCGCCTTTCGCTGTGCCATCAAGTTTGGTCATCACCAGCCCTGACACATCAGCAAGCTCTTGAAAAACCTTGACCTGGTTCAGCGCATTCTGCCCTGTCGTCGCATCCAGCACCAAAAGCGTATTTTGCGGCGCATCGGGGTCTTTCTTGCGAATAACACGGACGATCTTGGCGAGCTCTTCCATCAGGTCAGCGCGGTTCTGCAAACGACCGGCTGTATCGATCATCAATAGATCCGCACCATCCTGTTGCGCCTGGGTCATTGCGTCAAACGCCAGGCTCGCTGGGTCTGAGCATTCGGGCGCCGTCAGAACCGGCACCCCGGCCCGTTCACCCCAGACCTGCAATTGTTCCACCGCTGCCGCGCGAAAGGTGTCGCCCGCCGCGATGACAACCTTTTTGCCCGCTGCACGGAACTGGCTGGCCAGTTTGCCGATCGTCGTTGTCTTTCCGGCACCATTAACGCCCACGACCAGCACAACCTGCGGTCGTTTTGCATAAAGCGGCATGGGACGTGCCACGGGTTCCATGATTTGCGCAACCTCACTGGCCATCAACTGCTTGATTTCCTGAACGGACAGCTTTTTGCCCAATCGACCTTCGGCCATATTGGCTGTGACACGTAGCGCCGTATCAACGCCCATATCGGCAGTGATCAGCAACTCTTCCAACTGCTCCAACATATCGTCATCCAGCGTCCGGCGGACAACAGTCTTGGCTTCTCCTCGTCCAAACATCCGGCCAAAGATGCCGGGTTTTTCAGGCTCAGGCGCGATGTCCTCTGACAGAGGGGCTGTTATATCAACATTCAATTGGACAGGTTCAGCGGTTGTCTGCGGCAGATCCAGCAGGCTGTCAGGGGTGACGGCAAGATCATCGGTCTCATCCCGCATCACGACCGGCTCAGGCTCAGGCTCAGGCTCAGGCTCAGGCTCAGGCTCAGGCTCAGGCTCAGGAATTATTTCGGCTGACCCTTCACTGGCATCAACAGCCTCTGACGCACCCTCGTCCGGAACTTGTTGCGGGGCCTCGACGTCGTCCTCAGCTATTTCAACTTCCTCGCCACCATCTTGGACAATGGCATCCAGACCCTCATCGATCTTCGATGAAGACCGAAACATCCGTTCTTTCAGCTTCTTGAAAAACGCCATCCGCGCCCGCCTTAAATCATTCTCCTAAATGACCTAATGGCTGGCGGTGCGATTGAAAAGACGTCTCAGACTTCATCCCTGAAATGCTGCATCACCAGCTTGATCGGGTTTGGCGCGGCCTGCCCCAACCCGCAAATGGAGGCATCGGCCATCGCGGTACATAAATCCTCTAACAGCGGCTGGTCCCAAGTATCGGCTTGCATCAGTTTGACGGCCTTTTCGCAGCCGACACGGCATGGCGTGCATTGGCCACAGCTTTCATCCTCAAAAAAGCGCAACATGTTCAAGGCCGCGTCCCGCGCGCGATCCTGATCAGACAGCACAACCACAGCCGCAGAGCCAATAAACGTACCCAAAGGCTGCAACGTGTCAAAGTCCAGCGGCACATCATTGATCGAGGCGGGCAAAAGGCCCGATGACGGCCCACCTGGCTGATACGCTTTGAACACGTGGCCTTGTGCCATGCCACCGGCCGCTTCGATGATATCCGTAATCGTCGATCCCGCAGGCAGCATATACATTCCCGGTTTGGCCACGCGGCCTGACACGGAATAAGAGCGCAGACCAACGCGCCCGTTCTTTTCTATCGTGTTCAAAACCTCCGGCCCTTCGCGACAGACCCGCGCGACCCACAGCAATGTTTCGACGTTATGAACTAATGTCGGACGATCAAAGATGCCGACCTGGGCGACAAAAGGCGGTCTGTGGCGTGGGATCCCACGTTTACCCTCGATGCTTTCGATCATCGCGGATTCCTCACCACAGATATAAGCACCCGCGCCGCGGCGCAGGACGATATATCCCGGCGTGGCGAAACCCGCCTCCTCCAACGCGTCGATCTCGCGCCGCAATATCTCTAACACCGCCGGGTATTCATCCCGCATGTAGATAAAACAGGTCTCGGCCTGCACCGCCCAAGCAGCGATCAGCATCCCTTCCAGAAAAAGATGCGGCGTCCGCTCTAGGTAATATCGGTCCTTAAACGTGCCCGGCTCGCCTTCATCCCCGTTTACCGCCAGATAGCGGGGACCGGGATTGGCCCGTACAAAGCCCCATTTCTTACCCGATGGAAATCCGGCCCCGCCCAAGCCGCGCAAACCCGAGGCCAACACCTGGTCTTGCACCTTCTCCCAATCGCCACTCTCGCGCAGAGAGGCAAGGGAGGCATAGCCGCCCGCCGCCCGATAAGCGCTCAGCGTCTCGTAATCGGGTAAATGCGCATGCGTATCTCCAGCAGTGATCGCGGCGCGAACTTTATCCACTGTCGCATGGTCAATATGATTGTGCCCCAACTCAAGCACCGGTGCAGTGTCACACCGCCCCATGCAAGGAGCCCGCAAGACCCGCACCTTTGCCGGGTCCAACCCCTCTTCCAGCGCCGCTTTCAACTGCCCCGCGCCGGCCAATTCGCACGAGAGTGAATCGCATACCCGGATCGTCAACGCAGGCGGTGGCACCTCGCCTTCCTTGACCACATCAAAATGTGCGTAAAAGGTCGCAACCTCATAAACTTCAGCCTGGGACAGGCGCATTTCCTCGGCCAAAGCCCGCAGATGCGCGGCCGACAAATGCCCATACGCGTCCTGGATCAAATGCAGGAACTCAATCAACAAATCGCGCCTGCGTGGCTGATCCCCAAGCAGCGCTTGCACCTGGGTCCAAGCGACATCCTCTAATTGTCGTCCCTTGGGTGTATGGCGCCCTTTGCCTTTGCCTGACTTCCAAACGCCTTCGCGATTATCCAGTGCCATCGCATCATTCCCCTGCATGTCAGGCGCAAGATACAGCGCCCGGCATGCATCAACCAATCAAAAGCGACACGTCACGCCGCCAATGCGTTTCGAATTCTTCATTTTCCCTTATCAATCCGGAAACCGATGCTAACTATAAGAAACATGAGCCGCTCAGTATCTTTATTCGCAATCGCGACCCTCCTGCCCGCCTTTCTGATAGCGGTTGGCGCGATCATTGGTGGTGTCTGGATCGCACTTGCCGTGCTTGCCTTGACGGCCTTGGTCAGCGCCTTGGACCGACTGGTCACACAGGTCAGCCCAAAGTGCGATTTTCCTTCTGGCACAGGACTAAACGTTACGCTGGCCATCGTGCACCTTGCGCTCATGCCGCTTTGCGTTGCGGCTTTGGCGGGGTCATGGCTTGGTATGCCGGAGAAGGTCGGATTGTTTTTTGCAGCCGGGCTGTATTTTGGTCAGGTCAGCA
Source organism: Pseudomonadota bacterium (assembly GCA_038526325.1). GTDB lineage: Bacteria > Pseudomonadota > Alphaproteobacteria > Rhodobacterales > Rhodobacteraceae > Yoonia. The sequence continues at coordinate 9,557 of JBCBGX010000033.1, read as the reverse complement.
ATGCCAACGCACATGAATTGATCCATCGCAATCAGCGCGGTCTGCATCGCCTTGGCATGTGGGTCTACATCTCCCTTTTGTTCGGGCATCACGCTTCAGCGCATGTGCTGGTCCATCACCCCCATGTTGCCACACCCAAGGATCCCAACACATCCCGCAAGGGTGAAAGCCTGTATCGCTACATTCCCCGAGCATGGATCGGGTCGTTCCTGCACGGCTATCGCGCAGAGGCCGCGCGCCTTGCGCGTATCAATCGGCCAGCTTGGCGCAACCCCTATGTGGTCTATGTTTGTGGCGCTGTCCTATGCCTTACGCTGGCCGTTTTTATGGGGGGCGCCATCGCTTACGTGTCCCTTGCACTTTACGCCCAGATGCAGCTTCTCATGTCGGATTACGTGCAACATTACGGCCTGGAACGCAGCACAAGGCAGAACGGCAAGCCGGAACCCGTCAGTGCCGCACATAGTTGGAACAGCCCCCACTGGATGTCATCGGCATTGATGCTGAACGCCACCCGTCATTCAGACCATCACGCACATCCTGCACGCGCCTATCCCGGGCTTGATATCCCGCAAGACGCACCAATGCTGCCGAAACCACTGCCACTGATGGCCAGTATCGCGCTGATCCCGCCGCTGTGGCGACGCATCATGGATCCGCAGGTAGATCGGTGGCGCCATGTTTAGACCACTCGCTTTGTGCCTTCTGACAAGCGCTGCCCATGCACAGGATGCGATGACCGCCGCTGAATTTGAAGCCTTCGCCGAAGGCAGCACTTTGGGTTACAGCGTAGGGCGCAGCGACCCATATGGGACCGAACGCTATCTTGCGAACCGGCGCGTCATCTGGACCACAATAGACGGGCGGTGCAGCACCGGTTCTTGGTTTCCGTCAGATCGGCAAATTTGCTTTCTTTATGATGACGACCCGGACCAGAAATGCTGGCATTTTTTTGTAAACGGGGACGAACTGCTCGGTGTGTTCGAGGACGCGATCGGCACGGCATATCGGGTTCAGGTGATCGACGACGATGATCTATTCGCCTGCAACCGGTTCACATCATGAAACGCGGCCTCTTCCGGTTACTGGCCCTTGCTCTGGTACCCTGTGGCGCACCCGCTGTTGCGCAAAAACCTGCAAATGCAGCCCAGTTTGACGCTCATGTGAGCGACCGCACGATCACCTTTAGGACCGACACCAACCCAACCTATGGCGTTGAACGCTATCTGCCTGGGCGCCGCGTGATGTGGTCGGCCTTTGATGGCACCTGCCAGTATGGCGTCTGGTTTGAAAGCAAAGGCGATATTTGCTTTCGGTATGATCACGACCCGGTTCCCAAATGCTGGACGATTTATCTGGAACCGGATGGAATCCGTGGCATCTACACCACCCGTCCACCTGCAACGGTCATTTACGAACGCCCCGACCGAGACGACCCGCTGATCTGCAATGACCTTTCCTCATAACGGGCCTGCCAGCGACGTTTTGTGCGCATTTGGTGTCCATAATCCCAACTTCGTGACCAAAACTGCCCTTGCGACTATCTGGAAAGTGACCCGTGCCGATGGCAGCCAAGCTGCGCTGAAATGCTATGCCGATCCCGGCATGCCGGGTGAAGGCCCGGGCTTTTCATGGCTCAAATCGATCAATGGCACCGGTGCAGCACGGTTTTATGCCCGACACAAGGGCAGCGCTCTGGTCGAATGGCTTGCTGGGCCATCTTTGGGCGACGTGGCGCGCGGAGGTGATGTTGAGGCTGCCGATCACCGGCTCGTCGCCACAGCCCGTCTGTTGCACAACGCACCAGCGCCCCCGACACCCGACATGCCTTTGCTGACGGATTGGTTTCGCGCCTTGCGCGAGGCTCAGTTGCCCCCGGATCTGGCCGAACTGAGCCGGCACAATATGTGCCGGTCCCTGTCGATGGCCGAAACTCTGCTGGAGGCGCAGACTGACCTACGCCCGCTCCACGGCGACCTGCATCACGACAATATCAAATCCAGCGCACGTGGTGATCTTGCCTTTGACGCAAAGGGAATCGTGGGGGACCGTGCCTATGAGCTGGCAAATGCGTTTCTAAACCCCGTCGACACACCGCAGATCGTTCAAGATCGGACGCGTATTAACAGGTTAGCGGATATCGCGGCACAAGCTTTCGACTCTCACAAAGCAACCGTGCTGGATTGGGCGTGTGCCCATGCGGCCCTGTCGAACGCCTGGCACCTTCGGGACGGTGGCGACCCTGATTTCACTGTTTTAAACCTGCTCTGGGCCGTGCGAGACGAGTCAGAGTAGCCGGCCCTGCGGGTCGGCGTGCACCGACACCCGACCATCGGCGAACTCAATCTCCAGTTCACCCGCTGTTTTCGCGGCTTCAACATCCGTCACAACCGCACCATCACCGCGCACGACAGCATAACCGCGCCGCAGCGTTTCAACATAACCCAAGGTCTCGCGCAAACGGTCCAACGCTTCAAGCCGTGCGACCCGCTCCGTTTGTTGTCGCGACGCGCGTTCCGACAATCGTTGCAAAACAACGCCAAGACGCTCCACCCCGCGGTCAAGACGCGCCTGTAAGACATCGGCACGCAATCCACGGCTTGTCTGGTCCAACGCGTGCGCGGCGTCACGCGCACGGCGCTGCAATGCCGGGGAAAGCCGGTCAGACAAACTGTTCAAGCGTCGCCGATCTTCCGAGATCCGCCGCGCCAAAACAGCTGGCCGCATAGACGCCTCTGACAGTTTCAACCGCTTCTTTACCGCTGCCTGGCGCAGCGCATTTGGCAACCGTTCGCCCAGAAAATCCAACCTCTGACGCGGTACTTCGACCAAAGCCTCGGCCTGCGGCAGGGCGCGGCCCAGGTCGCGCACCCGCTGCTGGCGTTGCCCAATCCCGGTCGACACCGCACGGCTTAACCGCGCGCCCTGCCCTTCGGCCCAGGCCAAAAGCTCCATCCGAACGGGCACGGCAAGCTCTGCGGCTGCTGTGGGCGTCGGCGCACGACGATCCGAAACATAATCGATCAGGGTCGTATCCGTCTCATGCCCCACAGCAGAGATCAGAGGGATCTCTGAGGCTGCGGCTGCCCGCGCCACAACCTCTTCATTAAACCCCCAAAGATCCTCCAGCGATCCGCCGCCCCGCGCCACGATTAGCAGGTCGGGCCGAGGCAACGCGCCACCCGGCGTTAACTGATTGAACCCTTCGATAGCTGCGGCCACCTCAGGCGCGCATTTCTGCCCCTGCACAGCGACGGGCCAAACGAGCACCTTTCGCGGGAACCTGTCCCGCAACCGGTGCAGAATATCGCGGATCACAGCACCCGAAGGCGATGTCACAACACCGATGATCTCTGGCAGATAGGGAATGCCCTTCTTAAGCTCCGGTGCAAACAACCCCTCTGCCGCCAATTGCGCCTTGCGCTTTTCCAGCATCGCCATCAGGGCACCGGCCCCGGCGGGCGCGATATCCTCGATCACCATCTGGTACTTGGACTGTCCGGGGAACGTCGTCAGCTTACCGGTCGCGACAACTTCCATCCCTTCCTCAGGACGATGGGCCAAGACCTGCGCGCGACCTTTCCAAATCACACCGGCCAAAACAGCCCGGTCGTCCTTCAGATCAAGATAAAGATGGCCCGATGCCGGGCGCGACACGCGCCCCACTTCTCCGCGCACACGTACATGCGAAAAACCACCTTCAATGGCCTTTTTTACCGCGCCTGAAATTTCGGCAACTGAGAATTCCGGCGTATTGTCAGCGGGGCCATCCTCAAAAAGGTCGTTCAATCACTCTGCCTCGACTTTCAGGTTGTGCAGCGGAAGTGACGAGAATTTCCACCGCAGGAAAAGCCCACTCCCGATAACAAATGCACCGAAAATCGCAAACAAAATCGAGCCTGTGAGGAAAGACAGAGCAAAGGCCGCAATCCCGACAATCCACATCATAGCCTTTGAAAACGTCACTGCGGACACGTCAGGATCAGGCCAATATTGTACATTTGGCCGACCAAATTCCTGCGCATAGTAATCTAGTGTGCGTTCATAGGCCGGGTCCTCATCAAAACGCTCGGGCCCGGGATTGTGGTGAATAGTACGCCCGATGATACGGGGGCAGAAATCCTCGAAATAGGCCCGCTCATCCTGAACGTGAAGTTGCCAGACAAGATCGACAATTGGGGATGGCGCTAAAGTTTCACCCGTGCTGCTAACAAGATACATGTACCGGCGGTATTCCTCGACAAGCGTGTAACAGACATCAATCGAATGGCCCGTTTCTTCTTGCAGTCGATCCACCAGTGACCGCGTCAACGGACGTTCATGGAAGCTGTACCCTTCCAGCCGGTGCCACAGACGCCTGTCCCGCTTTGTCCGTTTCATCCCGTGAGCTCACTCATTCCGCCACTTACCTTAACTTAGAACGTTGCAAGGGTGCATGGTTAATCGTGGGCAGTAATGTGGCAAATTTTTGCACGTTGACCTTGGTATTGAACGGATGCGCCGTAATCTGTCGCCAAAGGTTTTCATCCCGCACGGTTGTTCCCCTTCCCGCCATCGTCTATGCGCAACGCATAACGCAAATCTGGGCAACACTATGAATATCTTGATCCTTGGAAGCGGCGGACGCGAACACGCCTTGGCCTGGGCGGTCAAGCAAAACCCAAAATGCGATAGGCTGATCGTTGCGCCCGGCAATGCCGGGATTGCGGCCATCGCCGAATGCGCAAATATCAACATCCTTGACGGCGGGGCCGTCGCGGTCTTTGCCGAAGAAAACGCCATAGATTTCATTATCATAGGGCCAGAAGCACCGCTGGCTGTCGGCGTGGCAGACCGTTTGCGCAGCGCCGGGCTTTTGGTCTTTGGTCCAAGTGAAGCAGCTGCCAAGCTAGAGGCTTCCAAGTCCTTTACCAAGGCGATTTGCGCCGCTGCAGACGCACCGACTGCCGCCTATGCCCATTTTACCGATGCAGATGCCGCCCGTGCTTATATCCGCGATCAGGGCGCGCCGATTGTGGTCAAGGCTGACGGCTTGGCAGCGGGAAAGGGCGTCATTGTGGCCATGACCGAGGCCGAAGCACTGGCCGCCATCGACAACATGTTCGACGGCACCTTTGGTGAGGCCGGGGCCGAGGTCGTCATCGAAGAATTCATGGAGGGCGAGGAGGCATCATTCTTTGTGCTTTGCGATGGGAAAACCATATTGCCCATTGGTACCGCCCAAGATCACAAGCGGGCCTTTGACGGTGATCAAGGACCCAACACAGGCGGCATGGGCGCGTATTCTCCCGCTCCGGTGATGAGTGATGCAATTACGCAAAAGGCCCTGACCGAAATTGTGCAACCCACAATGGATGAAATGCGCAAACGCGGCACACCTTTTCAGGGGGTGCTGTTCTGCGGGCTGATGATCAAGGACGGCCAGCCGCGGCTGGTTGAATACAATGTCCGCTTCGGAGATCCTGAATGTCAGTGCCTGATGATGCGGTTGGGCGGTCAGGTGCTAGACCTGTTGCAAGCCTGTGCGGAAGAACGGCTTGATGACATCCGTGTGAATTGGGCCGATGATCACTCTTTGACGATTGTCATGGCTGCCAAAGGATATCCGGGCGCCTATCAGAAAGGCACAGTGATCCACGGGCTGGACAGCCAACCGCAGGACAGCTTTCATATGGTGTTTCATGCAGGAACCACAAAGAAGGACGGTCAGATTACCGCAACCGGTGGTCGTGTGCTGAACGTTACCGCAAGGGGCTCCACGCTTGGCGAAGCGCATGAAAAAGCTTACGCCATGGCGCAAGGTATAGATTGGGAGGATGGATTCTACCGATCTGACATTGGGTGGCGCGCTTTGTGATCCATCCCATTGCCGAGCAATGGTTTACCATTCTTAACGTGGCGCGCGACAAGTTGCTTTTGATGAGCGCCAGACGGAATCGGACGCGCACTTTCAGGGGATCGTTCTGGATCAACGAGGTCTGGAAAGAGCAAAGACAATTCTTTTAGTGCGGCATGAGGCAGCGCTTTGCAGGCCTCAGCCCCTGGAAAAAGGCTCTCTGTCGGGGCACCCTCGGCATATATGACATGGTGGGCATCCAGCATTAGATGCACATATTCCACCTCGCCAACAGAAGTGTCCACGTAGATGCCAGGTAGTGCGGTCAGACGAATGGCGGCCACAAGGACCTCGGGCTGACCAAACATGCGCTCTGCAATCGGCGAATTGACCAGAATGCGATGCTGCCGGGACACCAACAGGTCCCGTTTGGGCAGGCCTGCACCCAGCGCCCCCGCGACAATGCGAACCGGATAAAGCTTTGGATTTGCCTCCATCTCTTCGGCATCAACCACGCGACTGTAGACGCGCAAAAGTCGCGGGTCGCTGCCATCAATCGAAAGCAAAGTGTCGCCTTCGTGCAATTCCTCTATCAGGCGAGGACCGTCCGTGGTTTCAACCAACGTGCCTGTCGTCAGACACAGGATCAGCCCATCCTCAAACCCAACGATCGCAACGGTTTCGTTGCCATGGGCAGCCTCCCCGTCTCCGGTCTCTTCATCGAATCGCAGATTGATGTCGCCTGTTGAGCCGTTCGCCGCAGGAATGTCGTTAAGAACGACATTACCAGCATCGGTTTCGTTGATGGTCTGCGTTTCAGCCAAGACCACCCCATTGCTCAGCGTGCCACCAAGGTCGAACACTGTGTTCCCGGAATTCAACCCGTCCTGGACGGTGGTAAAGCCGGATGTCCCGTCGCCGCCGACACCTATAGCGATGTAACCCACGGTCTCGCCAGTGTTCACACCGTCAGCAAGCGACCCTTCCTGAATTTGAACATCGAACCCATCCGCCGTGATGTTCAGTGGGTCACTGTCCACCACATCCGGGATCGGATCACCCGGGACAACAGGAACAACCGCGTTGGTCAGCACCGCAGGCGGGTCGGTGAAATCACCGTTCAGGGCGACGGAACTTGGCGTTGTTCCGGCCGTGGTAAAGCCTGCCTCGATCACCCGACCATCGGCGAGCGTGTGCACGCCTTCTTCAATGGCCAACCAGTTTATTCTTTCACCTGCCGGATGCGGACCGTCTTCGTCTTCCCATTCTTCAACGATAAAGCTGAAGCCGGTTTCGTCGATTTCGACAATACGCAACGAAAACTCGTTCCCGCCAGCGTTCGTGCTGGTCAGATGCACGACCGCGTTTTCTAGAGGCTCTTCAAAATCGATGCGGACGACCTCGGTATCCCCGAAACCGCCGCGTGTGATTGATCCAGCTTCACCTATTGCCATGGGTCCAACTCATACAATGACCAGGTTTGATTGGTGTCCAATATAGTCGACCCATCCGCGCATACCAAAGGGGAAAAAGCAAATGGTCAGCGCAAATAAGCCGTCCCTCACTTGGCTAAGGGACGGCTTTGTAACTGCGTTATCCGCATCTTTATGCAGCGCGTCCAATCAACACGCTGTCGATTTCGGCTGCGGCAGCTGTCTCGTCATTTCCAGCAACAGCCGCTATTTCACGCGTCAAGCGTTCTAAGGCGGCTTCGTAAAGCTGTCGCTCGGAGTAGCTTTGCTCGCGCTGATCGTCCTGACGGTGCAAATCGCGCACAACTTCCGCGATGGCGATCAGATCGCCAGAGTTGATCTTTTGCTCGTATTCCTGCGCCCGTCGGGACCACATTGCCTTTTTGACTTTGGCCTTGCCACGAAGCGTCTTCATTGCGTGCGACACAACATCGGGTGTGGCCAAAGCCCGCATCCCAACCTCGGCAGCCTTGTGTGTTGGCACACGCAGCGTCATCTTGTCCTTTTCGAAGGCAATGACAAACAATTCCAGCTCAAAACCAGCAACTTCCTGGGTTTCAACCGATATGATCTTGCCCACCCCATGTGCAGGATAGACGACGAACTGCTCGGGGCTGAATTCACTTTTCTTCTTACTCATAGGTGTCCTTTCATGTCACTTTGGACCACCAAACGACACAAAAAAGACCGCCGGCAACACGTGTCGCCGTCGGGCATGTCGATCGGTCATTTCTATTAACTCGTTCGCGTCATTGGCGGCAGTATATCATAAAACCGTCACGTTCGAAAGTACTGCGTTCAACCGGTAAGTTCACTGATCAAAATGGGGTTTGGGCAAGATAATCAGCAGAATCAGCCACCCTCACCCGCGGCCTCGGAAAACAGCTCCATCTTACCTTCTTTGCCATCCATTTCTTCTGCCGTTGGCAAAGGGTCTTTCTTTGTTATGATCACCGGCCACATTTCCGAATACTTCCGATTGAACTCGACCCATTTTTCCATGTCAGGCTCGGTATCCGGGCGGATTGCATCGGCCGGGCACTCCGGCTCACACACGCCGCAATCAATGCACTCGTCGGGATGGATCACCAGCATGTTTTCACCCTCGTAAAAGCAGTCTACAGGGCACACCTCCACACAATCAGTGTATTTGCAGGCGATACAGTTGTCGTTGACGATATAGGTCATAGAAACATCCGGCTAGGTCACGCCCGTTAGCTATGCCAGACGCAACCGACGTTCAAGGTGGAAAGGCATGGGCTGACGCAACTGCGACGTCCTTTGCCCTTTGTCCTGTTAACGTAAGGTTATGCATGCAAGGCTGGACTGTTGCTCTCCTCAGGCGCATCATCGCGAGGACACCGGAACAACAAAGGTTTCACGACACCATGGGGGGAAAGAGATGTCACTTATGAACACGGTCACAAAAATGGCCATGGGCTTTGCTATGGCCAAAGGAATGGACGCCATCCAAAAGAACGGTGGCTTGGGCGAAATGCTTGGCGGGCTTACGGGCGGTGGATCAGCACAACAAGCCAGCAGCTCTGGCGGTCTTGGCGGGCTTTTGGGTCAGTTATCTGGCGGCGCAGCAAGCGGCGGTGGCCTGGGTGGTATGCTGGGTCAACTTTCCGGCGGTAGTAGTGCTGCCGCGGCGGGCGGTCTGGGCGGGCTTGGCGCGCTTTTGGGTGGTCTTGCCGGGGCCCGGGGTGGTGCTGCAGGGGGCGGCCTGGAAGCGCTTTTGAACCAAGACAACCCAGCGCAGGAACCCAACGAAGACGATGTGGCCAAACTGATGCTGCGGGCAATGACCCAGGCCGCACGGGCCGATGGGGACCTTGATGAGGGTGAAAAGAAAAAGCTGATCGAACTCGTCCGTGAGGGCGATCCAGGTGATATGGAGGTTCTGCAACAAATCCTGAATGAGCCTGTCAGTGCGGCGCAATTGGCAGCTGACACACCAAAGGGTCTGGAAACCCAAGTCTATACGATGTCAGTCAATGCCATTACGCCCGACAACCAGGCCGAGGCCCAATATCTGCACGAGCTGGCTGATGCTCTTGGATTACAGCCCCAGACGGCTAACGCTATTCATGACAGCCTGGGTGCGCCACGACTTTATAGCTGATCCCTAGTCTAATCCCATATCGCGCCTGTTCTTTTTGGTTGGACGGCCACCCTTTTCGTATTTGGGATTAGACTAGGGATCAGCTATAAAGTCGTGGCGCACCCAGGCTGTCATGAATAGCGTT
>JBCBGX010000032.1:0-17266 GCA_038526325.1 Pseudomonadota bacterium | reverse complement strand
GGGAAAGCTATTGGACCTGGCTTTCGGGCTTTGCTTTGCTTGCGGTGGTCTATTGGGTTGGAGCTGAGTTGTATCTGATCGACCCCAACAAGGCCGATCTTGCGGTTTGGCAGGGCATCCTGATTTCCGCCGCGTCCCTTGGGCTGGGATGGGTCATCTACGATCAGCTTTGCAAATCGCCTTTGGGAGATCAGCCGACGACCCTAATGGTGCTGCTTTTCATCCTGCTGGTGGTGATGTCCTGGGGCTATAACCAAATCTTCACTGGTCGGGCGGCCCTATTGCACCTGGGCGCCTTCACCGCGACGATCATGACAGCCAATGTGTTCTTCATCATCATGCCTAACCAGCGGATTGTGGTGGCGGATCTCAAGGCCGGGCGTACGCCGGACGCAAAATACGGCAAAATCGCCAAGCTGCGGTCGACCCATAACAACTACCTGACGCTGCCGGTCATCTTTCTGATGCTGTCCAATCACTATCCGCTGGCCTTCGGGACAGAACATGCCTGGATCATTGCGGCGCTTGTGTTCCTTATGGGCGTCACGATCCGGCATTATTTCAACTCTATGCATGCGCGCAAAGGCAAGCCATCCTGGACATGGGCGGTCACAGTGATCCTGTTCATCGTGATAGCTTGGTTATCCACACAACCTGGCCATGGCAGCTATGAAGAGGCCGAGGCTCGCCCGCTGACCCCTTACGAACAACGCTTTGCCGGTGCAGAAGGGTTTGAGGAGGCCCACGACATCGTCATCGGGCGCTGTTCAATGTGCCATGCCCGTGAACCGGTCTGGAACAATATGCAATGGGCGCCAAAGGGCGTGTTCCTGGAAACCGAAAGCGACATCACGCGCCATGCCCGACAAATCTACCTGCAGGCGGGTGTCAGCCACGCGATGCCGCCGCCAAATGCGGTTGCCATGTCCGACGAAGACCGGGCCAAGCTGATCGCATGGTATCGCGGAGGCTCTTGACGGGCCGCAATAAGCTTGAACGAAGTAAGAGCACGTAAGTGCTAAGGAGGTTGGCTAGCCAGAGGAGAATGACGCCATGACACGCCTAGTGGATTTTATAAACAGCGGGCGTCATCGACGTGAAGAATTCCCGAAAGACCTTTCAAAGGACTTGGGAGACTGAGTGGATCGCCATAAACCAGTCTATACTTATCCACTAGATCCTCCCTGGGTTCCGCATCCTCACATCCCATTCAGAAGTATTGGATGGCGCATGGGAGCAGGCGAAGACTACTGGATGGAGTTTCTGAGGTGGAGTACGTCCCTCAGTCCAGACGATTGGAGAGTTTATCAAGTCGAAAATCCAGAACCAGATGAGTGGGCAGGCTTCTACGCTCTGATAGAGCGATCCGGCTCGTGATCACAAGTGGCTTGTCTCACGCGTCCATAATTTCGATCCGCAGCCCAGTCCTGGCATCAAAAAAATTCAGCGCACCAGGCGCAACGGACAAGCCAACGCGATCTGTGCTGTCTTCATCCATCCGGCCCGGCACACGGGCGGTGACAGTCACGCCGTTCAGGACAAAGTTCAGATAGCACTCCGCGCCGGTATTCTCGATCATCGTTGGCGTGACCTGCAAATCTGACCCGCCGAGCGCCAGATGTTCGGGGCGGATGCCCACTTGCACCTCTGATGGCAGGCCGTCCAGTGCGGGTAGCGAGACATCGCCCATCACCAGCTTCCCGTCCGAAACGTTTGCGGGGATGATATTCATCGGTGGGGATCCCATGAAATCGGCCACAAAGGTATTGGCGGGGCGGTCATAGATCTCTTGCGGGGTGCCGATCTGCTGAATGTCGCCGCCTTTCAGCACCACGATCCGGCTGGCCAGCGTCATCGCCTCAATCTGGTCATGGGTCACATAGACGATGCTGGCACCTGTGGTCTTGTGCAGGTTTTTGATCTCGGCCCGCATTTCCACCCGCAACTTCGCATCGAGGTTCGACAGCGGCTCATCAAACAGAAACAATTTAGGGTCGCGCACAGCACCCGGCCCATGGCGACCCGCTGACGCTGACCGCCGGATAGCTGTGACGGGTTGCGGTCCAACAAGTGGTCGATTTGCAACAAGGTTGCCACATCCAGGATCTTGGCCTCCATTTGCGCCTTGGGCACTTTGCGGATCCTCATCCCAAAGCCGATATTCTCAGCCACGGTCATCGTCGGGTAAAGCGCGTAGGACTGAAACACCATCGCGATATCACGGTCTTTGGGGGGCTCTTGCGTGACATCATGACCGCTGATCAAAAGTGACCCGGACGTGATCTCCTCTAGCCCCGCAATGCAATTCAGCAACGTAGATTTACCGCAGCCCGATGGCCCAACAAGCACCAGAAATTCGCCCTGCGCCATCTCAACATTAATGTCGCGCAAGACCTCGACTGCGCCATAGGATTTGCCCAAGCCACGGGTCTCAAGAGCTGGGTGCTGGCTTGCATCTAGTGCCATGGGGCATCTCCATTTGTGGGGGCTGGCCCAGTTGATTGTCGGACAATCAGTTCTGCGCGTTCTATCCGCTGTTCGGCAGGCGCGCCTTTCACATGGGCCACCAGCAATTCCGCCAATGGCACGCAGGCATCGCGCAGTGCTGCGCGCGTTACGGTTAGTGCCGGTTCGAAATTCACGGCATGCATCAAGGGCAAGGCATCGTCATGGGCCACGACGGATATGTCACGCGGCGCTTTAAGCCCGCGATCCTTTACCGCCCTAAGCACACCCGCAGCCACAAGCGTTGACGCACAGACAAAGGCTGTTGGCGCGGTACCGCCCCGGCCGGCGAGCATATCAAGCGCCAGCGTGTAGCCTTCCATCTCTGTTTCTGCGTCCACAGCCATGAACTCATCGGGCACTTGCAACCCTTCTTTTTGCATAGCCATCTGAAAACCGCGCAAACGATCGGCGGCAAAGGCATAGCGCGCTTGACCGTTGATCAGCGCGATACGCTTATGCCCAAGTGATGTCAGTAGCCGCACAGCATCTTCGGACACAGCGACATTGTCGATCCCATAGCAGGCATAATCGACCACCGGCGCGGTTTGCCCATGCATGACAAAAGGGATGCCCTTTTCCTGCAGAAAAGCCACGCGCGCATCGCCTGGGACAGGTGCGTTAAGGATGAAGCCATCCAGTATGTCCCGCTCCAGCAGTTTGCGATAAGGGGTCACCGGGTCATCATCCTGATCGACAGCCAAAACCAGATCCGTATCCAGCGCACCCAAGGCTGCGGTCATCCCGGTGAGCATCTCAAAAAATGTCTGATCTGCGCTCATATCCGCACGGATCTTGATGATCATCCCAACCATACCAGACCGCCCTGTGACCAATCTCTGGGCAATCCTGTTTGGGCGGTATCCCAAACGCTCAGCCGCTTCGCGCACCCGGTTGACCGTATCCTTATTGACCTCTGGAAAGCCATTCAACGCACGACTGACTGTGGCGGGCGACAACCCCAATTCGGCACCAATATCTTTCAGCGTTGCCACCTACGCCCTCCTCAAAGCGATTGCAGTTTTTCTAGACGCTAGAGGAATGATCCACCTATTCCTAGGTCAAATATTAAATTAAAACGTTTTGAATTTTGAATTGATTTGCTACCCTCAACCCGAATCAAGGAGAGGTTCATGCGAGAATGGTGGCGCGAGGCGGTGATCTATCAGATCTATCCGCGATCTTTTCAGGACGATAATGGCGATGGCGTTGGCGATCTAAAAGGCATCATTCGTCGACTGCCCCATATTGCCGGTCTTGGGGCGGATTGCATCTGGCTATCCCCGATCTTTACGTCACCGCAAAAGGATATGGGCTATGATGTGTCGAATTATACCGACATTGACCCATTGTTTGGAACTCTGGATGACTTCGATGCACTGATCGCTCGCGCGCACGACTTAGGGCTGAAAGTCATTACCGATCAGGTTCTGTCGCACACGTCTGACCAGCACCCATGGTTCCAGCAATCCCGTATCTGCCGCGAAAACTCACGGGCTGATTGGTATGTTTGGGCTGACCCCTTGGTTGATGGATCGCCCCCCACTAATTGGCACAGTCATTTCGGCGGTCCAGCATGGGAATTTGATCCTCAAAGAGGCCAGTATTACCTGCACAACTTCCTAGCCGCTCAGCCAGACCTTAATTTCCACAATCCGGCCGTTGTCGAGGCCATCCTGGAAACCTGCAAATTTTGGCTGGATCGGGGGCTTGATGGGTTCCGGCTTGATACCGTGAACTACTATTATCATGACCAGCAATTGCGCTTTAACCCGCCTGCTCGGACGCGGCCCCAAGTGATGGCCACTGATCTTTATGGCATGCAAGACAATATCTACAACAAGACGCGGCCCGAAAATCTTGGATTTCTTGAACGGCTCCGCGCTCTGACCGACCAGTATGATGATATTATGATGGTCGGCGAAGTGGGCGAGATGGGCCGCCGATCGATCCAGATCATGGGCGAATGCACCGCCGGAACAAATCGCCTGCACATGGCCTATAGTTTTGCCATGCTCAGCCCCGACTTTACGGCAAATCACTTTCGCACTTGCATCGAAGGGTTCCAGCAAGACGCGCCCGATGGACATCCCAAATGGTCCTTTAGCAACCATGATGCGCCGCGCCATGTCAGTCTTTGGGCAGATCACGCAGTCAGCGAAGGGCACATGGCACGGCTGGCCTGCGCGATGCTGATGTCCTTCGAAGGAACAATCGGGCTCTATCAAGGCGAAGAACTGGGCCAGACAGACACAGAACTGACCTACGAAGAGCTAACAGACCCGCCAGCTTTACGGTATTGGCCGGCAATTAAAGGCCGGGATGGGTGTCGGACACCAATGGTCTGGGAACGAGAACAACTAAATGCGGGGTTTTCAACTGGGCAGCCTTGGCTTCCGGTGAAAGACCCACAGGCGTCGCTTTTGTTTTTGATCGCTCAACGGAATTTGGTGTCAGGCCTTAGTGACGGCGCTGTAAAGGGCTAACCCGGTCAATCAAATCCAATCTCAAACACCGCCCCCGGCCCGTCGCGCAACGCAATCGTCGCCCCATGAGCGCTAAGCATCTGACGGACAATGGCAAGCCCCATACCCGTCCCACCCCCATCGCGGTTCGTCGTGAAAAACGGATCAAAAATGCGGTTGCGATTGCCTTGGGACACGCCCGGTCCATTGTCCGACAAGAACAATCGGTCCTCCTGCAAGTCGACATGGACCTGCGTGGCCCCATGCGCAAAGGCGTTGTCCAAAAGATGTCCCAGCACAAGCGTCACCACCTCGGAATTTAATGGTATCTGCCCATCAGTGATTACATTGGCGCGCCCAGGTGCAACATCAGACAACAGGCACGACCCGTCCGGCATCGGTTCATGCGCGCGCGCAAAGCTGCGCTGATCGTCTAGAAGACCGGCCATTCGTGAAGTCGCCGCCTCTATATTCGCCACCAACCTTTTCCTATCATCAACCGGCAGGCTCGGATCGGACAAAAGCTCTGCCGCACCGCCAATCGCGCTGAGCGGTGATTTCAGTTCGTGCGTCACATGATCGGCATAAGACCTGAGCACCGCCTCACGTGCCCGCAGACGTGATGTCATCTCTATCACCGATTGGGTGAGTTGCGAAAACTCTGGCGTGCCCACGTGAACGGGCGGGGCACCGTCCACTTCACTTTGGGCGAAGGCTGTCAGCGCCTGAACGGGCCGCAGGACCAACCGCCATAACAAAAACCAAAGCGTGCCGGTTGCCACAAAAGCCATCACAGCGATCATCCAGGATGTCTCGGCCCAGCCCAGCACACCGCCAGCCACACGAAAGTAGGCGATCCCGACAATTGGCAGGAAGAACACCGCAGCGAGCGTGCCTCCCAAAACAAAGGCCAGTGGCGGTCGCCATTTTCGGATCACACGGGCCGACATGCGCCCATCCGAATACTGATCCCATGCACCGTTTCAATCGCGTCCGCACATCCAGCGCTGGTCAGTTTGGCCCGCAAATTGCGCAAATGGCTGTCCATGGTCCGGTCGCTCACATGGACATTGGTACCATAAATCGCATCCACGAGTTGTGGGCGCGACAGCACGATATCCGGTCTGGTCATCAATCGCTCAAGCAGATCCATCTCGCGCGCGGTCAGGGTGACCGGAGTGTCCCCAATATGACATAGGTGACGTTCCGGATCGACGCTCAACACCCCCCGCCGCAAGACCGGTTGCGGCGCAGGCGCCCCGTTTGACCGTTTCAAAATCGCTTTGACACGCGCCACCAATTCGCGCGGGGAGAATGGCTTCGCAACGTAATCATCCGCCCCAATTTCAAGGCCTATGATCCGATCAACCTCATCCGCTTGGGCGGTCAGAAACAAGACAGGCACTTGGGAGGATTTTCGCAATTCGCGGCAAACGTCCAGCCCATCTTTCTCGGGCATTCCAATGTCCAACACCACCAGATCCGGGCTCAGACTTTGAGCCAACTCCAAGGCTTGTTGCCCGTCGGACGCTTCGGCCACGGTAAACCCAGCCTGCCCCAAAGCGATCCGAACAACATCACGGATCTGCACATCATCATCTGCAATCAGGATCTGACCGCTCATCTTGCCGCCGCCCTAAAGTTGGTCGCACCTGCTTTGAACTGAGCCATGCTTTTACGGTCTGCTTGCATACTATGTTGTCCTTCCCGGTCCCTCTGGGCATCGTAGCTAAGACCGTTCTCTGCACAAACATCGGATCAATTGTGCAGAACTTGTGCAGACGCTGTTCTAGCTTTGCGCCGCGGTACGGATCGCCCGGATATTGTCACCGTAAGGCGCAGGATCGCTTACTGACCCACCACGAAACACTGCAGATCCAGCGACCAGCACATCCGCACCTGCCGCTGCCACCACCGGCGCAGTCGAAGGATCGACGCCGCCATCAATTTCGATATGGATCGCCCTGTCACCGATCATACTGCGTAAGCTGCGCACTTTGTCGGACATATCAAGAAATCGCTGCCCGCCGAAACCGGGATTGACTGTCATTACGCAAACCAGATCGACCAGATCCAGCAATGGCGCAACTGCCGACGCAGGCGTCCCGGGGTTGAGTGCGACACCTGCCTTTGCCCCGGCTCCGCGAATTGCTTGGAGTGTCCGGTGGATATGGAGGCCGGCCTCCACATGGGCGGTTATGATGTCGGCCCCAGCCTTCGCGAACGCCTCGATGTAGGGATCCACTGGCGCAATCATCAAATGCACGTCCATGACTGTTTTGATATGGGGACGTATTGCTGCACAGGTGGCAGGCCCGAAAGTGATGTTCGGAACGAAATGCCCATCCATCACATCTACATGCACCCAATCGGCCCCCTGCGCCTCGATGGCCTGACATTCGGCCCCGAAATTCGCAAAATCTGCCGATAGGATGGACGGCGCTATCTTGATCGTACGGTCAAATGTCATGGACATCCCTCATTGCCAGTAGGGCGGCCTTACCACGACGCGCAAGAGGTCTGGAATACCTGCATTGCTCAAAAACTGTGCAAGTCACAAGTTACCAGGCATTTATCGAGGAATTTCAAATGAACATCTTCATGATCTCGGCGACGGGTTTGGTCGTCGCAATTGGCGCCGCCCTGGCGTTTCAAGCTCCAATTAACGCAGCTCTTGCACGCAGCATTGGTGATCCGGTCTGGGCAGCAGCGCTTTCATTCGGCGTTGGATTTGTTTTGCTTGCCGGTGTCGCCATGATGCGTGATAGCAGTTTATCTTTGACTCAACTGACGCAAATCCCGTGGTGGGCTTTGATCGGTGGCGCTTTGGGTGCCATTTGGGTTCTTGCAGCCATTTGGTCGGTGACGGCGTTGGGCGCAATGACCATGTTTGCCGCAATGATCTTGGGACAAATGATAGCAGCACTGCTGATCGACTCCGCGGGCTTGCTTGGGCTCGCAACCCGGGACATCAGCGCAACACGCCTGGCCGCAATCGTATGTGTCGGCTTTGGTGTTGTTTTGTCTTATAGATAAATTGCTATCAAATTAGACGATAATATGTGTACATTTGATCTATGGTGAAAACACTTCTTCATACTGAGATTTTGCAAAATGGTGCGCAAATTCATCTGACCCGGGCGATGCTGTCCGCAGCCCGCCCCAAGACATTGCATGACCATGACTTTTTTGAGCTCTTCTGGGTTCAGAATGGCAAGGTTAGACACCATCAACCGGACGGTATTGAAACACTGATCGAAGGCGACACCATATTTCTGCAGCCCGGCCATGCACATGCTCTGCAGGGACGTGGTGCAGATGCTCTGGTTGTGTCGATTTCTATTCATCCTGACACAATCGGGGCAATTGTCGAACGCCATCCAAGCCTAAATGATTGGCTCTTTTGGTCCGGTGACGGCCCCGTGAAAACGCACCGCGATATCCGCCAGCTGGCTGCAATGAACCATGCGGCCGTTCAATTGGAACAAAGTCATTGCGATAGACTAGCCGCCGAAGCGTTCATTCTGCCGCTTTGTGCCGATTTGAAAGCCAATGACTTACCTTCTGATACCCCAAGTTGGTTAAGCAGCGCCTGCCGTGCCGCCAAGGATCCTTCCGTTTTTCGCGCCGGGTCCGGCGGGCTGGTCGCATTAACGGGCAAGGCGCATCCACATGTCAGCCGAACGATGCGTCGGTATTTTGGCGTCACCCCATCTGACTATGTCAATCAGATCCGAATGGAATTTGCTGCTCGCATGCTGACAACTGACAGCAGCGCCGTCAGCCAGATCGCGGAGGAGTGCGGCATCCCCAACATGTCCCATTTTCACAAATTATTCCGACAGGCGCATGGCCTGACCCCATTGCAGTACCGGCAAAAGTACCAGCGCGGTGTGATCCAGCCATGAACAGGTTTGACCACTTGGTCAAAACTTGCCAATACCGCACGGTCATGACACGCTGATAAGGCACCGCAGGAGGCAACCTTGCAAACGACTGCCACCCCGATAACCACCGCGTCGCATCTGCCGCTAGTGCAGCACCATCGCAATGACGGTACCGCGCTCGACCTTGATTGGGTGATGGCTGTCCAGGTCAACACCTCGGCCATCGAACGGCGGGCCAAGACTTTACCCGGACGGCGTAGCGTGAAGAAGGATTATCAAGCCGCGTGGCTGTGCAAGGCGATCAGTCTGATGGACCTGACAACGCTTTCAGGTGACGACAGCCCGGGGCGCGTCCGCAGGCTTTGCGCCAAAGCGCGCCAGCCCGTGCGAGCCGATATTCTTGAAAAATTGGGGATGGAGGGGCTGACTACCGGAGCCATCTGCGTCTACCACGATATGGTGGAAACGGCGGTTGACGCGCTGGCGGGTTCAGGCATTCCGGTCGCCGCCGTCTCGACCGGCTTCCCCGCCGGTCTGTCGCCATTTCATCTGCGCATCGCCGAAATCAAGGAAAGCGTCGCCGCCGGGGCCGAGGAAATCGACATCGTCATCAGCCGCCGCCATGTGCTGACCGGCAATTGGCAGGCGCTCTATGATGAGATGAAGGAAATGCGCGCCGCCTGCGCTGATGCGCATGTCAAAGCGATCCTGGCCACCGGCGAGCTGGGCACCTTGCGCAACGTCGCCCGCGCCTCGCTTGTTTGCATGATGGCCGGGGCGGATTTCATAAAGACCTCGACAGGCAAAGAACCCGTGAACGCGACACTGCCCGTCACGCTCACGATGATCCGCGCGATCCGGGATTATGAGGCACGGACAGGGATCAAAGTCGGCTACAAACCCGCAGGCGGGATCAGCAAAGCCAAAGACGCGCTGGTCTATCTGGCGATGATCAAGGACGAACTTGGGGACCGCTGGCTGCAACCCGACCTCTTCCGCTTCGGCGCCTCCAGCCTCTTGGGCGACATCGAACGGCAACTCGAACACCACGTCAGCGGCGCCTATTCGGCATCGTGGCGGCACGCGATAGGATGAATATGAGCATCACCTCTCCCGCATTCCTCTTACTTGCTGTCATCGGAATTCTAATGGCTTTCATCGCCTTCCCGGCAGCCCGACGCGTCAAAGCCGAAGAAAAGAAACTTAATGCTGAAGACCTCAAAGCATTTCGCCATCAGTATCGTCGCCCCACCGAAAGGGCCACGATGCCGTCTCGTTTACACCCCTATGCTAATGCGGTCGACAAAGCGGCACGCGCGTGGCTTACCTTCGCGCTCGCGATCTTAGCTGCACTCTTCTGGATTATTATCGCCGGACCAAACTTGGGGCTTTTCGGCACGTAAGGACTATTCATGACCATCAAAGAAATCTTTGACAAGATGGATTACGGCCCCGCCCCCGAAAGCGCTGCTGAGGCACTGCAATGGATTGCCGATCGCGGCGGCAATGCTGGTCATTATATCGGCGGCAAATGGGGGCCGATCCGCGATGATTTCCCCACAAACAACCCGGCCACTGGCGAAAAGCTGGCAGGTGTCGCCAAAGGCACGGCCGAGGAAATCGACACAGCGGTCGCCGCCGCCCGCAAGGCGCAACCCGCCTGGGCCAAGTCCGGCCACAAACGCGCGCGCGTCCTTTATGCCATCGCCCGGCTGATGCAAAAGCATGCGCGCCTGCTGGCGGTCATGGAAAGCCTCGACAATGGCAAACCCATCCGCGAAAGCCGTGACATCGACGTCCCCCTTGCCATCCGGCATTTCTACCATCACGCAGGCTTCGCCCAGTTGATGAA
The DNA here is from genome assembly GCA_038526325.1 of Pseudomonadota bacterium. GTDB lineage: Bacteria > Pseudomonadota > Alphaproteobacteria > Rhodobacterales > Rhodobacteraceae > Yoonia. The sequence continues at coordinate 6,557 of JBCBGX010000032.1, read as the reverse complement.
ATCCGAACTGCCGGACCGCGAGGCGCTGGGCGTTTGCGGGCAGATCATCCCCTGGAACTTCCCGCTCTTGATGCTCGCCTGGAAGATCGCGCCCGCGCTGGCCATGGGCAATACGGTCGTGCTGAAACCGGCAGAATATACGCCCATGACGGCGATGATCTTCGCCGAGATCTGCACAGAAGCAGGCGTGCCCCCGGGGGTCGTCAACATCGTCACCGGCGACGGCGAAACCGGCGCGGCACTCGTGAATGCCGAGGTCGACAAAATCGCTTTCACCGGCTCCACCGAAGTGGGGCGCAAAATCCGCGAAGCGACCGCAGGGAGCGCCAAGGCCCTCTCTCTCGAACTTGGCGGCAAAAGCCCCTACATCGTATTTGACGACGCCGACATGGATTCGGCTGTCGAAGGCCTTGTCGATGCGATCTGGTTCAACCAAGGTCAAGTCTGCTGCGCTGGATCGCGGCTGTTGGTCCAAGAAGGGATCGCAGATCGGTTCTACACCAAACTGAAATCTCGCATGGACGGGCTGCGTATCGGCGACCCCCTCGATAAGTGCATCGACATCGGCGCCATCGTCGACCCGGTGCAACTGGAGCAAATCAGCAAAATGGTCAGCGCCAATACCGAAGGCGAAACCTACCAAACCAAAGCGCCCGACGGCTGCTTCTACCCGCTCACGCTGATCACCGGCCTGTCGCCCGCATCCACGCTGATGCAAGAGGAAATCTTCGGCCCAGTGCTGGCCGCCACAACCTTCCGGACACCGTCCGAGGCGGTGCAAATCGCCAACAACACCCGCTACGGGCTGGCGGCCTCCGTCTGGTCGGAAAACATCAACCTCGCCCTCGACATCGCGCCAAAGCTGGCCGCCGGGATCGTCTGGGTGAACGGCACCAATATGATGGACGCCGCCGCCGGTTTCGGCGGGGTGCGCGAAAGCGGGTTCGGACGCGAAGGCGGCTGGGAGGGCCTGGCAGGCTACACCAAACCCAAAGGGACGGCCAAAGCGCTGAAACGCATCGCGCCCTACACGACCGAAGATGGCACGCCCGCCGACCCGCTGAACCGGACTGCCAAGCTCTATATCGGCGGCAAACAAGCGCGGCCCGATGGGGGCTATTCCAAACCGGTCTATAGCCCCAAAGGCAAGCTGCTCGGGCATATCTCTCTGGCGAACCGAAAAGACCTGCGCAACGCGGTTGAGGCGATGAACGGCGCCAAAAGCTGGTCCAAGACCACCGGGCACCTGCGGGCGCAAATCCTCTACTACATCGCCGAGAACCTCTCGGCGCGGGCCGAGGAATTGGCCAAGCGGATCAAGGACATGACCGGCAAATCCGGCCAGGACGAAATCGAAAATTGCATCCGGACCCTGTTCACCTTCGCCGCCTGGGCCGACAAATATGACGGGCAGGCGCATGGGGTACCGATCAGAGGCGTGGCGCTGGCGATGAAAGAGCCGGTCGGCAACATGGCGGTTTTCTGCGAAGACGGCTGGCCACTTTTGGGGATGATTTCCCCTATGGCGGCGGCGATGGCGATGGGGAACCGGATCACTTTGGTAGCGTCCGAGCCATTCCCGCTCATGATCGCCGAACTCTACCAACTGCTCGAAACCTCTGACGTGCCCGGCGGGGTGGTGAACATCCTGACAGGCGACCACAGCGAACTGGCGCCACATGCCGCCGCGCACATGGATATCGACGCGGTCTGGTCATTCTCGGGTGCCGATATCTCGGCCGTCATTGAAAAGGGCAGCGCGGGCAACCTAAAGCGAACCTGGGTGAATTACGGCAAACAGATCGAACCGTCCGCAAAAGACATGCTTGCAGCCGCGACCGAGATCAAAAACATCTGGATCCCCTACGGCGAATAGGCCCGCGTCTGGCATCTCCAAAAGCTGTGACGAGGTTGCTTCTGAAATTGGTGTGTCTGCGCAGCCGTCCTTTGGGTTACTTCTTGGATCGCCAGGTATCCAGCCATCGCCGTATTCGTCCACGGCGCTCTGCCACACTTGCCTGAACCTCGTCTATCTGATCACCTGCCGCATCCAGGATCGGATCGACTGATCTTTGACGAAACTGTCTCCACGCCGCGCGCACAAACAAAATCGCCGCCATCAGGAAAATGAAGAAAAAGATGTTGAACCAAGGAATGATCGTCACGTCAGGCCCCGAAACGGTACGCACGCCAACCGCATTGGGATAGACACTGGCCCAGCGAATTCGCCAGCCATAATGGGTCACCACAACCCATTCATCTCCGCGGGCCAGGTTTGCGGCCTCTGCCTGCAGATCAGCGCTGTCAAACTTGAAATAGGGTGGATAGATCCAACCGGTATCCTCATTACGGTAGACCATCACAGAATTGCTATCGCGCGGGACAAAGCCCAACAAAAACGTATCCTGTTTCTGCGTGTTAATCAGACGCAGGTCACGGGTCGGCTGTTCGGTCGCACCACTATCCGCTTGCGCATAAAAGATCCGGTTGAACGCGCTGAAATCAGTTCGGATGATCTCGGTCGACGTCACTTTCACGATATCATGCTGTGGCAGGATATAATGGAAGTACAGGCCCAAAGTGACCAGCACGATAATCCGCAGGATTGTCTTGATACTTTGCATATCGGATTTCCCTTAATTCGTGTTGATCGTATAGGCGATCGCCGCAACCACAAGTGTTGGCACGACATAAACCAACCCGATCAACTTAGGACGGATCGACCCATCATAGGCTTTCAGACCCTCAGCTATGAATGCGTCGCGTGCGCCCGGTGCACCACCATCGGGATGCTGTGCGTCAAATTCGTTTTCCAAACGCTCCTTGCGCACTGACCGTGAGAAAAGCGCGATGGACCAATAGATCACTGTCAGCCCGATAAAGCCAAACACGACCAATTTGACAAATCCCATCTACCCCCTCCTTGGTGCAACCGCACCCCACGGACCCACGCGTCTGATCAAATCAGGCTGCACTGGTGCCCGTTGCTCCGCCATTGCGGCTTCATGCCCAAAAAGGGCTTCGCGCGTCCCTGCTTTGTCGACTTGGTACTCACGCTCTAGGAAATCAACGACATATGCCTGTTTTTCCTGCGGCCAGCCTGCATAGGCACGATAAAACACCTCTTTGTGGCAGATAAACAACTGACGGATATCTAGCGGCGCTAGTTCTGCCAAAAGCATATTCACAAGGTCAGCATCCAGATGCGCTTTGGCCCGTAAGGTATAGAAATAGGCTGGATGCTCGGACGTGATCTTGGGCCACGGCCCATCTTCTTCGGCCCACCGCACAAGTGCAGCAAGCCCCTGCCACTCCAGTGGCAAGTCCTTCGCATACTGACGGCCAAGTCTGCGCAAATCGCGTCGTGTTGCCCCTACCAGGCTTTCGCCCATATCGGCGGCCACAGACGCCACGATAAAATCCATCTTCTGATGAAGGATCGATGCTGCATCCACACCGCGCGCATCGACGATAGGCTCGACTAGGTCGTTCAATTGCAGAAACTTGGCAATAGCTGACCGGTCGTCCAGCTTGAAAGTAAAGGGAATTGGAAGCGAACCAACTGCGTCTTTGTGACTGGTTACAATTGCCGCCGGGTGCGGCACACCACGAAACACGTACATCCCACCGAACAGGTCAGTCCAAAAATTCTCCTGTACGAAATCCATGTGCCGCAACTGCACCGGGTTACGAACAACATCGCCAGTCTTCTTGGCCATGCCAATCATTTCAGCGATCAGCACATCATTATACCACGCATCTGGTTCGGTCTTGAACCGGTCAATCATCTCGCCCAGCTTCGCCGCGGTCGCCACGGTACCGCTTGTGGTATCGGCCTCGATCCGCACCTTGCGCAGATCGAAAAGACGCGCGACCGTATCCGCCACATAGACCGAATTTACCAGCTCACCGGCCACCGCATCTCGCGTCGTCAGCGCGAAAAGCTCGGCACGGTTTTCCTCTATAAACCTCCGCAATATTCCGCGGGAGGTTGAGAATTTTGCGTTCAGCAATGGGGCGGCCGCTTGCTCGGTCGTTAGCAAAATGAATTGTCGGTTCACCCCATTGTGGTTGAGGTAAAGATCATCCCCCAACGCATCCCCGACCTCGGGCGAATATCCCGAGATGTCGATATGAAAGACGTCCAGATCCGTCTCTTGGCCTGTCAGATGCTTCAGCGCACGGTTGTACCGTTCAACCAAAACCGGGCTGTCCACCCGGATCAGGTTTCCGAACATCAACCCTTTTTCAATCAGCAGATGCATTTACAACACTCCTCTGGGGCAACTGCGTCGCATAGAAAATGCTGCCAAGGAACCAATTCATTCGGGACAAGCAGGGGCATAATATGTCGATGATGGCGCGGCACAAAAGATTTCGTCCATGCGGCGCGCAATAAGCGCTGCAACAACCGCACGGCGTCGGCGTTTGTTCACTCCTGCAACCATCACTTCACGGTTTTGACCAGAGGTAATCGCAAGAGTGAAATTGTAGGCCAGAGCGTTGGGATCAAAGTCTTCGTCCGTTACAGGCCACCATGTGTCAATTTCATTCAAAAACTCTTCCGGAACTGGCTGGGGTCCGCGAACAATCCGCTGTGTCGCGTTTTGTTCTACCTCGTACCAATAAGCCAATTCTTCGATAAAACAGCGGTCATGGTACGGAAAAGGATTGTGGTACAAAAAAGCAATTTTGAGGCACGTTTCGCGGGGAGCCAAACCGCATTCAATTATAGGTGCTGTTTGCTGCCGCTGATCAAATGAGGCAAGGCAATCTGCTAACGCGTCGCTAATTGGTGCGTGTTCCGCAAACGGGTCCGGGGTTTGCGCCCAGGCACCTTGCGCGAACGCAACCAGTAGGGTCACCACCGATGCGGGAACGATATGCCACATCGCCCTCACCACGTTTCCTTCACCCATTTGCGCGGCAAACCAGCGAGAGACAAGATCATGATCGGCGCCCAAATCAAAGCCGACGCCAAGCCCAACCGGCCAAAATAGACCAGATTTGCCAAAAGCCCCGATGACAGCAAAATCTCTGCTCGGACGCCCTGTCCCAGGTAAAGCATGAAAAAGGTGAAAGCCGACAACACAAACAGGATCAACGTCGACACAAGCGCGTTCAGCATCAGCGGCCTGACACCTTCCGGCACGAACCTGCCCAAAACCCGCGGCACCAAAAACCCAAGGACCGCCAGGATAACCACGGGAAAGATTAACCCGTCTGCCACCAATGCATCCACCACTTACCCTCCGTCCCTGTTTTGCATGCAGATCACCCTTTGCTCTCCAGATACTGCCTTTTCGCGATCTCCTGCCGACCATAGTCACGCACCATCGCCTCAATCGCGACCTCATCCGACTTGTCCGCATACCGGAATTCACTATCGGCATAGCGGTTGATCTCTTGGATCACCATTTGCACGGTGATCGGTTGGCGTAGTTCAGAAATCATCCCCTTCTTGGTCTCGTAATCCTTGAACAAGAACAGGTCGGGCTCCTCCATCCACTCATCGGGAAGTTCGAAATCCATGGCACGGACCTTTACCGCATCGGTGATGTTCTTGATCGCGCGGCCCGTGAACCGCTCATCGGCCTCCTGAATCCCTTTCAGATAGGTGCCCAGCTTCGCAATGGTGTTCAGATCACCAACTTGACCATGCACACGTTCAAACACTCGCTGGAGTCCTTCTTCATGAGGCCGGGCATGGCTTTCAAAGGATGCCGCGACCGCCTTCTTGATCTCCTGTGCGCTGAAAATCTCATGATCACCGACGGGGATATCATGGTTCTTCCCCATTAAAAGGTACAGGATATCGATGTAGTCCTCCCGCGTCTGCGGCCCATCGACCAAAAACCGTGCCCCGGCCCGCTGGCGCAAAGCATCATCCACATTCTCTGGATAGTTCGAGAACATCCCGAACGTACAATTTCCGCGCACAACGGTATTGGCGCCCGCGAAACTTTCCATCAGAACGGCCGTAATCTCCAACTGCCCAGCCGACGACTGCCTGTCACCCCGCTTGCCCGCCAACTGATCAATATCATCAATGGTGCCAAAGCCGATCACGTGCGGGTCAAGCACGTTGTTGATGAATGCTTTCGCATTCTGGCCCGACTTGCCCTGGTAGCTGTCAATATTGTCTGTGCTCAGGTTCTGATACCGGAACGGATATCCTGCGATTTGGCAGTAGTCGTTGATCATCCCGGCCATCATCTGGATCAGGGTCGTCTTCCCGGTGCCCGGTTTCCCGTCGCCCATAAAGGTAAAAATGAACCCGCCCAATTCGGCAAACGGATTCAACCGCCGGTCGAAATCATAAGCCATCAACATTTTCGATAGTTTCATCGCCTGATACTTAGCAATGTGATTTCCGACGACCTCGTTGGGTTTCTTAAAGGTCATCGTCAGGGTGGATCCCTTCGCCTTCAACGCAGGCGTGAACCCCTGCACGACGAAATCATCCGCCTCCACCCGCCAAGACGCATTGTTGAAACTCTCCAGCCGCCCCGCAGTCGACGCTCGCAAACCGACCTTCGCCATCAACTGCTCACAAT
>JBCBGX010000031.1:0-17594 GCA_038526325.1 Pseudomonadota bacterium | reverse complement strand
GTCCTACTGACCTATTCGTTGATTGTTCTTGGGTTCGTTTTCATGCCTGGTCCGGCAACCCTACTAACCGTGGCTCGAGCCACAACGTCTGGAACGAGAGTTGGTATAGCGACGGGTGCTGGTCTCACTGCTGGTGATCTGCTTCACACAATCATGGCTGTTGTCGGTATCTCTGCAGTTATTGCGGCTTCTGCCACGCTGTTCACCATCATAAAATACCTAGGAGCGGCCTATCTCGTTTACCTAGGTTTGAAGGCAATATTCGAGAAGAATTCAATGGATCTGGGGCAAGGCCGCGTCCCGATTACCGCACATCAAGCTTTCCGACAGGCGATCCTTGCAGAAGTTCTGAATCCCAAGACCGCTCTATTTTTCCTCGCATTCCTTCCTCAATTTGTCGATCCTGACAGAGGATTAGTGATGGCACAGCTTACCGTTTTGGGGATTGTATTCGCGCTCATCGGCTTTCTTAGTACGATCTTCTACTCTGTTGCAGCTGGTCGTTTGGGCAACTTTCTTCGGCGCAATCCAACTGTTCTCAAGTGGCAAGGCAAAGTTGTTGGAAGCATCTACTGCACTTTGGGCGTTCGGCTCGCACTACAGGAACGATAACTCACGTTTATGGTCAGATAGCTTGGCCCCACAAGATCAGGGTTCGCACTGCACCATTTTTTGGCGGCTCAGGCTCGTTCCGCGTATTCAAATGTTTCGGTGTTGACGATAATGTCTTCGTCCTGTCCGACAAAGGGCGGGATCATGACGCGGACGCCGTTGTCCAGTGTCGCAGGCTTAAAGCTGTTTGCTGCTGTCTGGCCCTTCACCACTGGTTCGGTTTCGATCACCTTGCAAGTTACCTTTTGCGGCAGACTGACGTTGAGCGCCTCTTCTCCGTAATACTCAATCTGCACAACCATACCGTCCTGCAGAAACGGGCGGCGTTCCCCCAAAATGTCGGATGGCAGGGCAATCTGTTCGTAGGTCTCGCTGTCCATAAAGGTCAGCATATCCCCGTCTTCAAAAAGGAATTGCTGGTCTTTCTGATCGAGTCGTACACGCTCCACTTTGTCCGCAGACCGGAAACGTTCGTTCAGCTTGCGCCCATCACGCAGGTTTTTCAGTTCTACCTGCGCAAAGGCACCACCCTTGCCGGGCTTGACGTGATCCACCTTCACAGCTGCCCATAGGCCACCATCATGTTCCAGCACATTTCCTGGGCGAATTTCGTTTCCATTGATCTTGGGCATGGTCTAATCCTGGCCAAATTAAGGCAAGTGGTTGAAAAACTGGTCAAACTGGCCTATATCCCGCTGGTCTGTGGCTGACAAGGCCGCAGCTCAGCCACCAGGGAACGCCCGCTATGCAAAAAATGCATGGCTGCCATGCAAAAAGAAAATCCCCGAATCGGTTTGGACGTTGCATAAAGGCGCTCACGCGGGAACTACAAGAGCAAAAAAGGGAAACAGTATGAGAGATTTTGTCGACGGTACAGCGTTCAACAACGAACAAGGCAACCGTGCCCGTAAGCTGTTTGCCGCCGTCGTACTTGCTGCTCTCGATGACGCGATTGCGGATGACAAGAAATACGGCAACGGTCCCGAACAGATAGCCCGCTGGGCGCGTTCGCGTGACGGTCGTGAGGTTTTGTCATGCGCCGGGATCGACCCGAATGAACGTGTCGTCGAAGGCTTGATGGAATTTGTGGGTAAGGGCGTGCGTACGTCTGTAGCGCTTTCGCGCGAGGAAAGCGAACGTCGGAATGCGGCAGAGCAGGAAGCACGCGCAGCGTAAACTCACTGCCATCTTCAAATACAAAAAATGCGGTTCTGGGTGGGCCGCGTTTTTTTTATGCACCACCGCCAAACATGATCAAAAGGACAAAAACCGGCGCTGCTTCGGCGATGGCCAGCGCAACGATAAACGCCCGCATCGCCCCCCCAACAAATCTGCGCCACAAGATCCCACAACATAACAACGACACCAAAACCTCAATCGGCCCTACGATATTGCCGTAGTGATCACCGTCCCAATAGCTGACCGGGCTTTCGAAGATCCAGTTCGTGACGGGCCAGAAATGCGCCCTGCCATCATCATGGTGCAGCAGAAGATCCAGCCCCAGATGCAGCATCGCCGCCCCGCACAGCGAATTCATCACTGCGAGCGCCACATGATCCCCAGAACCAAGGCAATCCCCCACAAAACCATCGAGTTATCGATGCGAAAAATGCTTTGCCACTCTTCGGAAAAATAAAGCTGATCAAAAACAATGTCGGCAGGCGTGCCCAAAACCCGAAGGTGCCAACCGGCCAGCAGGTATAGCGACAAATTAGGGATCATTGCCCCCGCCAGTGCCGCCCCTGTCACATATGGCTGCTCCGGCTTACCAAAAGCTGTCAAACCAAAAATCAGATGCGCTGGCGTGTTCATGCTCTTCCCTCACGCCTCAGGCGCGCCTATCAAGCTAGCCGAAAGAGGTGACATGACCAAGGCCATCATGATCCAGGGCGCAGGCTCGAATGTGGGTAAATCCATGCTAGTAGCAGGGGTTGCGCGGGCCTGCGTCAAACGCGGCCTATCCGTGGCTCCATTCAAACCACAAAACATGTCCAACAATGCTGCTGTCACCATTGATGGAGGTGAGATCGGACGCGCCCAAGCGCTGCAGGCGTTGGCCTGTGGGCTAGAACCGATGATCGATATGAATCCCGTTTTGCTAAAGCCCGAAACCGATACCGGCGCCCAGATCATACTGCAGGGCCAACGCTTTGCCACCATGAAGGCGCGCGAGTATGGCAAACAAAAGTCTAAGCTGCTTCCACCTGTGTTGGACAGCTTCGCCCGGATCGGACAGGGGCGCGATCTTGTGATCGTCGAGGGTGCAGGCAGCCCAGCAGAAGTAAACCTGCGCGCAGGCGATATAGCAAATATGGGTTTTGCGGCAGCCGCCAATGTGCCGGTTGTCCTGATCGGCGACATCGACCGAGGCGGCGTCATAGCGCAGATGGTCGGCACACATGCAGTTCTTCCCGACGATGATCGCGCGCTGATCAAAGCCTTTGCGATCAACAAATTCCGAGGCGATACCTCGCTCTTTCATGACGGCATGGACTTGATCGCAGACAACACCGGATGGGCGCCGCTCGGGATCATACCGTGGTTCGCCGACGCCTGGAAACTCCCCGCTGAAGACGTCATGGATATCGCAAGCAGGCCGGGGGGCGCACTGAAAATCGCTGTGCCCCGCCTGAACCGGATCGCCAATTTTGACGATCTCGATCCCTTGGCTGCCACCCCAGGGGTCAGCGTAGAGATCATTGAGGCGGGCCGCCCCATGCCTGGCGATGCCGACCTGATCCTGATCCCTGGCTCAAAAGCCACGATCAGCGATCTCGCCCATTTTCGCGCCCAAGGCTGGGATATTGACCTAGCCGCTCATGTTCGGCGTGGCGGGCATGTGTTGGGCATCTGTGGCGGATATCAGATGCTTGGGACTGAAATCGCAGATCCTGACGGGATTGAAGGCCCGCCGACCACTGTGAAAGGCCTTGGCCATCTTCAGATTAGCACGATCATGAAACCACATAAGCGTGTTGCCTTAACAAACGCCACTGACATTAAAACCGGCCAGACCGTGGCCGGGTACGAGATCCACCTGGGTCACACCACCGGGCCCGACTGCACGCATGCTTGGCTTACCGTTAATGAACGTGCCGAAGGTGCCGCCAGCGCAAACGGAAAGATAAGGGGCTGTTATCTGCACGGGCTCTTTACGAGCGACGGATTCCGGCAGACATTTCTGGAAACACTTGGTCAGCCGATCACATCCCATGATTACGCCGCAGGGGTTGAAGGCGCGCTTGATGCGCTTGCCGATCATCTAGAGGCACATTTGGAGATCAACCGACTGCTTGAAATTGCCCAGCAGCTTTAGTCCATTCCCCGCGCCATAAAGGCACGGTTAATTTCTCGGCGGACCAGCTTTCGCACATTCCGGGTAATCTTTTCACCCAATTCACCGGCCAATTCCTCGCGGATGATCTCGGTGACCATCAAGCGCAAAGTATCATCTTCCATGTCGCTCATGATGTTGCGAGCGACTTCCTCCACACCAAAAGCCTTTGCAACCTCTTGGGCGATCTGTGACGCGATGTCCGTCGCGGCGGGCGACGCGTCGTTCTGGTCAAGATCCGTATCGACAGACGGTTCCGAAAAATCAGTCGCGGCTTCGTCCAAAGGCGGCTCGTCCTCACCTTCGGGCGACGGATCAAGCGAATCGTCCGCTAATGTCTGGAACGCTCTTTCTGCCAGGCTGTCCGTTTCAGTCAGCGTTTCCGGCTCCAGTTCCCACTTCTCGGGCTCATCTGGAACCGCCTCTTCAAGCTCTGCAATCGTTGCTTCTAGATTTTCACGATCCGACTGTTTGCCGGTATCAAGATGAAGCACGTTGGATGTAGGCTCTGTCGTCAATCGTCTATATTCCATTGGGCTTTCCGCCACATTTGGATCTAGATCATCTACATCCTCTTCCACGCGATTGGCCGGTGTCAGCACCAGCAATTCAGACTTGACGCGACGACGCTGAGGCACCGCCGCCTGACCTGTCACAAAACCGCGCACCGATGACAGGAACTTTTCAATTTCATCTGTGCGTATACTATCTGACATAGAGTTTTCACCGTTTCCGCACCCCCGCTGCTAAGGCTAACCGATCAAATTAGCCCAAACAACCATTGCCTTTTCAACGCTACGTTCTTTATTCGCGCCCAATCGCTTCAAGTATCCGATCAAGCGCCTGACCCTGCTCAGACAAGAGCGGCGGTGCGCCTTTCACAGCGTTGTAGTAAGCGGCCGGATCATACTGCTGGACTGGCAAGTTCAAATGATCCGCCGTCAAAAGCCCCATCGCAGACAAAAGCGAATAGGACGCAAACACTTCGTCCGCTTGCGCCGAGATTCGGTTTGCTTCTGCATCCAGCAATTCCTGCTCTGCATTGAGAACATCCAAAGTCGTCCGCGAGCCTAAGGTGGCCTCTTCCCGCACACCTTCAAAGGCAACCCGTGATGCGCTGATCTGTTGATCAGACGCCTGACGTGACGCGCGCGCGACCTGTAACTGTGCAAATGCCGTTGCCACTTGTTGTTCAACGCCAAGAACGGTCAAGTGCAAGCCGGCGCGTGCGGAATTGCGGTTCGCTTGCAATTGCCTGACCTGACTGCTCAAGGCACCGCCGCTGTAAATCGGGCCTGTGATCTGCACACCAATTTGGCCGATCTCATTTGAGTCCTGATCAGTGCTGATAAAACTATTCAATTGCGTGCGCGGGTAAAGCGCCGTCTGCGCCCGGCGAATGCTCAATTCGGCGGCCGCAACACTGTGCTGTACTTCTAAAATACTTGGGTTGTTGCGCACTGCAAAGGCGCGCGCTTCGGCTAGGTTTCGCGACACAGGGGCGGGGCTGACCGCCGAAACCGTCCCCGGCGCCCGACCAACAGCTACACGATACCCCTCGATCGAGATGGCAAGTGTCCCTTCAGCGGCCGCCAGCAGGCTGCGCGCGGAAGCAAGCCGGGCTTCTGCCAAGGCGACATCCGTTCGGGTCACTTCACCAACGTCAAATCTGTCCTGGGCGGCCCTGAATTCTTGTGTGATCAGTCGGACATTGTTCCGGCGCAGATCCACAAATTCCCGATCACGCAGCACGTTTACATACGCCTGAACCGCATTTAACAGAACGTCCTGTTCGATCCCGCGAAGCGTCTGGCGCGTGCTGAGCACGACCTCTTTCTGCGCTTCTATACCCAGATCGTTCGCCCCAAAATCGTATAACGTAATCGCTGCGTTAATTCGAAGCGTTGCAGAATTGTCCGCTGTAAATTCGCCCGATGGCTGTGCGTTGCTAGCGGTGCGCGCCGCCTGGACGGACCAGTCGATCACCGGCAGTGTTGCAGCAACCGCCTGGGCAACATCTTCATCCGCCGCCCGCAAGAGCGCGCGGTTTTGTTCCAGCAAGCCGGAGTTGTTGTAAGCAGATGTTAGTGTCGCCGCCAGCGTTTCGGCCCGCAGAATTGGGGCTGATAGCAACGAGGCAGCAATGGCGATCGCCGCGACTCTGGTCCGTTTCATCATGTTCTGCTCTCACTAATAGGGTTCTTGTTATTGAAACGTATCAACACGCTAAGTGGATGACCTAAAGTGCAAACACGTCCTGTTTTTCAAAGCCTGCCAAAACCGGGGCCCCTGCGTTGAAACAGAAACGCCAATTGACCAAGCCGTCGATCCTATACCCGATGCGTACCACACCCAACGCGCCTTCGGCAAAAACACATGCGATACGACCGCCCTCACGCAGCTGATCCAGCAACGATGCTGGCACTTCTGCAACACCACCTTGCACCACGATAACGTCATAAGGGCCTGATTTTGCCGAACCTTCGGCAAGTGGCCCCACCATGACTGCGGCGTTGTCGACACCGTGTTCAGACAGCAAAGTTTGGGCCTCTTCAGCCCGGGTGCTATCGTCCTCAACCGCGACAACAAAATCACAAAGTCGCGCAAGGAGGGCCGTTGAGTATCCTAAACCGCATGCTATATCTAAACCAACATCAGAGGGTTGGACATTCAACGCGTCAAGAATCTTGGCCAAGGTCCGCGGTTCCAGCATCACACGATCACCGCCAAGGTTAAGATTTTCCCCAATATAGGCGGCCTCGCGCAGCGCGTCGGGAACGAACGCCTCGCGCGGGATCGACAACATGGCATCAATGATCGGAAACTTCGTGACATCCGATGGACGCACCTGCGTATCAACCATCATTATGCGGCGGGCGGTGTAGTCGGTCACAATCTAAACTCTTTCGTTCAGTTAGTCTCATCAACTCATGCCACAGAAGACAGCAGGCGGCAAGAATTGATGCGTCGGATGACCAGGTCATCAGCTTTCATAGCGTGTGGACCCACGGCGGTTAGCGTCTAGCGGCAGATTGACATGCAATGGCTCATGCGCACGCTGCGCACAGGCCTGACGCGGACAAACATGACAGTTAATTCCTATTCTAGCGATCAGCGTATCATCTGCCAGATTAAATTGCGCCGCATAGCCGACGCGGTCAACATGCGCTCGCTCACATCCCAGCGCCACAACCAACCGGCGATCAACGTTATGACGGTTCAGAACTGCTCTGTCTGTTGTGCGGCATACAGTGAAGAATTGCCCGGAGTCCGGCAACTCGACAAATTGTGGGACGATCACACCCGGAGCGGCAAATGCGGTATGAATGTTCCAGACGGGACAAGACCCCCCTTGCTCGGCCAAGGTGAAGGGAGTTGCATTAAACCGCTTGGTGACATTGCCGGCCTTGTCGATCCGCATAAAGAAAAACGGCACACCTTGTGCCCCTTCACGCTGCAGCGTTGTCAGACGCTGGCACGCCATCTCGAACGTGACACCAAACTTAGAAGCAAGTCGATCCACATCATATCGTGACGTCTCTGCCAACTCCAGAAAAGGTGCATAAGGCATTAGCAGCGCTGCGGCGAAGTAATTCGCAAGCTCAACGCGGCAGCGCTCGCGACCGGCGTCAGATGACGTTTCTAGCGTCGCAACCAAGGCATCCAGTTGGTCCGCACAACTGACCAGTGCCAAGACATGCGCCAACTGAAAATTGCAGTTGATCGGATCAAGCAATTCAGACAGCAAAACGCGTCCTTTCTTGCGATCAAAAACACGCAGCGTGTCGGGCAAGTCTTCGGCCGGCCTTAGAACAACATCTATGCCGTAGCGATCATGCAGATACATCTTCAAATTGGCATAGATGTCATCCCGGTTTCCGCCAATTTGCGGGCGGGCTGCCTCTGCGGCTGCTTCAAGCGCGGCGAAGTGATTGCCATTCTGACGAAAAAAGTCGTGAATTGCGGCTTCTAGCGAGGTGGTAAGTACATCGGGTTGCGCACCCGGTCTGCAGCCATGCTGCAAATTCCCCAGCATCGTTCGATGATTCTGATGTAATTCCAAAAACTGACTAACCAGCCGCGGGGCATGATCTAGTGCCGCGCGCAATTCTTGCAGATCGGGACGTTCGACCGAGAGTGTCGGGTCTCGGACAGCGACGCGGAGGTCAGCCAGCTGCATCGCCTCGTTATTGTTGACCAGCGCACGCCAGTCCACACCGTAGGCCTCTGTGAGCGCAAGAAGCACTTTCACCGACAAGCTGCGTTGGTTGTTCTCCAAAAGATTAACGTATGACGCGCTGACCTTCAGCTTGCGCGCCATCTCAGCCTGAGTCTGGTTATGCGACCGCCTCAACTGCCGCAATTGGGGGCCGACTAGCGTCTTTGTCATGTTTACAACATTACAACATCGTGGTTTGTGGACGCAACAATTAACATCCGAACTCTTATTTTGGTGAAGTTTTGTTTCTGCGCCCTAGCCTCCTCCATGTAGAGGCGTTGTTTCTCATTATCCCAGATTGATTCGTATTTTTGCTGCTCGCCTCTGTAAGTCCAAGGGAGTAACAACATGACTTATCCGATCACCCGTCGTCTTGCCATTGCCGCTGCTGCATCGATTGGCCTGCTATCCGCAGCGCCTGCGACAGCAGAAGGTTGGACGCCCGAACGTCCTGTCGAAATGGTCATTATGGCGGGCACCGGAGGCGGCGCAGACCGTCTTGCACGGCTGTTCCAATCGATCATCCAAAAAGAGAACCTCTCCACCATGCCGATCCTTCCTGTCAACAAGGGTGGTGGATCAGGGGCAGAAGCCTTGCGGTATCTGGCTGACAACGAAGGCGAAAACCACCTGATCATGGCAACGCTGAACAGCTACTACACCACGCCATTGCGCAATGACATCGGCGTCGACATCGAAGAATTTACACCAATCGCGCGAATGGCGCTGGATACGTTTGTCTTGTGGGTGAATGCTGACAGCGATATTGAAACATTGGACGATTACGTGGCTGCCGTAAAAGCCTCTGGTGGCACCTGGAAAATGGGTGGTACAGGGACAGGCCAAGAAGACAGTCTTGTAACCGCCATGCTGGAAAATGAATTCGGCATTTCGGTGACCTATGTCCCATTCTCCGGGGGCGGTGATGTGGCCCGCAACCTTGTGGGAGGTCATATCGACTCCTCCGTAAACAACCCGTCCGAAGCGTTGGGATTCTACCAGGCTGGCAATGTCCGGCCAATCGCTGCCTTTACGCCAGAGCGGATTCCAGCACTGCCCGATACGCCAACCATGGGCGAGTTAGGTCATGAACTGGTCTATTGGATGCAGCGGTCCTTCGTGGCACCAAAGGGCATGGCACCAGAAGCCGTGGCCTACTACACCGCGATGTTCGAAAACCTCAACCAGTCCGAAGAATGGCAGACCTACACCGACGAAAAGGCGCTGATGGCCGATTTCCTGACTGGTGAAGAGCTACAGGCCTACTTCCTTGAAGAGCGTGACAAGCACGCTGACTTGCTAAGCACGATGGGCGAAGGCTCGTAAACAGCGCGCGCTTTCACCACTAAGTGAGCATGGCGTTCCCTCGCGCCATGCTCACCCCAAGACACTCTAAAGATCACGAGATTTCTTATGCTGATGGCTGACCGTACAATCGCTGTAGGCCTTATGATCCTGTCTGCCTACTTTATGTGGCACGCCTCAGCGCTGCCCATTGGCTGGAACGGTGTAACCGGTGGCCCCGGCGGCGGCGCATTCCCGTTTTGGCTGTCAGCGATCATGTTTGTCAGTGCGGGCGCAATCTTGCTCAGATCCCTGCGCCAGCACACTGATGATCTAGGCAAATTCTTCGATACAGAAACGCTGGGAGCAGTTGTCGCTGTTGTGATCGCGCTGATTATCACAGTTGCGATCATGCCGTGGGCCGGTGCCTATATCGCCTTGCCGCTCTTCCTGTTCTGGTATTTGAAAATCTTCGGGAAGCATGGGTGGTTTCTGACACTTTGCCTGACCATCGGCACACCGATTTTTCTGTTCTTCTTTTTCGAGGTTACGTTGAAAATCCTGCTGCCAAAGGGGCTGACCCAGCCACTTTTCGTGCCGCTCTACGCATACTTCTTCTAAGGGGCGGACGACATGGAACTCCTTGGACATCTCGCAGACGGGTTTGCGACGTCACTCTCACCTTTGAACCTGATGATCGTGATCATCGGTGTCACAGCGGGCCTTTTCATCGGGGCCATGCCAGGCCTTGGATCAGTCAACGGTGTGGCCATCGTGCTGCCGCTGACCTTCATCGTGCCCCCCTCCTCCGCCATTATTCTTCTCGCCGCGATCTATTACGGCGCGATGTATGGGGGGGCGATCAGTTCGATCCTGCTTGGCATACCGGGCGCCTCCACCGCCGTGGCCACGACGTTCGATGGGCGACCAATGGCGCAACAGGGCAAGGCCGGTCTGGCCTTGATCGCCGCAGCCGCCGCATCCTTTGTCGGCGGTACGATCTCCGTTATTCTCTTCACTCTCTTCGCCGCCCCCTTGGCCGATGTCGCCCTCGCCTTTGGCCCGCCCGAGGAATTCGCGCTGGTCCTTCTCGCCTTCACCACCTTTGTCGGCCTCGGTGGCGACGATGTGCTGAAAACCATTATCATGATCTGCCTCGGGTTGGTGCTCTCAACGGTCGGGCTCGACCTTATCTCCGGCCAACCCCGCCTGATCTTCTTCGACCAGCCCGGCTTTTATTCCGGCATCAGCTTCCTTGTTCTCGCCATCGGCATCTACGGCGTGGGTGAAATTCTATACACAATCGAAACCTCAAAATCCGCCCCGTCCGTGACACCCGCCAAACTGACCTTCAAAGAGCTCAGATACGGATTGAAAGAGATCAACAAGCTTTGGAAAACCATGAGCTTTGGATCCTTCATGGGCTTCTTTGTCGGGATGCTTCCCGCCGCAGGGGCGACACCAGCGGCCCTGATGGCTTATGGTCTGGCCAAACTGACGTCGAAAACCAAATCAACCTTCGGCAAAGGCAACATCGAAGGGGTCGCAGCCCCCGAAACAGCGAACAACGCCGCATCCACCGGATCTTTGCTGCCGATGCTAACGCTCGGCATCCCCGGCTCACCCACAACAGCGCTGCTTTTAGGCGGTATGGTGATGTGGGGCCTCGTTCCCGGTCCGATGCTGTTTATCGAACAGCCCGATTTCGTCTGGGGCCTGATCTCATCGCTCTATACCGCCAATCTTGCAGCCGTACTGGTCAACCTCGCGCTGATCCCCGTCTTCGTCTGGGCCCTGCGCATGCCCTTCACGGTGCTCTGCTCGATCGTGCTGATCCTCTGCCTTGTGGGCGGCTACGCGCCGAGCCAGAAACTGCACGATGTCTGGCTGATCGTCGGTTTCGGCGTCATTGGATATTTCCTGCGCAAGGCAGACTATCCCATGGCCCCGCTTGTCCTTGCCTTGGTTCTTGGGCCATTGATGGAGAAAAGCTTCCGTCAAACCCTGATCTCAGAGCAAGGCAACATCCTGGCATTTGTCGAACGTCCGCTCTCCGCTACCTTTATTGCACTCAGCGCGATCTTCTTCTTGTTGCCGCTCTTGAACATGTTGCGCCGTCGGATGCGCACCAGTACTGCCGCCGGAAACCCGGCTGAATAACGAAGGACACACCCCATGCACACCACGATGAGCGCCCTTTTGATCGGTCACGCAGGCGACAGCCCTGCCATTGGCGCCCCCGGACGGCCATGGATGGATTATGACGGCCTGCGCGAACTGAGCTGCGATGTGATGGGTGCCCTACATGGGATGGGGATCGGCGCCAGTGACCGCGTGGCCATCGTCCTGCCAAACGGTCCGGAAATGGCCACGGCCTTCGTCACCATCGCGCAAACCGCAACGACTGCGCCGCTCAACCCCGCCTATCGCGAGGAAGAGTACGATTTCTACCTTTCCGACCTGCAAGCCAAAGCGCTTGTCGTGACAGCAGAGGATGACGGCCCCGCCGTGGCGTCTGCCAAAAAGGCGGGCATGGCCATCATCCGCCTTCACGTGGCCGAAGGTGCGCCCGCCGGTCACTTCACCCTGACATCAGACGCCACAGGCGAGGCCAATACCGATAGCCCAAGCGCCGACAACGTCGCCCTGATACTGCACACCTCCGGCACAACGTCGCGGCCCAAGATCGTGCCGCTTTTGCAATCGAACGTCGCGGCCTCTGCCGAACATATCCGGGCGTCCCTCGAACTCACCGCGAAAGACCGCTGCCTGAACGTCATGCCGCTCTTTCACATCCACGGCCTGATCGCTGCGGTCACAGCCTCTATCACTGCCGGGGCCTCCATCTGGTGCGCACCCGGCTTCAACGCGCTGCAATTCTTCCCCTGGATGAAAGAGGC
Organism: Pseudomonadota bacterium; assembly: GCA_038526325.1. GTDB lineage: Bacteria > Pseudomonadota > Alphaproteobacteria > Rhodobacterales > Rhodobacteraceae > Yoonia. The sequence continues at coordinate 5,245 of JBCBGX010000031.1, read as the reverse complement.
GCAGCCGACCTGGTACACAGCCGTCCCCACAATGCATCAGGCGATCCTCAGCCGCGCACCCCGCAACGCTGACATCATCGCCGCCAACCCGCTGCGCTTCCTGCGTTCCTCCTCCGCCTCGCTACCGGCTCAGGTCATGGTGGCGCTCAACGAAACCTTCAACGCCCCGGTGGTTGAGGCCTATGGTATGACAGAGGCCGCCCACCAGATGGCCTGCAACCCGCTCAGCGCCGGCAGGCAAAAGCCCGGTGCCGTGGGTATGCCCGCGGGCCCCGCCATCCGCATCGCCCATGAGACCGAAAACAACCTGATCGACGGCACGGGCGAGGTCGTCATCTCCGGCCCCAACGTCACCCCCGGTTACGAAAGTAACCCCGACGCCAACGCCAATAACTTTTTCGAGGCCGAAGGCGCCCGCTGGTTCCGCACCGGCGATCAAGGCGCGTTCGATGACGAAGGCTACCTGCACCTGACGGGCCGTCTGAAGGAAATTATCAACCGTGGCGGCGAAAAGATCAGCCCATTGGAGGTTGATGGCGTCCTGCTCGACCACCCCGATGTCGCACAGGTCGTCACCTTCGCCCTGCCCCATCCGAAACTGGGTGAAGAAGTCGCCGCCGCCATCGTCCTGACCGAAGGATCAGAGGCCACAGAAAAAGACATCCGCGCCTTCGCCGCCGAGCGCATGGCCGATTTCAAAGTACCGCGCAAAGTCGTCATCATGGACGAAATTCCCAAAGGGGCGACCGGCAAGATGCAACGCATCGGCCTTGCCGAAAAACTTGGCCTGACCGAAAGCGCATAAAATGAAGATCTGTATTTTCGGTGCAGGCGCCATCGGCGGCTATATGGGCGTCAAATTGGCTCAGGCCGGCGCGGATGTCAGCCTGGTCGCCCGCGGCCCGCATTTGGCGGCGATGAAAGACAAGGGCCTGACCTTGATCGAGGAAGACAAAGACCCGGTCACCGTCCCGGTCACGGCCAGCGACAACCCTGCCGACCTTGGCCCGCAAGACTATGTCATCGTCACGCTAAAGGCGCATTCTGTGCCACCCATCGTGGACAAGATGCAGCCACTGATTGGCGAAGAAACTACCATCGTTAGCGGCGTGAACGGTGTGCCGTGGTGGTATTTTCACAATATCGGCACCGAACTTGAGGGCACGCGGCTCAAAACAGTCGATCCCGGCGACGCGCAATGGGACGGTTTCGGCCCCGACCGGGTGCTGGGCTGCGTGGTCTATCCCGCTGCCGAAGTGTCAGAGCCCGGCACGATCAAACATATCGAAGGCAACCGGTTCTCCTTGGGCGAACCCGACGGCAGCAAATCCGACCGCGCGATGGCGCTGTCCAAAGCGCTCTCAGCCGCGGGCCTGAAGGCCCCTGTCCGCCCACGTTTGCGCGACGAGATTTGGGTCAAACTTTGGGGCAACCTGTCGTTCAACCCGATCTCTGCGCTCACCCATGCCACTTTGGACGTGCTCTGTACGGATCCTGGCACCCGCGCCGTCGCACGCGGCATGATGGTCGAAGCGCAAGAGATCGCGGAAAAACTCGGCGTCAAATTCCCCATCGACGTGGACCGCCGCATCGATGGCGGGGCGGCGGTCGGTGCGCACCGCACCTCCATGTTGCAGGACCTCGATGCGGGGCGGCCCATAGAAATTGACGCCCTGGTCGGATCGGTCCAGGAACTGGGTCGGGTCACCCAGACACCCACCCCCACAATCGACACGGTCCTCGCCTTGATCCAACTGCGCGGACGCTCCGCCGGGCTTTACGGGTGAGCATCCGCAACATCCTCGTCGCCTATAACGGCCTGCCCAGTTCCGATGCGGCACTGCAGGGTGCGATCGCGATGCAAAAGCAGTATGATGCCCATTTGACCGGGTTGTTTGCCTATGGCGACTCGAACCTCGCGACCCGCATCCAACCCTGGATGCCGCAGAAGGTGCGCGATGCGCTGCTTGAAACGGATGACCAATCCAATCAAATGATCCGTGACAAATTCCGCGAAAGTTGCACAGAAATCTCTGAGGCCAAAAGGCACTGGATCGAAAACAAGGGCCCCGTCCATCGGACCCTTGCGGCCTATGCGAGGCTTTACGACATCACTGTTCTAGGCATGCATGAAGATGCGGCCTATGGGCAGGAACATCTGGAAATTCACCCCGAACGGGTCACACTTGAATCGGGTCGCCCCGTGATCAGCTTTCCCGCCGGACAAAGCGCCGGGCTTGGCGGGCAACATGTGGTGATCGCATGGGATGGCGGTCGGGCGGCAGCACGGGCCCTGGCCGATGCACTGCAAATCCTTGACCCGTCCAACACGATTGAGATCGTGTCGGTCGGGCGTGTGCCCTTCGCGCAGACCCTGCCCGATTTCGATGTGACCCAGTTTTTTGATCGGCATGGCCTGTCCGTGAAGCTCACATCGCTTGCGCGCGACGCACGAACGATCGCCGAAACGCTGTTGGATCATTGCGAAACGGTCAGAGCCGGCTTGATGGTTATGGGCGCCTATCAGCATTCGCCTCTACGCGAAGGCCTGATCGGCGGCGTCACTCAAGACATTGCCGCCCGCGCCAAGATCCCAATTTTCATGAGCCACTAATCAGTGACCAGGTACGCCGTCCTTGTACGTAAAGGGTCTAGACGGCACATGTATGGTTTCTATCTACCAGTGCTGTGGTGCCTAAGCCGCCCCAGACCGGCCCAAGCCCAGCAGGATCACATTCCCGCTTTTCCACATGCCTTTGATCAAAAAACCGGCTTCAGCCACCTTCGGAAACTTTTGCTGTAAATCCCCGAACGTATCATTCGTAACGACGCGGAGGTTATCTGCCACCGCATGTTCCAACAGCACTTCATCCGCTGTCATTCGTTTCGGCGCAAAGAAAACTTGGTCAGGCATCAACCCCAATTCTGCGGCCACCGCAGCTGGCCTGGTCCGCTTTCCAGTGAGTTTACGGGCCGCGTCAGCGTCAAAGTAAACGAGCGGATCAAGACCACGATAACGCAATTCTTTCAGCACCTTCGTCAAAACCTGAACAGAGGGTTGCCCCCCCCAGCTCATGACGTTGGCACCATCAACAATCACCGATTTATCGCTGCCCTCGACCTGCAACTGCGTTTGCGGACGTTGCGGTGCCCCATTTCCACCGGCACGCCGCCAGCGAATAATGTAACCTGCCAAAAGCAAACCAAAACTGACGAATACGCCCTTGCCGAGCGCATCGATCACGACAGACTTTTGCCCATCTTCCGGCAATAGAACAGCTGCCAAAATCATCATAACCACAAGCCCGAAACAAAGGGATTTCAAAACCGTCATCACACGCCTCTTTCTGATCTGAGATGTTGATGAAAGGAAATCTTTACTCGCCGAAGGCAGGATCAGGACAATTTCATGACCCTGCGAGCCCTGTCAGAATTGGGCAATCGGGGCGGTCATCGCCCGAACATTTCTGAACAAGATTCGATAGCGTATCACACATCGCCGTTAAATCGTTGATTTTGCTTTCAATATCCTTCAGATGCTGGGCCGCGATAGCCCGAACATCCGCGCTGGCGCGACTGCGATCCTCCCACAACATTAACAAATTGCGGCAATCTTGTATCGAAAATCCCAAAGCACGCGCCCGGCAAAGAAACGTCAACTTATGCGCATCAGAATCGGTATAGACCCGGTAACCGTTTGCGCTCCGCCGCGGCGTCAAGAGGCCAATGTCCTCGTAATACCGGATCGTCTTTGCCGATAATCCTGTCCGCGCTGCCACATCACCAATATTCACACGCTGACCCCGCCCAGCCGCCGAAGGCGCAACGCATTACTGACCACCAGCACGCTCGAAAGTGCCATCGCGCCGGCCGCCAAGGCAGGAGACAAAAGAACACCCCACAGGGGAAACAACGCGCCTGCTGCGACCGGGATCAAAAGCACATTGTACCCAAAGGCCCAGCCAAGGTTTTGCCAAATGTTTCGCAATGTCGCCCGGCTTAACTTGACCGCATTGAGCACACCGATGGGATCTCCTGACATCAGCACAACATCGGCGCTTTCCACTGCGATGTCAGTCCCCGTTCCCATGGCAATACCAACGTCTGCAGCCGCAAGGACGGGCGCATCGTTGATCCCGTCACCAACAAAGGCGACGCATTTGCCCTGCCTTTGCAACGTGCGAATTGCCTCAACCTTTCCCTCTGGAAGCACCCCGGCAATGACGTCCGACATTTGCAGGCTGGCCCCAATCGCCTCACCCGCGGGCTTTGAGTCACCAGTCACGAGAAGAACTTCCAAACCCAGATCTTTCAGAGCATTTATCGTGTCTTGCGCCGTTGGACGCAGGGCGTCAGAAACTGCTATTATCCCCGCCGACGCACCATCAATCGCAACCAGAATAATCGTCTGACCTGCGCGCGCATAAAGCTCTGCGCTGCGCTCGATCTCTGTCGGATCGATACCGTAACTGCGGAGCAATTTGGCGTTGCCCACGAGCACGGGCCGCCCGTCGACCACCCCACGCAGACCAAGGCCTGGTATCGCTTCAACATCTTTGGCCGCAGGAACCTGCCCCTCTACCGCCTCGAGGATTGCCTGTGCCAAAGGATGTTCTGATTGCGCTTCAATCGCGGCGACCAAACGCAGCATCTCGTCGGCATTGTTGTTCACCGCCTCAACCTGCGACACACCTGGCTTTCCCATCGTCAGTGTGCCCGTCTTGTCAAAGGCCACGATGTCCACTTCTTGCAATGCCTGCAGCGCATCCCCGCGCCGAAAAAGAACCCCCAGATCAGCACCCCGGCCGGTGCCCACCATGATCGATGTGGGTGTGGCAAGTCCCATTGCACAAGGGCACGCAATGATCAAAACCGACACCCCCGCCACAAGCGCATATGATACGGCGGGGTCGGGTCCGAAAGTTAGCCATGTCGCAAAGGTTAGGACCGCGATTACGATGACCGCTGGCACGAACCAGGCAGTAATGCGGTTCACCACATCCTGAACGGGAAGCCGCGCCCCTTGCGCATCAGCCACCATCGTAACAATCTGTGCTAGCGTCGTGTCTGCGCCCACGGCCGTAGCCTGCATTTGAATCGCTGACGTACCATTAATCGTACCGCCGACCAGCATGTCGCCATCGGTCTTCTCTACCGGCAGGGGCTCGCCCGTGATCATGCTTTCGTCGTCAAATGCATGGGAGAGGGTCCAACGCCCCTCAGTAGGAAGACGTTCGACAGGGCG
>JBCBGX010000030.1:0-17985 GCA_038526325.1 Pseudomonadota bacterium | reverse complement strand
CGCACGGTCAAAGGTGCCATGCGCCTCGGTCGCGTCTTCGCCATATTCCTCCGGATGTACATTCGGACGACCGCCCGTGAATAGAAAGCCGTCGCATGTCTCCATCAAGGCATCAATGCAAACCATATTCGGGTCCGACGGCACAATAAGCGGCAGTGCCTTAGACACATCTGCCACGGCTTGCGCATTCATTTCGCCCGCCGCATGGGCCGGGTATTGATCATTGATGAGATAGCTGTTGCCGATAATTCCGATCACCGGGCGGCGCATTTTTGTCCCTTTCGCATTTCCGCCCTTTTAGCGGCTTCGTGCGGTTCAGGAAAGACATCAGAGATGCACAACGTCATGGGCGCTGATGCACATGCTTATTGCATGCACTTTACGCCCATGAATTCAGCAGGTTTTGTCTCGCTCTACGCCTCGCCCAGCAACCCAACGGCTTCGATCCCCGCCATGCCCGCAATGACATCATTGTCAGAGGTATCGCCTGTCACGCCCACCGCACCGATGATATTCCCGCGCTTGTCGCGCACCAAAATGCCGCCCGGCACCGGCACAACCTGCCCACCATAAACGCCGTTGACGGCAGCCATAAAATAGGCCTGCTGCTCAGCGCGCGCCATCTGTGCGGTTCCGGCCATACCCAACATCACTGCTCCATAAGCCTTGCCATGGGCAATGCCAAAACGTCCCGGTGCAGCACCGTCAGCCCGTTCAAATGCTTTGACATGCCCACCTGCATCCAGCACCACAACTGACAACGGTTTGAACCCCATTTCTTCGCCTTTGGCCATCGCCTTGCGAATGATGCTCCGAGCTTTACTCGCGGATATCTCTGCCATTTTCTTTCCCTCGCCTTTAATGGTTTCGTTGCGCTTTCAGCTCTAATCGGCGCTGATGCAGCACGGGTTCGGTGTAACCTGACGGCTGAATTCGGCCCTTGAAGACCAGATCACAAGCTGCTTGAAACGCAATCCCGTCAAAGGTTGGTGACATCGGATTATAAGCTGGATCGCCCGAATTCTGTTCGTCTACGACAACGGCCATCTTGCGCATCGCTTCCATCACCTGTGCCTCACTAACCACCTCATGATGCAGCCAGTTGGCCAGCGCCTGAGACGAGATCCGGCAAGTCGCACGGTCTTCCATCAACCCAAAATTGTTGATGTCGGGTACTTTTGAACACCCCACGCCCTGATCAATCCAGCGGACCACATAACCGAGAATCCCTTGGGCATTATTCTCGATCTCTTTAACCTTCTGCGCGTCAGACCAGCGCTGGTACTGTGCGAGAGGGATATCCAGAATGGATGACACATAGGCCCGCCGCCCGCCCTTGCGCAATTTCTCCTGCACCGCCATGACATTGATCTTGTGATAATGCAGCGCATGCAGCGTCGCCGCAGTCGGGCTTGGCACCCAGGCGCAATTGGCCCCCGATTGCGGGTGCCCGATCTTTTGCTCCAGCATGGCCGCCATCATATCCGGCATCGCCCACATGCCTTTGCCAATTTGGGCTTTTCCGGAAAAGCCACATTCCAAACCGATATCCACATTTTGGTCTTCATATGCGCCAATCCATTGTTTGCGCTTGATAAAGTCCTTGCGGCTGAACGGCCCGGCCTCCATGGATGTGTGGATCTCATCACCTGTCCGGTCGAGAAAACCGGTATTAATGAACGCAACCCTGTGCTTGGCGGCACGGATACATTCCTTGAGGTTGACGGTGGTGCGCCGTTCCTCATCCATGATCCCAATCTTGACCGTGTGGTGCGGAAGGCCCAAGCAATCTTCTACCATGGTGAAGATATCGTTGGTCAGTGCAACCTCTTCCGGTCCGTGCATCTTGGGCTTTACCACGTAGACAGAGCCGTGTGCAGAATTGCCGCCGTCGCGCTTCAGGTCATGCATCGCGATCAGGACGGTGAACATTGCGTCCATTAGCCCTTCGAATACCTCTGCCCCGTCGGCGTCCAGAATGGCCGGGTTTGTCATAAGATGGCCGACATTGCGCACCCACAATAGCGCGCGGCCCTTGAGCACAAGAGCACTGCCGTCAGGCGCGGTATATGTGATGTCTTCGGCCAGTCGCCGGGTCATTGTTTTGCCACCCTTTTCGAACTCAGCCGTCAGGTCCCCCTGCATCAGGCCGAGCCAATTACGGTAGGCAAGCACCTTATCCTCGGCGTCGACGCAAGCGACACTATCCTCACAATCCATAATAGCCGTGACAGCACTTTCCAAACGCACATCGGCCAACAAGGCCTGATCACGACTGCCAATGGGATGTGCACGATCAAAGACAAGTTCGACATGCAACCCATTGTTTTTCAAAAGAACTGCATCTGGCGCCTTTGGATTTCCGCGATAGCCAACAAACTTTTCCGGATGCATGAGGGGCACATCATCAACCAACAACGCCCCATCACGGATAACATAGCGCGACACATCGGCATGGCTTGTTCCCGCGATCGGAAATGCCTCGTCTAGGAACACACGTGAACGCGCAACAACACGCGCCCCATGCCCGCGCTCATAAGCACCCTTTGGCGGCTGGACGCCCATCGCATCGGTCCCATAGAACGCATCATACAGGCTGCCCCAACGGGCATTGGCGGCGTTCAGTGCAAAGCGCGCATTAGTGATCGGAACAACCAACTGCGGCCCCGGTACGGTGGCAATTTCGGGATCGACATTTGCAGTTTCGATCTCAAAATCGTCCCCTTCTGCTACGAGATACCCAATCTCGTTCAAGAAAGTTTCATACGCGCTTCGGTCATGAGCTTGCCCACGCTGTTTGACATGCCAATCGTCGATCTTTGCCTGCAGGTCATCGCGCTTTTGCAGTATCGCACGATTGCGCGGGGTCATTTCGGCCACCAGCCCAGCAAAACCTTTCCAGAAAGCATCCGGATCTATCCCGGTTCCGGGCAAAGCCTGATCGTTGATAAAGTGGGCCAATTCACTGGCGACTTGCAGCCCGTGCATCGCGATGCGGTCTGTCATGACATATCCCCTTGTTTGCATACGGTGGCACACAGCCCCTGGCGTCGCCCACGATCTAGTGCAGGTGTTTCCGATAGGCAACAAAAGGGTGGATGTTTATTTTGCCCGGCTATTCCGACACCGATCCGAGCAATAGCGTACCTCGTCCCACACCTTTTCCCATTTCTTGCGCCACGTGAAAGGGCGACCACATGTGGCGCATGTTTTTTGGGGCAGAGCGGATTTCCGACGCATCTTGGGCATGACATGGGATTTATCGCGATTGCAAAGCTTTCAAAAACTTTGCTGCCAAAATCTGCGCCAAATTCTGCCGACGCCAGCCCGTCATAACTGCAGAGTTTCGCCGTTGTGAGATGATTACAAATCTGTCGTGGAACCTTTACAATCTGCTGCGCATTCATGTCCTATGGAACACCGCATTGATCCGCTGATCGCCGAGCGCGCCCCATGGCTATATAGTGACCTGCCGGGCACACGGGTCGCCAGGCATGTACTGCACAAACTGCTGGGCTACGACACGACCGTCAAAATTGCCAAAACGCTTAAAGACGCACCATCACCCGATATCATGGGGACGATGGCAAACCGTCTGGCCAAGGTCGTCACCGCGCGCGGGTTAGGTCACGTTCCGGCCCATGGTCCAGCGCTCCTTGTGGCCAATCATCCGACGGGCATCGCTGATGGGATCATCCTGCATCATTTGATCGCACAGGCGCGGCCTGACGCCTATTTCTTTGCCAATCGTGATATTTTACGAGTGTTTCCGCAGATGGAAAGCATGATCGCTCCAGTGGAATGGCGCACCGAACTGCGCAGCCATGCCAAGACGCGGGAAACGATGACTTATGTGCGTAAGACAACAGATGAGGGGCGGCTTGGTGTGATCTTTCCGTCCGGACGCCTGGCCAAACGGCGAGGTTTGCGGCTCTATGAAAGGCCATGGATGGCGTCGGCGGCGATGCTTGCGCGGAAATTCGATCTGCCGATCATTCCGGCAAATATTCAGGCACGTAACTCTGCCCTTTTCTACCTTTTCGACCTGATCCACCCCAGCCTTCGGGACATCACGCTATTCCATGAGACACTAAACAAAGAAAAGCAGCCCTTTCGGGTGACCTTTGGAGAGCCAATTTCAGCCGCCTCCATGCCACGCAATTCCGAGGACGGGATCGAATTGCTCCGCAAGGCTACATTAGCGCTTGGCGGAAAAGATGCGCCGGCGGTCAATCTGGTTGCGGCGTCACGGTCATGGTTGAAACGGCCACAGGCAGATTAGGTCTGGCGACAGGGCGCTGATCGTTCATCAATGCGCAATAGCTTTGCGCGCGTGTCCACGCAGCCATGTCATTTATCTTGCCACGGTTGGTCATAGGCCCCCAGTCGGCAGCCACCCCCCGCCATCGCCCGTCATGCATTGCAACGGCACGATCCCGCGCGACCGTAACGGCCATGATCCGTGCCGCACAGCTAAGGTTATCGGCAGCGTTCTTGAGCGCCTCACCACTGCGGGCGCGGCAGTCATAGCGGCGCGCCGTATCGGGATAGATCTGCAGAAGACCGTACCACAGGTCACCACCACCCACCGCTCGCGGATTGTAGGTGCTTTCGTGTTTCGACAACGCCGACATCATGCCGACCCAAAAGGCCCGCCGTTCAGTTTCGGACGCTGCAGTATAGGCGGGGCACCAAGTTTCAATATCTCGAGGCACGATCTGGGTCAGCACGGCGCCATGTGTCGCAACCGCCGACATCGCCGCCCGCGTCCACAGTGGCCCCGCCTCTTTGAAGTCCCACCGTGCGCGCGGCAAATATCGATTCCTTGCGACAGGACGGATCAGGGGAGTGCGTGTTTCGACCGTGACCGGATATCGAACCATGTGCGGTGGTCGCGGCTCTGGCCGAAAGTCTGAAGTTGCGACGCCCTGGGCGGCAACGACACTTGCGAAGGTGGCAAACAAGAACACAAGCGGCAGGCTTTTCATGGCGCAAGCGTGCACGCAAGCGCATCCCAGCTCAAGCATATTGCAGTCAGAGCGGCAGGTTTCGGCCAACTGGCAAGGTCACTTGAAGCTGCCGGTCGGTTCTTTTAGACCGAACCCAACGCTAAACAAAGGATGTGCATATGCTCGACCTGACTTACGAAGCTCCTGCCCCAAAAGTGATCGCAGGCACCCAAAATGACTGGGAACTGGTCATAGGTCTAGAAGTGCATGCGCAGGTGTCGTCCCAGGCCAAATTGTTCTCGGCTGCATCAACAGAATTTGGCGCTGAGCCCAACAGCAATGTGGCATTTGTTGACGCGGGAATGCCGGGTATGCTGCCTGTTATCAACGAAGGCTGCGTCGCATTGGCCGTTAAAACCGGGCTTGGGCTGAACGCACAAATTAACTTGACCTCGGCCTTCGACCGGAAAAACTATTTCTATCCGGACCTGCCGCAAGGCTACCAGATTTCACAGCTCTACCACCCGATTGTCGGTGAGGGAGAGGTTTTGGTGGAAATGGGCAATGGCACCGCCCGGAAAGTGCGAATTGAGCGCATCCATCTGGAACAGGATGCGGGCAAATCAATCCACGATATGGACCCGCACATGTCTTTCGTAGATCTGAATCGCACAGGCGTTGCGCTGATGGAAATCGTCAGCCGCCCCGACATTCGCGGCCCGGAAGAGGCGGCGGCCTATGTCCAAAAACTACGCCAGATCTTGCGGTATCTGGGTACGTGCGACGGAAACATGCAAAACGGTAACCTGCGGGCGGACGTTAACGTATCTGTCTGCCGCCCTGGCGATTACGAAAAATATCAAGAGACTCAGGATTTCAGCCATCTTGGCACGCGCTGCGAGATCAAGAACATGAACTCGATGCGCTTCATTCAGATGGCAATCGACTACGAAGCGAGGCGGCAAATCGCTCTGATCGAAGACGGGCAAGAGGTTGTGCAGGAAACACGGCTTTATGATCCGGACAAAAACGAAACGCGGTCCATGCGATCAAAGGAAGAGGCGCATGATTACCGGTATTTCCCTGATCCAGATCTGTTGCCGCTTGAGATCGAACAAGCTTGGGTCGATGACATCAAGTCCTCATTGCCGGAACTGCCGGACCAGAAAAAGGCCCGTTTCATCAATGATTTCGGCTTGTCGGACTATGACGCGTCGGTTCTGACGGCAGAGGTGGCGAATGCGACTTACTTTGAAGAAGTTGCAGAGGGACGCGACGGAAAACTGGCCGCAAACTGGGTCATCAACGAGTTGTTCGGCCGGTTGAAGAAAGAGGACCATACGATTGCAGATAGCCCTGTCTCGGCCGGTCAACTAGGTGAATTGATCGGGCTCATCAAGTCAGGCGACATTTCTGGCAAGATCGCAAAGGATGTTTTTGAGATCTGCTATACCACAGGGCGCGATCCTGCCGAGATCGTGGAAACTGAAGGAATGAAACAGGTCACTGACACCGGCGCGATTGAGGCTGCGGTGGATGACATCATCGCCGCAAATCCTGCGCAGGTCGAAAAAGCAAAGGCCAACCCAAAACTCGTGGGTTGGTTCGTGGGACAGGTGATGAAGGCAACGGGTGGCAAGGCAAACCCTGCGGCAGTGAACCAGATTGTGACCGGCAAACTGGGCCTCTGAACCCAACGCTACCCATCTTCACCGCCCTTATTGTGCAAATCCTTGGAATCGGCTTTGCGATTTGATACACCGCCCAAGTGGAAACAGGGGTGACGCGATGTCATACGAATACAAAGTTGTACCAGCGCCGACGCGTGGCCTGAAAGCGAAGGGCCTCAAAACTGCGGAAGATCGCTTTGCGAATGCGCTTGAAACCGAGATGAACACCCTTGCTTCCGATGGATGGGAATATTTGCGTGCAGATACGTTGCCAGCCGAGCAACGCGAAGGATTGATGGGAAAAACCACCGTGTTTCAAAACATGTTGGTGTTCCGGCGCGCGAAAAAAGCTGCGCCGATGGCCACATCAAAGCCAGCGCTAAAGGCCGCACCTGTGATAGCTGCGCCAAAGAAAAACGATGAGCCTTTGGCCGAACGGAAAGAGCCGATCGCGCCTACGCCCGTCAAAGAGGCGAAACCGCAACCGTCAGACGTGGCGGCTGAGTAGTTACTGGATCTCAATCGCCAGGGCATGAATCCGCCCAATAATATCGGCGCCAAGTGCTGCATGTATCGCGCGATGGCGCGCAATCCGCGACAAATCCGCCAGAGCAGGTGCCGCAATTTTGATGCGCCAGTGGCTTTCGCCCGAACCGTCGTCACCCGCATGTCCCGCGTGTAGGGCGCTTTCGTTGATCACCTCCAGGGATGTTGGGGAAAGTGTCTCTAGAGCGGTGCGAATTTCTGCCGCGAGTGTCATTATTTTGAACTTCCCCTCTTCAATCTCTCGCCCAACGGTTTAAAGTCTATCCGCTTAAACTGAAAGATGAGTCGCGTCATGAAGAAAGACGATCCCTTTGGTTTCGATATGTCAGTGTCGAGTTCTAAGAAAAAAAATCCGCGAGGTCGTCGTGGTATGTCGGGGGCGTCTGAAACATCGACCCGGATTTGTGATTTCGAGGGCTGTAACAAACCCGGTCTCTACCGAGCGCCGAAATCCCCAGACTCACTGGATGACTACTTTTGGTTTTGTCAGGAGCATGTCCGCGAATACAATCTGAAATGGAACTTCTTTGACAGCACATCAGAGGCAGAGTTGGCAGCCCAGATGGATCAGGACCGCGTTTGGGAGAGACCGACAAAGCCTTTCAAACGGACTGTCGAAGAACGGGCGTGGGCACGTCTTGGTGTAGATGATCCACATCAGGTACTTGGGGATAACGCAACCCAAAATCCGGGGCGACGCGGTGCATCCAACCGAAAGTTACCGCCCACCGAACGGCGCGCAATTGAAATCCTTGATGCGAAAGACAATTGGTCAAAGCCAGAGATCCGCAAGGCGTATAAGGCGCTGATCAAGGTGTTGCACCCTGACATGAATGGTGGTGACCGCAGTCAAGAAGAGCAACTGTCAGAGGTCGTTTGGGCGTGGGACCAGATAAAGGTGAGCCGGAACTTTCGCGAAAAGGAATAGATCCTTTCGCAAAAGATCTGAGGCATTTGTTTGAGAAGAACGACCGCACCACCTGTGGGCTTGCGATCTATGCCTCCTTCAACCAAAGCCCAACTAATGAAAACTTGCCGTAAATGGATAAAAGACGGATCCGTCAGGATCCGTCTTTTATGTCTTGGTCAGGGTACCAACCAATCTCACGCCGCGGTAACACACATCTCTAGCTGCGGCGGTACAAATTCTCTTGCGACAATCGGCTTAACTGGGTGACAGCACGCGCTTGCCCTCTGGGGGACGCCATAAGCTCACGTTCGCGGCGGGCATCCAACAGCAGTGCATGCACACCGAACATTCCCGCACCCCATGCCAAAGCGACCCATGGACGCGCTATAAACTCTGTCACCAGAAGAACGGGGCCATAAACGACACCCAACAACGGATCGATCAGGATCCCGGCAATCATTGCCGCCATTATTGCGACCGCAATACCACCCACCAGCGCCCTGATGACACCAAACTTACCTTCTAACCCGAACCATCCGCGGGCGAATGCCAAACTGATGGCCCCACTTACGGCACCTGCAAAGATAACCCACTGACTGAACCAAGCGGTATCAGCCCAAACCAATCCGGAGCCGTCTACGCCAGACATTACCAAGATCGTCATTCCTGCAGACATCGCTATGACTGCAGCATACGCCAGCAAAGATGACTTTTCTCCACGGCTTAAAGTTAGTCTTTCAAAAATACGCGCCAACATATCGGCCCCCTGACAACAGTTAATAACGAATGTGTCGCATTATTCGCGCGACACTTCAGTGCGAAAACTCACAAGTCTTCATTTAATTCTTGTCCAATTTGTGCCATATTCTGCTCATCTGAGCAATAGAAGATCAGCGAAAAACCGCCTACATTTAGTTAAATTATTGATTTTATTATATATATTGAAATGCAATCTAAGGTTGATCGACCTCGTGACTGTTAATGAAATGTAAACAATTGATTTTTTCCTACGCAAGATGATGATTTTTCACTCTATACGTGAACGAATCTTCGCCCCACACCAGTCAATCAGTGCCGTCCAAAGGTGAACGACGGCGCACTGTTTTAGCGCCGGCACTTAGACTGAAACACACCACCCCTCCCCGCAATATGAGAATTATTGCCCTGCATTTTCACCCGAAAATGACCTGTCCCCCCCCGTGTCAGAGAATTAACAGGGAAAGCCGCGCCACACCGAACAACCGTTTGTCGCAAACCTTATGAGTGCGGGACGTGTTTCATAATTCCGCCACTTGTCCGCCCCTTCCCCTTGCAGCGGCCAGCGTTATGTTGCATCCCCACAGACGATCCCGTGACAAGGCAGTAAAGGTAATACTCATGGCTGACGGAACGACCGACATGCTGGCAAAACCCACTGAAGAAATTTCGGTGCGAGAGGTTTTTGGGATCGACACAGAAATGAAGATCAAGGGGTTCGCCGATCGGTCCGACCGCGTGCCCGAAATCGACAGCACGTATAAGTTCGACCCGGACACGACTTTGGCTATTCTTGCGGGTTTTGGCTATAACCGCCGAGTGATGATCCAAGGCTATCATGGCACTGGTAAATCAACACATATCGAACAGGTTGCAGCACGCTTGAATTGGCCGGCAGTGCGCGTGAACCTGGATAGCCACATCAGCCGGATCGATCTGATAGGGAAGGATGCGATCAAATTGCGCGATGGTGTGCAAGTCACCGAATTTCACGAAGGCATCCTGCCTTGGGCGCTGCGCAATCCCGTGGCGATTGTTTTTGATGAGTATGATGCGGGCCGGGCGGACGTTATGTTTGTCATTCAACGCGTCCTCGAAGCTGACGGCAAACTGACCCTTATGGATCAAAACGAAATCATTACGCCGAACCCCTATTTCCGGTTATTTGCGACCGCTAACACCGTTGGTCTTGGCGATACGACCGGTCTCTATCACGGCACCCAGCAAATCAACCAAGCGCAGATGGATCGCTGGTCATTGGTGGCAACACTGAATTATCTAAGCCATGATGCGGAAGCAGCGATCATTTTGTCGAAGTCGCCGCACTTCAATACTGAAAGCGGCCGCAAAACAATCAGTCAAATGGTGACTGTCGCAGACCTGACGCGTACAGCGTTCATGAATGGCGATCTAAGCACAGTCATGTCACCGCGGACAGTTCTCGCCTGGGCCGAGAATACCCGCATCTTTAATGATGTGGGGTATGCTTTCCGGCTGTCATTCTTGAATAAGTGCGACGAACTTGAGCGGCAAACGGTAGCGGAGTTTTATCAGCGTTGCTTTGACGAAGAACTGCCCGAGAGCGCGGCCAGCCTCAGCCTAAGCTAGTGCACAAGTTGACGTAACGTAAAATTGCTAAACAATGGGCCCTTTTAGGTCATATTGTCGGCGGAATGCCGTTGCACACAGTTACCATTATGTATCGAGTGTGTGTGTTCCTAGTCTTTTTTGCGTTTCCGTTTACAACCGCTCCGACGCATGCGCTGTCGAATGATCCCGACGCTCAATTAAGGACATTCGCTGCATGCGTCGGACGGCTCTCTGCCGTTCTAGAGCATGAATGGAACAACATAGGGGCAGTTTCATCTGAAACTGCACTAAAGCGGGATGCCGCAGCCGAGATCGTTGCGGCAATTGTATCTGAAGAACGGTCCCGCGACATTCTTGAATGGCGTAACGCGGCAAAATTGGCACAACATCGCCTTTTGAGCCGCGCCCTGACAACCCATGATGCTGCCGAGGCAGCCTGGGCCCTCCAACAAGCTGAGCATTATGAAACGGCTTGTGCATCGCTCCTCATACTTTGAAGTCAAAACAATGTGTTTCAATTTTGCTTAATTGATTAGCATCAAATTAGCGTTTATGATGAAATCATGAGCGGTATGAGAAGAGTTATCCTGATCCTGGCCGTCTGTGCCGTTGCAATGAACATGCAGTTCCGACCTGCGGGTGCATCAGGGAATGCACAACTGGTTCAATTTGCAAGTTGCACCGGTCGACTGTCGGCGCAAATGGAATTTCAGTGGATGTTTGATGGCGCTGCCTCTGAACTCACCGCCACACATCGCGCCGCTATGATCGAGCTGATCGACGCCATAATTGCTCCCGGCGACGGGCGAGACGTGCTCTACTGGCGTCTGTCGGCAAAGCGGGCACAAGCAGCATTGTTGACGCGGGCCACATTCAATGATGACACAGCAGACGCAGCATGGGCTGCCCGAACCGCAACGCGCCTTGCAGATGAATGTGCATCGTTAATTCTGGGGTGACGTCGCGCCGCTTTGCTCATCTTGCCCAAATTCGCAGCAATGCCATAATGTGGTCCGCTTTCCCGCTACATTACCGCCAAGGCTAAATTTACCGGAGCGCGTTATGAAAATGAAAATCGGGACAGAGCTTCCCGCTGACTATGTGGTCACTCACGAGGACCTTGCCGAATCCGTAGCCGCCTTGATGGGCCGGGCACTCTTGCCTCTTTTTGCTGAAAACATGCCGGAAGATGCTGCAAAGGCAAATGTGGAAGGCATTTTGACCGAACTCGCCTATTTGTTTGATGAAGGCGAAATTCAGCTGGGTGGCAAATCATATCGGCCACGGCTCGCCTTTATAGATGAGACAGGTGCCGTTCTGCCTGGTGTTGCTGCGCTTGATAACCTCCACGAATTGGTCGCCGAACCTTTCGATATAGCGCCTGAAGCTAAAATAAGCTTTGAAGAGCCAGAATTCGAAGACGACTAGCTTCTTTCACTGGTCATTGCCTGATCCGAGTTCTAGTTTGCGCAGGAACAAGGGACCCGATTGATGACCAAACCATCAGACAACCCAGCAGATCCGTTCAAGAAAGCCCTGGCCGAAGCAACCAAGGTTATGGCAGATGATCCGGACCTTGCAGTAACCTATTCGGTTGATCCAGCCGGGCAGACAGCGGATACGATTCGTTTGCCACAAATCAGCCGCCGTATGACCCGCGATGAAGTTCTGTTGGCGCGCGGAACGGCGGATGCTTTTGCTTTACGCCACAAGTTTCACGACCCAAAAGTTGCCGCCCGTTACATGCCGCAAGGCCAGATGGCCCAGGACCTCTATGAGGCGATGGAGACGGCGAGAATAGAAGCTGTGGGTGGGGAATACATGCCGGGCACAGCCGGCAATATTGATGCAAAAATCGGCAATGAGGCGCAGCGCAAAGGGTACGACCAAATTTCCCAAGCGTCGGATGCGCCACTGGCGACCGCTGCAGGCTATCTGATACGTCAATTGGCCACAGGCCGTGACCTACCCAAAGGCGCCGACAATGTCATGGAGTTATGGCGTGGGTTCATTGAAGATCACTGTGGTGGAACGCTCGAAAGTCTTTCCGAGACACTGAATGATCAGCAAGCCTTCGCAAAATTCGCCCGGCAACTTATCAGCGATATGGGGTATGGCGATCAGTTGGGTGATGACCCGGACGCGTTTGACGACGACCCCGAGGAGGAAGCAGAGCAAGCAGCGAAGACGACAGCGACGGAGATGAAGCCGAAGGCACGCCCGAGCAAAGCCAAGAACAACAGCAGGATGCAAGCCAGGCCCAGGTCAGCATGGACGATCAGGCTGATACCGATTTGGGCGAAGAGGCAGAAATGCCCGAAGGCGAGGCCCCGCTAGAGCCCCCCGCGCCGCAACCCATATCGGACGCTGACCCTGACTATAAAGTTTCCACAACCGAGTTTGATGAAGAGATTGCCGCCGAAGATCTTGCGGAGCCCATCGAACTTGAACGCCTGCGGGCCTATCTTGATCAACAGCTGGAGCCGTTGAAAGGTGCCGTGTCGCGCTTGGCCAACAAGTTGCAACGTCGGCTGCAAGCCCAGCAAAACCGATCTTGGGAATTCGACCGCGAGGAAGGCATTCTTGATGCCGGGCGACTGGCGCGGATCGTAGCATCCCCCACGACACCTCTGTCCTTTAAGGTGGAAAAAGACACAGATTTCCGTGATACGGTGGTCACCTTGCTCTTGGACAACTCAGGCTCAATGCGGGGGCGTCCCATTTCCATCGCTGCGATTTGCGCCGATGTGATGGCCCGCACGCTAGAGCGCTGCGATGTCAAGGTAGAGATTTTGGGCTTCACCACCAAAGCCTGGAAGGGCGGCCAATCCCGCGAAAAATGGCTGGGCGAAGGGCGAGGCGCCACGCCAGGCCGTCTGAACGACTTGCGCCACATCATTTACAAATCTGCTGACGCGCCTTGGCGTCGCACCCGTCCCAACCTGGGCTTGATGATGAAAGAGGGCTTGCTGAAAGAAAATATTGACGGTGAGGCGCTTGAATGGGCGCATCGCCGAATAACTGCGCGGCATGAGCAACGCAAAGTCCTGATGGTCATCTCAGACGGGGCACCGGTGGACGATTCAACACTGTCTGTTAACCCGGCCAATTATCTTGAGAAGCATCTGCGTGATGTGATCGCGATGGTGGAAAAACGCAAAGCGGTTGAACTGGTGGCGATTGGGATCGGCCATGATGTGACACGCTATTACGAACGTGCCGTCACAATCACGGATGTGGAACAATTGGCCGGAGCAATGACAGAGCAACTGGCCAGTTTGTTTGACAGCGACCCGCGCAAGCGGGCCCGCGTTTTGGGCATGCGCAAAGCGAGCTGAGGGGCCAACAAATTTCTAGAAATTGTTTAAGGCCCGTAAAAGACCGATGGACATAAAGGATCGCTGATGTTTCAGACATTTGAGGCCCAATCGTCACCTGATCAGGGACCGCCGCGACTGAGAGCTTTGCGGGATATCATGACCAAAAATGGCATCGATGGCTTTCTCGTGCCCCGCGCTGATGCACATCAGGGGGAATATGTTGCAGGCCGGGATGCACGCCTGGAGTGGCTGACCGGATTTTCGGGATCTGCTGGGTTTTGTGCGGTCCTGGCGGAGCGAGCTGGAATATTTGTTGATGGCCGGTACCGCGTTCAAGTTCGTACCGAGGTGGCCGACGATTTTACCCCCGTGCCCTGGCCGGAGGAAAAACTGGCCGACTGGTTGATTGCAAATTTATCAGATGGCAGCACACTTGCATATGATCCTTGGTTGCATACCGTATCCGAAATAAGGGCCTTGCGCGCTGCGTTGAGCTCTATTCAGTTGCATCCGACGGGCAACCTTGTCGATGCAATCTGGGACGATCAACCACCGCCCCCGGATGCTGCATTTCTTGCCCATGCCATGGAACATGCTGGCGAAAGCCATCACGACAAGCGGACACGTATCGCAAAGGAAATGCGCGGCGATGCCACGATCCTGACCTTGCCGGATAGCATTGCTTGGCTTTTGAACATTCGCGGGGCGGACATTCCCCGCAACCCCGTTCCGCATGCCTTTGCCATACTATATGCGAATGGTTGCGTCGATCTGTTTACAGTTGCGGTCAAAGCGCAGAACATCACCGACCACTTGGGGCCGGACGTCCGCGTCCTGGCGGTCACACAGTTCCTTCCAGCGGTCAGCGCGCTGACGGGCAAAGTTCAGATCGATCCGAAATCCTGCCCGGACATCATCGTCGCGACCTTAGAAGAAGCCCAGGCCGAGGTGATCGAAGCCCGCGATCCCTGCGCCTTGCCCAAAGCCTGCAAGAACGCCGTTGAAATCGCAGGGGCAAAGGCGGCCCATGAGCGTGACGGCGTGGCGATGGTGCAATTTCTGGCCTGGCTGGACGCCCAAGCGCCAAAGGGTCACCTGACCGAGATTGACGTGGTCAAAGCGCTTGAAGGGTTCCGATCGCAAACAAACGCCCTGCGCGACATCAGTTTCGACACAATCTGTGGATCAGGTCCAAACGGCGCAATCGTACATTATCGGGTGAGCGAGAAAACAAACCGCAAAATCGGCCAGAATGAACTTCTGCTCGTGGATAGCGGAGGGCAATATGTGGATGGCACAACCGATATCACTCGGACAATTGCCATCGGCACCCCTACAGAGGAACAGCGCGCCTGTTACACACGGGTTTTGCAAGGCATGATCGCGATCAGCCGCATCCGCTTTCCCAAAGGAGTTGGGGGACAGCACTTGGATGCGTTGGCGCGCGCGCCGCTGTGGCTGGTCGGGATGGATTATGACCACGGCACTGGGCATGGCGTCGGCAGCTATCTTTGCGTCCATGAGGGGCCGCAAAGCCTGTCCCGCCGGTCGGACATCCCGCTAGAGCCTGGAATGATCCTATCGAATGAGCCGGGCTATTACCGCGAAGGGGCTTTTGGCATTCGTATCGAAAACCTGATCGTGGTGGTCGATGCACCCCCAGTTCCCGGGGGCGATGATCGTGACATGCTGGCCTTTGAGACACTCACTTTCGTACCGTTTGACCGACGACTGATTGATACGTCACTTCTGTCAGCGGCAGAACGGGGGTGGATTGATGCGTATCATGCCACTACAGTATCGCTTCTTGGGTCTCGATTGGACGGCCCGACACTGAATTGGTTGCGGGCCGCTTGCGCACCGCTTTGACATCAAAGCGTTACCCAACATCCCTACGCTGACACGGCTGCGCTAAAGTTTTTGGCGCCGCAATAGAAGAAAGGATTGCCCAGATGGCAGATCATATCAAAATCCGACCCGCGACTGGAACATGGGTGGTGCGTGCTGCCGGGGCTGTTCTGGGTGAAAGCAAGCAGGCATTGGAATTGAACGAGGGCGATTACCCTCCGGTAATCTATTTCCCCCGCAGCGATATCGCCATGGCTTTTCTTGAGCCCAGCGACACGACAACAACCTGCCCTTACAAGGGTGCTGCGCGCTACTATGCGATTGCGGCCAAAAGTGGCACAATCCCTGATGCCGCTTGGTCTTATGAGGACCCAAAGTCTGACGTCGCCGAAATCAAGGACTATCTTGCCTTCTACACTTCAAAAGTCGCGGTTGAGCAGGTCTAGGAATGCTCTTCCGCAGCGGTCTCTGACAAGGCACGGTTCATAGCCTTTAGCGCGTCTACCTGAAACAATGCCCCCCACAAATCTGGCGGCGCATCTTCACCGCCCAGCGTCACAACGGGGATGAAACGATACCCCCCCTGATCGAACATAGGCATGGCCTGTTCCAGCGTGGCATTGCCATCAATATAGATCCCGTCGCGCACCAAATCCCAACATTCTTCCTCGGGTGCAGCACGGCTTGATCCGGTCTCCCTCATGATGCTGGACACCTTGAAGGTCGCCAGTAGATAGGCCTGGGGACCGGCTGCAAGGTGGACATTGCGTCGCTCCAATTGGGTCAGGAAAAACGACCTGTCGACAAGGCGTGATGACAAAGCTGTTGATAGCGAGACCGCGACCATGACAGCCAAACCAGTTTGCCAATCGCCGGTCAGTTCGAACACAATCAAGGTCGTGGAGATTGGCGCGCCCAATACGGCTGCCGAAACCGCGCCCATGCCTGCGAGCGCATAAAGCGTTCCCTCGCCCGATACACTTGGAAATATCGACGTCGCTATCATACCAAATGCCAAGCCAATCAGCGCACCCACCATCAAGGACGGCGAAAAGACTCCGCCGCCCATACGACCGCCCATGGTTATCGCCACGGCAATGATTTTTAGGATGACAAATACAATCGCCTCGTGGAGCAACAACTCACCCGTCAAGGCCGCCGATGTGGTTTCGTACCCAACTCCAATGATATGCGGCCACCAGATGGCAAGCATGCCCAACAACGCACCAGCAAAGGCGGGCCTGAGGAACCGCGGCAGGCCCGTTTGATCCTGAAGAAAAGAAGCGAGGTCGTCCGCCCAAAAAATCGCTTTCATCAGCGCAACCGCAACGATGCCACAGACCAGGCCCAAAATAAGAAAAGCGGGCAGTTCAACATAGAATGCAAGTGCATTTTGTACCGGCAAAACAAACTCGGTCACATCACCAAAAACCAACCGATTGATGACTGTTCCAACGGCGGACGCGATGACGATGGGGGCAAAGGCGTGCACAGCAAAGTGACGCAACACGACCTCTAGCGCAAAAAGTGCCCCGGCAATGGGCGCGTTAAAGCTGGCAGATACGGCCGCGGCCACGGCACAACCCAACAAATCCCGACCAGTGATGCCATTCGCCCGGATCCACCGACAGACCCCAGTCGACAAGACAGCGGCCAGGTGAACAACCGGCCCTTCCCGCCCGCTTGAGCCGCCGGTCGACAAGGTGATCATGGAGGCCGCCGCCGACGCAAGACCACGCCGGACCTCAACCCGTCCTTCGGCAAGCGCCGCGCCCTCTATCACGTCGGCCACGGATCTGACCCGCCCGTCATCTGTGAAGCGATCAAGGATAATCCCAACAACAAGACCGCCGCAGATCGGGATGATCAGAATCTGGTACCACGCCAATCCAGCTGCAAACGAATGAAGCAGGCGAATATCATCGGTCCCGTAAACGGTTGATTGAATGGCTTCGATACCAAGCCGGAACAAGACAGCAGCACACCCCGCCCCGATACCAATGGCAAGCGCAATAAACCAGAACTGCACCTGGCTAGGGCCGCGTGTTTTAAGGATATGCGCTGCATCTAGGCATGTTGCCGTAACTTCGGCAACACTGTCTTGAACCAAGAGCTTTACTGGTTTGCGCATCGGTATCCGGTCGCCTTGCGTCTATGGTCCACTCACTGAAGACCCGACACGACAGCCACGGCCTGAAAATGTTGTAAGGGATGATGAAACTGGGGCCAAGTGACTTGAAGATGCAATCATTGGTGCATGGAAAAAGAACCCAAGCAAGAATCACTTTACCCAACACAATCGTCGTCTCACCTATTGTCGCCATAGCGGCAATGATGGTGTGACATTAACGTCACCCTTTCCAAAAACATGACAGTTCAAAAGTGCCTTAGCCGCG
>JBCBGX010000029.1:0-18108 GCA_038526325.1 Pseudomonadota bacterium | reverse complement strand
GCGCCCGGTGCCCGCATCGCCACCAGCCTGTCATCGCCGTTTAATGCCAAATCCAATTGGTCCGCGCCGGGAAAGATGTGGGATGATTTGAAGGCGCACCACGCCAAAGTGGTTGATCGACGGTTTGAGACCATGCTGGATGACGTGCGTGCCAAGGCATTTTCGGCGCAAACGGGCGACATGCTCCTGGACTACGCCAAAACCAATATCGACGAAAAAGGGCGCGCGCTGTTGATAGATCTGCTGGTAAAGGCAGGTGTTGCAGCCAAACGCGATGCGATGTTTGCGGGCCAGTCAATCAATGAGACCGAGGGGCGCGCGGTGCTGCATACGGCCTTGCGAAATCTCGATGGCGGGCCGGTTTTGGTAAATGGCACGGATGTCATGCCAGAGGTTCGCGCCACGCTGGACCGCATGGCCACATTTGCGACTGATGTCCGTGCTGGGGGTTTTGCCGGGCAAGGGGGCAAGATAACCGACGTGGTTAACATTGGGATCGGGGGGTCCGATCTGGGTCCAGCCATGGCCGTTAAGGCGTTGGCACCCTATCATGATGGGCCGCGCTGCCATTTTGTCAGCAATGTGGACCCTGCAGACGTCGCAGGCGTGCTGCGCGGGTGCAATCCGGCAACGACCCTTGTGATTGTGGCCTCAAAGACGTTCACTACGATTGAAACAATGACCAATGCACGCACGGTGCAGGCGTGGATGCAGGAAAAAGTCAGCAATCCCGGCGCGCAATTCGCAGCCCTATCGACGGCGGAAGAAAAGACCACCGCATTCGGTATAGATGCATCTCGCGTCTTTGGATTCGAAGATTGGGTCGGAGGGCGCTATTCGATGTGGGGCCCGATCGGTTTGTCGTTGATGATTGCGATTGGACCAGATGCGTTTCGGGCTTTTCTGCGTGGCGGGCAGGCAATGGATCAGCATTTTCAGGCGGCAGACTGGCACGAAAACCTGCCTGCATTGTTGGCCTTGGTGGGCATTTGGCACAATCAAATCTGTGGCTATGCGACCCGGGCCGTGCTGCCATATGATAATTGTCTCAGCCGGTTACCAGCCTATCTTCAACAATTGGAGATGGAAAGTAACGGCAAAGGGGTCAGCATGGATGGGGCCGATTTGTCCGTGAATAGTGGCCCGGTTGTTTGGGGGGAACCTGGCACCAACGGTCAGCACGCCTTTTATCAACTGATCCATCAGGGCACGCGTGCAATCCCGTGTGAATTTCTTGTTGCTGCTCGGGGCCATGAAGATGATTTGCACCACCAGCATCAATTGCTTGTCGCAAATTGCCTGGCCCAGTCTGAAGCTTTAATGCGTGGACGGAGTCTGGATGAGGCCCGGGCGAAGGTTGCAGGAAAGTTCGATGGGGCAGAATTGGAACGACAAGCCTGCCACCGGGTGTTCCCAGGCAACCGGCCATCCCTTACGATCGCTTATCCGCAACTGACGCCCTTTGTGTTGGGTCAGATCATTGCCCTTTATGAACATCGGGTCTTCGTCGAAGGGGCAGTCCTTGGTATCAATTCCTACGACCAATGGGGGGTCGAATTGGGCAAAGAACTGGCAACGGCTCTGCAACCGGTTGTTGAGGGGACGCAACAGGTCGGGGAAAAAGACGGTTCGACTGCAGCGCTTGTCGGATTTTTGCAGCGAAATGGCGTGTAGCCGTTAAAACCGGGAAAATTCTGAAACCAAGGGGGCGCTGATGCTCGCGACCTATGCGACTTATGTGATGACGGTGCTGATCGTGGCTGCGATGGTGATTGAGGCGCGCACCGGTAAAATCCCCAATTGGCTGACGCTTATTCCGCCGGTGATGTTTGCAATAATTGCATTTACTGCGACGGACCTAACACCAATCTGGTGGCAATTGGCTTTTGCGGCTGCCGTTTTTGCATTTGGGCTTTTCCTGTTCACATCAAAAGTCTTCGGAGCGGGAGCGGTGAAACTCATGGGCAGCGTGGCGTTGTTTATGCCCCTTGTGAACGGCTTTTTGGTCACTATCGCATTCATTGTGGCGATGTTGGGCTGCACCTTTCTGGTGGTGCAGATCCGCAAGGTCATCGGGTCAGAAGAAAGTGATTGGCATGTGCTGGCGAACGCGGTGGTTCCAATGAGCTTACCCATTGGAGTTACAGCACTTTTAACGATGTGGGTGTTCTAGAGCGTCGTCCGTAAAATCTGCAATACAGATTTTTGATATCGCTCTAGATCGCCGCGGTGACGATGATTTCCACGTGAAACTCTGGGGTGGCGAGCTTTGCCTCACCTGTCCAGCGCGCAGGCGCATGGCCTTCGGGAACCCAGGCATCCCAGGCGGCGTTCATTTCGGCGAATTGCGACCCAATATCTGACAGCCAGATTTGTGCAGTCAGCAGGTTGGTTTTGTCGGTCCCGGCCTCTGCCAAAAGCGCGTCAATTTTTTCAAGGATGTCATTGGTTTGGTTGGTGACACTAGCCCCTGCGGTGCCTACCTGACCGGCCAGATAGGCGATGCCGTTGTGGATGACCAACTGGCTCATCCTGGCGCTGGTATGCTTGCGGGAAATCTCTGGCATGGGGGCCTCATCTGCGAAATTTCGGGTGGAGCGGGTAACGGGAATCGAACCCGTAACTGAAGCTTGGGAAGCTTTCGTGATACCTTTTCACCATACCCGCAGCGGCATTTCAGATACGCCGGGGGCGGCCCATCGTCAATGTATGTTTTGCGCATGCAATCTGTACTGAAACTATACGTAGAATAGGAGACGCGTGGGTTTCAACCGCCCTACGCTTGTTCACGCGCGTCGTCTGCGGCCGCGGCGGTCACCACCCTGGTTATGTGTGATCTGCGGGATCGTGACGATGCTGCCCAAGATCGGGAAAGGATCGACCGCGTTGGGTATAGCGGAAGCGTTAACGAAATGCTCCTGAAAGCGCGGCTCGATTGCGGTTTCGATCTTGTGGATTTTGTGCACGACCTCTTCAATCTCACGACGCGCATCGGTGTTGAGAAGGGCAATCCGCGCGCCGGTGCCGGCGGCATTGCCTGCGCTCGTGACCTTGTCCAAAGGCGCGTCCGGGATCATGCCAAGCACCATGGCGTGTTTGGGGCTGATATGGGCGCCGAACGCCCCGGCGAGGACCATGCGGTCCACCTTATCCACGCCGAACTTGTCCATGAGAAGCCGTGCACCGGAATAAAGCGCGGCTTTGGCCATCTGGATCTGGCGGATATCGGTGTTGGTGACGGTGATTTTCGGGCCGCCATCGGCCGTGCCGTCATAGAGCAGGTAGGAATTGGTGCGCCCGTCTTGGAAACAATTGGGGGAGCCTGTTTGCTCGGCCGTGCCGATCAGGCCGGGCCCGTCGACGATGCCCGCCATGCGCATTTCGGCGATGA
Source organism: Pseudomonadota bacterium (assembly GCA_038526325.1). Taxonomy (GTDB): domain Bacteria; phylum Pseudomonadota; class Alphaproteobacteria; order Rhodobacterales; family Rhodobacteraceae; genus Yoonia. The sequence goes on along the minus strand of JBCBGX010000029.1, from coordinate 14,717 downwards.
CTTCGATAATGCCGGAACCGCAGATGCCGGTCACGCCTGTTTGGGCGATGGCGGCGTCGAAACCCTCCTCGTCCGACCAAAGCTCTGACCCGATGACCTGGAAGCGGGGGGTTTTCGTGACGGGGTCGATCTGAACGTGTTCGATGGCACCGGGGGCTGCCCGCTGGCCGCTGCTGATCTGCGCGCCTTCAAAGGCGGGACCTGTGGGCGAAGAGCAGGCGAGCACCTTTTCGCGGTTGCCGAGAATAATCTCGGCATTGGTGCCCACGTCCACGACCAGCACGAGGTCTTCGGATTTGTCGGGAGCTTCGGACAGGGCGACGGCGGCGGCGTCGGCCCCCACATGGCCCGCGATGCAAGGCAGGATGTAGACGCGGGAGGCGGGGTGCAGGTTGAGGTCAAGCTCGCTGGCGCGCAAGGATATCGCCTCGGATGTGGCGAGGGCAAAGGGGGCCTGGCCCAGCTCATAAGCGTCGATGCCGAGGAAAAGATGGTGCATGACCGGGTTGCAGACGAAGACCGCGTCAACGATCAGGTTGCGGTCAATTTCGGCCTCTGATGCGATTTGCACGAAAAGCGCGTTCATGCCGTCACGCACGGCTTTGGTCATCTCGTCCGAGCCGGTGGGGTTCATCATGCCGTAGCTGACGCGGCTCATCAGGTCCTCACCAAATCGGATTTGCGGGTTCATGATGCCGGAGGAGGCGATGACCTCGCCCGAGCGCAGATCGCACAGATGGGCGGCAATGGTGGTAGAGCCAAGATCAACGGCGAGGCCATAGATCGTGCCGTCGTAAAAGCCGGGCCAGATTTCGATGATGCGCGGGCTGAACACTGCATCACCCAGATGGACGGCGACGGTCACTTTCCATTCACCCTTGCGCAGGGCGGCTTGGAGTTTCTTCAGGACACCCAGATCCGCCTCCAGATCCGGCAGGTCCCAGTCGCGTTTAAGGGCTGTGACCAACCGCTCCAGATCGCCAGAAGGGTCGTGCATGTCAGGCTCTGCCACCTCAACATAGTAAAGCCGGGTGGAGGGGTTCATGACTATATCCCGCGCCTCGGCCCGTTTGCGCACGACCTGTTTGTGCACCTGGCTTTCGGCAGGGACATCAATCACAACGTCGGACTGGATTGTCGCCTGACAGCCCAGGCGGCGGCCCGGTTTCAATCCGCGCTTTTCGTCATAGCGCGCCTCAACGGCGTTCCACTCAGACAGTGCGGTGTCAGCGACGGTCACCCCGTGTTTCGGGAATTCGCCAAAGGACGGGGTGATTTGACATTTCGAACAAATGCCCCGCCCGCCGCAGACACTGTCGAGGTCCACACCCAATTGCCGGGCCGCTGTCAGCACCGGTGTGCCAACCGGAAACTGCCCGCGTTTGCCGGAGGGGGTGAAAATGACTAGTGGATCGTTGCTCATCTACGCACTCATTGATTTATTGGCAAATTAAACGCCGATGGTGGAAAGGGAAGGCCCGATACCGTCATAATGATTATGTGCAGCGGCATGAGGAAGGCGCAGAGGGACTGTCAGCTTCGACTTTGGCCAAGAGATGTCGTATCATCTAGCCATGAAACCGACCACGATCGCTGAATTCCACGCCATCCAATCTGCGGAGGATCAAGCCATTTGCGATGTTTTGCGCAAAGAGATTGACGAGGCTCTGCCCGATGCTGAAAGCAAGATTTGGCATGGCCATCCGGTTTGGTTTTTGTCGGGAAACCCGATTGTTCGCTACGGCAAGCTTAAGGGCTGTATTCGCCTGATGTTCTGGAGTGGTACGGATTTTGACGAAGAGACGTTGAAACCGGGGACCGGCAAATTCAAGGATGCTTCAGCGCGCTACACTCATGTTGATCAGGTGGACGTAGCGGATTTGAGGCGGTGGCTGGAAAAGGGCCGACGGATTCAATGGGACTATAAGAACATCTACAAACGCAAGGGTCGGCTTGAAAGGCTGACTTAGTGTCAGACTGATGGTGTGGTGATCCGGCAACCTTAGCGAAAATTCGGCCCTTTCCCCCCATGGCTATCCATGCAATAGGGGCGTGCCAACGACGCATGCTTTAGGGGACCGACAGATGCAGATTCGTGAGGCGCTTACCTTTGATGATGTTTTGCTGGTGCCGGGGGAAAGCAGTGTGCTCCCCTCAACAGCCGATACGCGGACGAAGGTCACCAAATCCATCGCGATGAACATCCCGCTTTTGTCCAGTGCGATGGACACGGTTACCGAGGGCCGCATGGCCATCGCAATGGCTCAGGCCGGTGGCATTGGAGTGGTTCACAAGAACCTGAGCGTTGACGAACAGGCCAAGGAAATCCGCCGGGTGAAGCGGTTTGTGTCCGGCACAGTCTATAATCCCGTCACCTTGCGCCCGGATCAGACGCTCGCCGATGCAAAGGCGCTTATGGAACGCTATCGGATCACCGGGTTCCCGGTTGTGGGCGAGGGCGGAAAGGTCGTGGGGATCGTGACCAACCGCGACATGCGCTTTGCAGAAGACGATGCGACGCCTGTCAGTGTCATGATGACCTCGGATGATTTGGCAATCCTGCGCGAGCCTGCCGATCTGGATGAGGCACGATCCTTGATGAAGGCGCGGCGCATCGAAAAGCTGCTGATCACTGATGGTGAGGGGAAGCTGACAGGTCTTTTGACGTTGAAAGACAGCGAACAGGCTGTCCTGAACCCGATGGCCTGCAAGGATCACCTCGGCCGATTGCGGGTCGCTGCGGCTTCGGGCGTGGGGGATTCTGGGTTTGAACGGGCCGAAGCGTTGGTGGATGCCGGCGTGGATATGATTGTGATCGACACGGCGCATGGCCATTCAGAAGGGGTGGCCAAGGCGGTGGAACGGGCCAAGATGTTGTCAAACGAAGTGCAGATCGTGGCGGGTAATATCGCAACGGCGGATGCAGCCAAGGCGCTGATTGGCGCGGGTGCGGATGCGGTGAAGGTCGGGATTGGGCCGGGGTCGATCTGTACGACGCGGATGGTTGCGGGCGTGGGCGTGCCGCAGCTGACCGCGATCATGGATTGTGCCGAAGGGGCCGGGGACGTGCCGGTGATTGCCGATGGTGGTATCAAGTTTTCTGGCGATTTTGCAAAGGCAATTGCGGCTGGCGCCTCTTGCGCGATGGTGGGCAGCATGATTGCTGGGACGGATGAAAGCCCCGGTGAGGTGATCCTGTATCAGGGGCGGTCGTTCAAATCCTATCGCGGGATGGGCAGCCTGGGCGCTATGGCCAGCGGATCCGCCGACCGGTACTTCCAGAAAGAGGCGGCAAGCGACAAGCTGGTGCCGGAAGGGATAGAAGGGCAGGTGCCCTACAAAGGGTCGGCCCATGCGGTGGTGCATCAGTTGGTGGGCGGTTTGCGGGCGGCGATGGGCTATACCGGGTGCGCGACTGTGGATGAGATGCGCAAGAACTGCCAATTCGTGAAGATCACAGGCGCGGGGCTGAAAGAAAGCCACGTGCATGATGTACAGATCACACGGGAAAGCCCAAATTACCGCGTGGGATAGACCATGACCCCCGGGGCCCGTGTTGCGGCGGCGATTGCTATCATCGACCAGATCAAGGACGGGACACTGGCGGAAGCAGCGCTGAGCCGGTGGGCCAGGTCCAGCCGGTTTGCGGGCTCCAAGGATCGTGCGGCTATCAGGGATCATGTTTTTGATGTTTTGCGGGCAAGGCGGTCATTGGGGGACGGTTCGGGCCGGGACTTGATGGCCCGGCTTTTGGCCCGCGATGGGGAAGATCCGGAGCGCTACTTTACGGGGCAGGGTCATGCGCCCAGATCGCTCGGCCCAGCCGAACGGTCCATGTTGAGCGCAGCGCCGGATCTGTCAGAAGCGGCGGCGCATGATATGCCTGATTGGCTTTGGCCGCACTGGGTGAAGAGTTTGGGAGTTGACGCCAAGCCCGCTGCCTTGGTGCTGCAGCGCCGCGCACCGGTTTTTCTGCGGATCAATACCCGGCGGGCGTCGGCTGAAAGCGTCATATCGTCTTTGGCGGCAGAGGATATCGCGGCAGCACCTCATGACAGCGTTCCCGGCTGCCTGCGGGTGATGCAAAATGCCCGGCGGATCAAAACCTCTCAAGCCTTTGCGCAGGGATGGATCGAGCTGCAAGACGCCTCTTCGCAATTTGCCGTAAAAGCGGTTGCAGTGCCGCCCGCTGCGCGGGTGCTGGATTATTGCGCGGGGGGCGGGGGCAAGGCGCTGGCCTTTGCCGATCTTTATGATGCGGCCGTGTTTGCCCATGATGTGGCACCGCAGCGGATGGTGGATGTTCCCGAGCGCGCCGCCCGCGCCGGGGTGAAGATTACGCGCCTTGCGACAGCGGATCTGGCAGGGCAGCCCCCATTCGATGTTGTCTTTTGCGATGCACCCTGCAGCGGAAGCGGCACGTGGCGGCGCACACCCGATGCAAAATGGGCATTGACCCAGCAACGCCTAATGGATCTTCAGCAAGCGCAGTCCGAGGTTCTTGAGACGGCTGCCGGGCTGGTGGCACCTGGCGGCAATTTGGTCTATGCGACCTGCTCTGTCCTTGCCAGCGAAAACCACCAAAGGGTTGACGCGTTCATCGAGGCGCAGCCTGACTGGCAGATTAAAGAACAGCGTCAATTGCTGCCAGATGATGCGGGAGATGGCTTTTTCCTATGCAACATGATACGCAAAAGTCACAACCTCTGATTGTTAGGTAGCGAAATGATTATGTTTAAGGATTGGTTAATCGTTAATGCGTAGATGCGAATTGACCGTGTAATGAGGGTTCATCGTGCCAAAAGACCACGCGCTACCAAATATTAATGCTGCCAAGATGGCGTCGGAGCCGATATTCGGTTTGGTGCTGGCTGCAGCTTTGCTGTGCTTTGCTTTTGCTTATCTGGTGGACATCCTGCCGCTGCGATACGTTTTGCTGGTCTTAGGGATGATGCTTGTGTGTTTGTCTGCTGGGCTGGGCTTACGGCGCTGGCTCAGCAGAAACGACCTGACCAATTTTGACAGAACTGTTCGGCAGCTAACCCAGTTTGATGCAGATGACGTCTTTTTGACAGATCAAGGGGGCCAGATCGTCTTTGCAAATGATGTGGCAACGGCGCGGTTTGGGCCATGTCGGACCAAAGCGTTGGGTGCCATATTGGGCAACATTTTGGCCAACCCCGACCCGGTCCTGCATCGTCTTTCGGCACGCGTGGCCAAGGGCGGCGCCAGCAAAGAGGATATTGTCACGCGGCAGGGGCATTTTCGCCTTAGCGTGTCATCGGCGGGACCGGATCGATTGCTGTGGCGCCTTGATGATCTAAGCGAACTGGGCGGCGGTGCGGGTATGTCACCCGAAAGCGCGCCGTTACCGTCCCTTCATGTGGCATCAAATGGGACGATTGAGCGATTGAATGATGCGGCGCGATCGTTTTTGGGGCGGCGGCCACAGACGCTTGAGGATATTTTCGAGGATCTGCCGGTCAGGTCAGGTAAGTCCCAAATGGTCAAGACCGGAAAAGGGCGCAAGCCTGCAATGGTGGCTAAGATCGACGGTCGTGACGGTGCAAGCGATATCTTTATCCTTGCCGGGACGAGCGGATTGGATGCCCCTCGTCAAATTGAAGCGGGTTGGGACGCGATAGAGGATTTGCCGGTTCCGCTTTTGAAAATCGCAGCGGACGGGCTGGTCCTCGCATCTAACCGCGAGGCGCGGCAACTGCTGCATCTGGAGACGACCAAAGATCGACGAATGGCGGATATGTTGGATGGGCTTGGCCGCCCCATCAATGACTGGCTGCGCGAGGCGTCCGAGGGGCGTGGTGGGCAGGCGTCACAATTCCTGCGGGGGCGCGGTGACAATCAGGACACCTTCGTGCAGGTCACGTTGAACATTGCGGGCGGCGCAGTGGATCCGCACCTGATCGCGGTTCTCAATGACGTAACTGAGCTAAAGACGCTTGAGGCGCAATTTGTGCAAAGCCAGAAGATGCAAGCCATCGGTCAGTTGGCTGGAGGGGTGGCGCATGACTTTAACAACTTGCTGACTGCAATTTCGGGGCACTGTGATCTTTTGCTTCTGAGACACAACGAGGGTGATCAAAACTATGGTGATTTGATTCAAATTCACCAGAATGCCAACCGGGCGGCCAGCCTTGTTGGCCAGCTACTTGCATTTTCGCGCAAACAGAACTTGCAACCAGAGATCATCGATTTGCGCGATACACTGTCCGACCTGACCCATTTGCTGAACCGTCTTGTGGGTGAAAAGGTGACACTGTCTTTGCACCATGATCCTGCGCTCGCACAGATCAAGGCGGACAAACGTCAGTTGGAACAAGTATTGATGAATTTGGTCGTCAATGCGCGCGATGCTATGAATGGTGCGGGCGATATCAAGGTTGTCACGGAGAACCTGAGCCTGAAAAAACAGATGGTGCGGGATCGCGCTGAAGTGCCGCCAGGTGACTATGTCGTCGTCAAAGTCATTGATGAAGGGCACGGCATTCCGCCCGAAAAGCTCCAGAAGATATTTGAGCCTTTCTGGACAACGAAACGCCCCGGCGAAGGGACTGGGCTGGGTCTGTCGACGGCTTACGGCATCGTCAAACAGACCGGAGGCTTCATCTTCGTGGAAAGTGAAGCAGAGAAAGGCACGCAGTTTTCACTACTCTTTCCAAGCTACCAGATGCCAGTTGCTGAACCGGTTCCAATCGGACATGCGGAGAGTACGCCGACCAACATACATGGCGATGGCGTTGTCTTGCTGGTAGAGGACGAAGCGCCGGTCCGGGCATTTGCATCCCGCGCGCTACGCTTGCGGGGATACACGGTACTAGAGGCCGACTGCGCCGAAGCCGCACTGGATCTCTTGAATGACGACGCGTTGAAAGTGGATATCTTCGTGACAGACGTGATCATGCCGGGCTTGGATGGGCCGACATGGGTGCGGCAGGCACTAAAGAACCGCCCCGACACACGTGTGGTTTTTGTCTCTGGCTATGCGGAAGATGCGTTTGGTGATGACCAAAGCCGCATTCCAAATTCGGTTTTCCTGCCAAAACCTTTTTCACTGAATGCCCTGACACAGACCGTGCACACGCAATTGCAGTGAACGTCGGTCTGACCGGTGTTAACTGCCAAGTGCCACAAGATGTGCGGCAGACCCAGTAAGTGCGGCGTAATCGTCCTCGACCACGTGAACTGCGAAATTGCTCATAAAGCCGGCAAAGCGCCCCTTGTCCTTAAAGGCGTCAGCAAAGCCGAAACTGGCCAGATGTGGTGCGAAAGCACGCGCCACACCACCGACCAGATAAACACCGCCAAATGGCAACTGGATCAAAGACAAGTTACCGCAGACGGTGCCCAGAATGCGTGTGAAAAGACGTGCGGCCTCGATTGCGCGAGGGTCGCTGCCATCGACACAAGCGGCCATGATATCTTTTGCAGAAGCCTCTCGTGAGTCCATCGCTTCTTGTCCCAAAAAGGCATATGCCCGCTCCAGTCCACGTCCTGACAGCACGTCTTCTACCGCGGGAAAGCCATGAGCGGTCGACACAAACTGACACAGCCGCAGCTCCATTTCGGTGCGGATGGGCAGATTGGCATGGCCGCTTTCAGATGGCGGCACAACGCGCCCATGGTCCAGATCATAGACCGGTGCTGCGTTAAACCCTGTTCCAATTCCCACCATAAGGCATGCCGCGTTGGGCTGGCCCGATGGTCCGGGTAGGATCGTGCGGATGTTGCTTGCATCAATATGGCCCAGTGCGTGGCCCTGCGCCTGAAGATCATTCAGGATCGCCACGGTCTCAGCACCTGTCGCGCGCGCAAGCGTGTCTTTGTCGATGGTCCAGTCAAGATTGGTCATCGTCGCCCTGCTGTCGCGGACGGGTCCGGCGACGGCGACACAGGCCGCCTTTGGATCAACCCCACTTTCATCCTCGATATAGCGGCGCAGCACCGATTCCAGCCCGGGAAAGTCCGCATTGCTATAGCGTCGGATCGTTTCCTTTACGACATTGCGCCCCCTTGCCAAGGCGACACGGGTATTGGTGCCGCCGATGTCGGCAACAAGCGAATAAAGGTTGTCGGGATGGGCCATGGTCTTCCTATCGCGCAATAGCGGATTTCAACGCGTGATAGGACGCTTTCGGGGTCCGCTTCAAGGTCTCGAAGTCCACATGGATCATACCGAACCGTTTCTCGTAGCCAAAGGCCCATTCGAAATTGTCCAGTAAGGACCAATAGAAGAAACCTTTGACGTTTGCCCCATCAATGATGGCTCGTCGGGCGGCATCTACGTGATCAGAGACAAATGTTGTGCGTTCGGGATCATAGACCGAACCGTTTTCAACCTTATCGTCCCAGGCCATGCCATTCTCGGTGACATAGATGGGCAAATCGCCCACATAGTCTTGCGCCAATCGGACGAGGAAACCATGCAGGCCGTCGGGATAGATTTCCCAGCCCATTTGGGTTTTTGTGCCCGGGCCTTCTTCGCCTGCAACAAAGGGCCAAACACCGCTGGGATCTTCTGAGACTTTGTGCCGCGTGTAGTAGTTAACCCCCAGAAAATCCATCGGTTGACTGATCAGCGCCATATCGTCCTGCCAGTTGTCGGGCATATGCGGCGCAAACCCTTGTAGCGCTTCGGCGGGGTAGGTGCCCGTGGTAATGGCTTCTATGAACCAACGGTTAAAGATGGCGTCTGTGCGCGCAGCGGCCTGCGCGGCGGAAGGGCTGTCATCCTTTGGTTCGGCGTGGTCGAAATTCAGCACGATCCCGCAGTTTAGCAAGCCCTTGTCGCGCAGGCGAGCGAGCGCAATCCCGTGCCCGACAAGGATATGATGCATTGCCCGGGATGCCGCCCGGATGTCACGCAGTCCAGGCGCGTGATGGCCCAGAAAATGCGACAGATAGGCGACGCACCAGGGTTCGTTTATGGTCGCCACAGACCTGACTCGGTCGCCGATGCGGTCAGTGATCACATCTGTGAAATCGCCAAAGCGTTCGCAGGTATCGCGGTTTGTCCAGCCGCCCTTATCAGCCAATGCGGATGGCAATTCCCAGTGATAAAGCGTCTGAAACGGGTGCAGACCCCGGTCGAGCATCGCATCCACCAGCCGGTCATAGAAATCGAGGCCTTCGGGGTTTACGGTCACCCCATCGGGCATCACGCGGGCCCAGGATGTGGAAAACCGATAGGCATCCATCGCCGCGCCTTTCATAAGATCCAGATCTTCTTCAAACCGGTGGTAATGGTCGCAGGCCAGTGCGCCGTTTTCACCGCGGACCACGTTACCGGGCCCAGCGGCGAATGTGTCCCAATGGGTTTGTCCTGCGCCGCCGAATTGATGCCCCTCGATTTGGTAAGCAGCCGTTGCGGCCCCGAAAAGAAAACCGTCGGGGAAATCAGTGCGTTTGAAATTCATGTTAGTCCTTGGTTGGGGCGGGGCCGGTGGATTGGCCGACCATTAATTCGGCCTCGAAAAGATGGGTTTGCAGGTCTTGGTGGGAGTTAGCGATGGCGTCCAGCAACATCTCGGCCAGCTTACGTCCCGCCTGGCGGACGGAGGACCTGGTGGCGGTAAAGATTGGAACGTCGCCACCATTTTGCAGGTAAGAAAGGGCATCGTCATGGGTGATGACCGACACGTCGTGGCCCATCCGCAATCCGCGTTCTTCGATAGCTCGCCGCACGCCAAGCGCACTGATCAAAGAGGCGCACAGGATTGCTGTTGGTGGGAGGGCGCTGTCAAGCATATCGGCCGCAGACCGGTAGCCAAACACTTCGGTCATTTCCCCGGATCGCATCATAGCGGGGTTTACGGGCAGCCCCTTATCCAACAAGGCCGCTGTGTAGCCTTCGCGGCGTCGATGCGCGAAGTCCATCACCTCTAGCCCGTTGATCAGTGCAATCTGTCTATGCCCAAGATCGAACAGAAAGGTGGTTGCGCGTGAAAACGCGCTGCGATTATTCACGTCGAGCCATGAATAGGGCAGGGTCGTGCCAGATGCCCGCCCGTGCACGGCAAAGGGCAGTCCCAGATCATGCAGCAGCTTGATCCGGGGGTCGTTCATTCGGGGGCCATGCACAATGACACCATCAACAGCGCGCCGGGACTTCAAGCCGCGATAAATCTGTTCTTCCTCTTCGTCAGCAACGATGGACAGGATCATTTCGTAGCCATGGCGCCCATAGGTTTCGCCCGCGCCTGCAATGAAATCCCCGAAAATTGGGTTGACCATCTCGTGCTTGGTTGAGACCGGGATGACATGGCCGATTGCCAACGCTTTGCCGGTGGCCAGACCCTTTGCGCGGGTGCTTGGCCGGTAGTTGAACGCTTTCGCAGCCTGTTCGACACGAGCACGTGTCGCGGGGCTCACCTCGGGATAACCGTTAAGCGCGCGGCTTACGGTTGTTTGGCTAAGCCCCAGATTTTGCGAGAGTTCCTTGAGGTTCATTAGGTCTTAAGATGGTCCAAAGCGCTTTGATTTTTCCCGGTATGGAGCGCGTTAAACGCGTTTGGTCCACATACCGTAAACGTTTCAGTAAACTGCCACTTTGGAAAATACCAGCTTTTTTTCATATATATTGGTGTGTTGACAGTGGCGGAAAGTTGCTCGACTGTAGGTCATCCAAAGCGCTTTGGAATTGATTCCTCTGCGCCGGATATTTCGAACGCACGCCAAGACGTGCAGGGATGAAGTGACGCATCATGCGATGCGATTGGGAGGACGATCAATGAAAACGAAACTGTATGCCAGTGTGGCAGCGGTTGCTTTGACTGCGGGTGCTGTTCAGGCAGACGGCCATCTTATTTTCGCGCCCGGCGAGGGCGATTTCAGCTGGGACAGCTACAGTGCATGGGCTGCCAATGCACCGGACCTGAGCGGTGAGACGGTTACGGTCTTTGGACCATGGCTTGCGCCGGAAGATGACATTTTCCGTTCGGCAATCGCATATTTCGCCGATGCGACAGGCGCCACGATCACCTTTACCGGCTCTGACGGGTTTGAACAGCAAATCGTAATTGACGCGGAAGCTGGGTCTGCCCCCAATGTCGCCGTCTTCCCGCAGCCCGGTTTGGCCGCGACGATGGCATCGCAGGGTTTGCTGACACCGCTTGGCGATGACATGGCATCCTGGGTTGCTGACAATTACGCCGCTGGTCAGTCCTGGGTTGATCTGGGCACCTATGCGGACGCAGCGGGTGAAGACCAGTTCTACGGTTTTTTCTACAATGTGAATGTCAAATCGCTTGTTTGGTATTCCCCTGAAAACTTCGAAGATGCCGATTACGAAGTGCCAGAGACGATGGAAGATCTGATCGCTTTGTCCGAGCAGATCATCGCAGATGGGGAAACACCCTGGTGCATCGGTCTGGGTTCTGGCCCTGCGACAGGTTGGCCTGCGACTGACTGGGTTGAAGACATCATGCTGCGCACTCAGACACCCGAAACTTACGACCAGTGGGTGAGCAACGAAATCCCATTCAACGATCCCAAGGTAATCGAAGCGGTCAAAACTTTCGGCATGTTCGCCAAGAATGACGACATGGTTGCGGGTGGGTCTGCCGCTGTGGGATCGACCGATTTCCGCGACAGCCCCACCGGTCTCTTCTCATCCCCGCCACAGTGCTACATGCATCGTCAGGCGTCTTTTGCCACTGCATTCTTCCCGGATGATGTCACACCGGGCGAAGATGCAGATTTCTTCTACTTCCCATCCTTTGCGGAAAAGGATCTGGGTAATCCGGTTCTGGGTGGGGGCACCCTGATGGCCGTGACCGATGCGTCTGATGCGACGATGGAGTTCATGGAATTCCTGCAATTGCCTTTGGCGCATGAGGTAATGATGGCGCAGACCGGTTTCCTGACACCGCATTCGGGTGTGAACCTTGACACGTACAAGGATGACATCCTGCGCGGTCAAGGGGAGATTCTGCTGAATGCCACGACGTTCCGCTTTGACGCGTCAGATCTGATGCCGGGCGCTGTGGGTGCGGGCACGTTCTGGACTGGTATGGTTGACTTTGTCGGTGGTGCTGACGCCGAAACAGTTACAACTGCGATCCAGAACAGCTGGGATGCGTTGAAGTAATCAGCGCATTGCGAAAATGATGCGGGCGGTTAGAGCGCCCGCATCACCAAGCGGGACCAATCCGCTCAAACACATCGCCACGGGGAGGAGACCATGCATCCTGCATTGCTTGGACTGGTCACGATTATTGTGGGTGTCGGTGGCTGCGTTGGGTATTTTTACGGCGTCAACCTATTCCTGGACAAAGTGCTTTTTCGGGCCAAAGGGCCGAATGCCGGGCGGAACATCAACCGCGCCAATATGATCCGACCTTGGGTTTTTCTGTTCCCGGCCCTGTTGGCCCTGGGTCTTTACCTAGCCTATCCGGTGTTCGCGACCCTTCGCCTGAGCTTCTTGGAGCGGTTGCCGGGCAATGAATATGCCTTTGTCGGGTTCGAGAATTACACCCAGATGTTTGCCGAACCGAAATTTGTCGAGGCGATGTGGAACAATGTGCTGTGGTTGATCGTGGTGCCCGCAGCGGCGACCGGGTTTGGTCTGCTCGCCGCGCAGCTGACCGACCGGTTAAGCTTGGGCAATATCGCGAAATCCATCGTGTTCATGCCCATGGCGATTTCGTTTGTCGGTGCCGCCGTGATCTTCAAATTGGTTTATGAAGCCCGACCCGAAGATGTCGCACAGATCGGTATTCTGAACCATCTTTACCTGTTTTTCGGCGGGACGGAGCCGCAGCAATGGCTGCAAATTCCATTCTGGAACAACTTTTTCCTGATGATCGTGTTGATCTGGATCCAGACAGGCTTTGCCATGGTGATCCTGTCGGCGGCCTTGAGGGGGATCCCCGAGGAAACGGTTGAGGCGGCGATTATCGACGGGGCCAACCCGTTCCAGATTTTCTTCAAGATCAAGATCCCGCAAATTATGTCGACCATTGTTGTGGTCTGGACGACGATCACGATTGCGACGCTGAAAGTGTTCGACATCGTGTTCGCGATGACCAACGGCCAGTGGGAAACGCAAGTTCTGGCCAATTACATGTATGACAAGCTGTTCCGCGCCAATGACTGGGGCATGGGGTCGGCTGCGGCCATGATCATAATGCTGATGGTCACGCCGATCCTTGTGTGGAACGTACATAACGCCCGGAAGGAGATGCGCTGATGGATGCGATGGCAGGACAAAAGCCCGTTGTTGTCTGGGCGCTGAATATCTCGGTCGTGTTGCTGGTGCTGTTGTGGCTGTTCCCGACGCTGGGCCTGTTTGTGTCGTCGTTCCGCACGGGCGATCAGATCACCGCATCAGGCTGGTGGTCATCGCTGTTCCCAGCCGAACAGACGTTGCAAATCCGGGCCGCCGACCCGGATGACAACCGGGTCGATCTGGGCGGTGGTTTTTATATGGTCGAGGGCAACATCTTTGGCGATGAGGTCTTTGAAGGTGAGATCAAGGCGTGGTCTACATCTAGCCGCCGTTTGGGGGAAAATGCACCTGGCGTGACCTATGACATGGGGGAGGGCGAAAGCTTTACGCTGAATGCCGATGGCACCTATGTCTGGCAGGGCAATGACGATCAGATCAGCGGTCGGGCGCAACGGGTGTTTATTGATGCGACCACCCCGCCGGATTTCACATTTGGCAATTACAACTTCGTTCTGTTTGACGAGGCGAATTCCGAAGGCATGGCCAAAGCGTTCTTTAACACGCTGACAGTGGTCATACCGGCGACGATCATCCCGATTCTGATCGCAGCCTTTGCAGCCTATGCGCTGGCCTGGATGGATTTCCCGGGCAGGGCGCTTCTGATCGCGGCGGTGGTTGGGTTGCTGGTTGTGCCCTTGCAACTTGCGCTGATCCCGCTTTTGTCGCTGCATAATGCGATTGGCATCGGCAAAGGCTATCTTGGCGTCTGGCTGGCCCATACCGGGTTTGGATTACCCTTGGCGATCTATTTGTTGCGGAATTACATGGTGGGGCTGCCGCGCGACATTATTGAAAATGCCAAGGTGGATGGGGCGACCGATTTCCAGATCTTCACCAAGATCATCCTGCCGCTATCGTTCCCGGCACTGGCCTCTTTCGCAATCTTCCAGTTTTTGTGGACCTGGAACGATCTGCTGGTGGCGCTGGTGTTCCTGATTGATGCGTCGGGCCAAACGACAGTGATGACCAAACAGATTGTGGAGCTGTTGGGTACACGCGGCGGCGATTGGGAAATCCTTGCGACCTCGGCCTTCGTGTCCATTGCGGTGCCGCTGCTCGTTTTCTTTGCGATGCAAAAATATCTGGTACGCGGTCTTCTGGCCGGGTCGGTGAAGTAAGTGACAACCGTCCCGGGCCACGACCCGGGACCTCAAATGCAACCAGAGGTCCCGGATCAGGTCCGGGACTGCGCTGAGACAGGAAAACAGCGATGAACACGACCCTGGCCGCAACGCCCGAAATGGCCATCGACAAGGATTGGTGGCGCGGGGCGGTGATCTATCAGATCTATCCGCGCAGCTTTCAGGACAGCAATGGCGACGGGGTGGGGGACCTGTTGGGGATCGTCCAGCGACTGCCCTATATCGCCTCGCTCGGGGTGGATGCGATCTGGATTTCGCCCTTCTTCATGTCGCCCATGAAGGATTTCGGCTATGATGTCAGCGACTATTGCGACGTCGATCCGATGTTC
>JBCBGX010000028.1:0-18789 GCA_038526325.1 Pseudomonadota bacterium | reverse complement strand
CATCCCAGCTGTCCATGCGTGGCGGCAACCCGGTTCGGGGAAGATTGTCAAAGACGGTCAGGCGATAGCTTTTCATCCCAGTATCATCGCCCTGCCAAAACGGAGAGGATGTCGAAAGCGCGTGCAAATGCGGCAAGAAATACTTTAACTGATTGACCAGCGACACGCGCATATCGGGGTCAGGAATACCGACATGCACATGCATGCCGCAAATCAGCATCCGCCTGGCCACACCGGCAAGATCGCGGCGCAGCTTGTCATACCGGTCTTTGTGCGTGTGATGCTGGTCCTTCCAGTCAGCAAAGGGATGACAGGAGGCTGCAATCGGCGCGAGGCCGAATTCGCTTGCATGCCGCGCAACTGTTCTGCGCAGGTCAGCAAGATCGGCACGGGCTTGGGCAATCGTGTGGCAGACACCTGTCCCAATCTCGATCTGACATTGCAGGAATTCCGGGCTGACCTTGCCAGCCAGGTCTTTTTTGCAAGCGTCGATTAGCGCGTCAGGCGCTACGGCCAGTTGACCGGTATCCTGATCGACAAGAAGGTTTTCTTCCTCAATCCCGATCGTAAACTCTGGATCGCTCCACGCCATTGCCCATCCTGCGCATGTCCGCAGATTTACAAAAGCAGCAAACAGACACGCAGGCAAGGGCGGTGAAACTGGCCTTTTCCATGCCCGCGCGATAAGCAAATGACAGAGTGGCCCTTGCAAGAACGCGGGCTTGATCAGGCAACCATCATGGTTCACAGGACAACAGTATGATTGCGTATGTCACCGTGGGTGTAGATGACATTGATCTTGCAGAGCGGTTTTATTCGACCTTCCTACCAGCGCTTGGCTATGGGCTGGAATATTATCATGGCGATCTCAGCTATGCCTTGCCAGAGCATTTGGGCCTACCCGAATTCTATGTGAAAGCGCCTTTCAACGGCGCGCCCGCCTCTGCAGGCAACGGTACGATGGTCGCATTTCAGGCCCAATCCCAGGCCCAGTTGCGCGATCTTCATGCTGCCGCCGTTGCGGCGGGTGGGTCAGATGACGGCGCGCCGGGGTTTCGCGCCTCTTACGGGCCGAATTTCTATGTGGGATATCTGCGGGATCCGCAGGGCAACAAAATCGCTCTGTTTTCAAGCAATCCTGACGATCCCGGGCGCGATGACTGACACAGAACTGCGCGCGCACCCCTGCCCTGCGCCAATATTACCCAACGGGAAGAGCGCATCCATTATTGCCCCTTTAAGCACAACACTTTAGAACCGCCCTAAATGCGCGCCGGCCGCTGAATCGGTGCCGTTACGATGTAGCCAATACGAGGAGAGCCAAAATGGCAGACGCAGCCATCCACGGCGACGCACATGAGGACGAGCGCGGGTTTTTCACGCGTTGGTTTATGTCCACAAATCATAAGGATATCGGGATCTTGTACCTGTTTACGGCAGGTGTTCTAGGGTTTATCTCGGTCGCCTTCACCGTCTATATGCGGTTGGAACTGATGAACCCAGGCGTGCAATACATGTGCCTGGAAGGCGCACGGTTGTTCGTAGACTCGTCAGCGACATGTACGCCCAACGGCCACTTGTGGAATGTGATGATCACATACCATGGCGTTCTGATGATGTTCTTTGTGGTCATCCCTGCGCTGTTTGGTGGTTTCGGCAATTACTTTATGCCTTTGCAGATTGGCGCGCCGGATATGGCTTTTCCGCGCCTGAACAACCTCTCTTACTGGATGTTTGTCGCTGGTGCGTCGCTGGGCGTGGCCTCTATGTTGGCCCCCGGTGGTAACGGTCAGGCCGGGTCCGGTGTGGGCTGGGTGCTTTACCCGCCGCTGTCCACCAGCGAAGGCGGCATGTCGATGGACTTGGCGATCTTTGCGGTCCACCTATCGGGCGCGTCGTCCATTCTGGGCGCAATCAACATGATCACCACCTTCCTGAACATGCGGGCGCCGGGCATGACGCTGCACAAGGTGCCCCTGTTCGCTTGGTCGATTTTCGTGACGGCTTGGCTCATCCTTTTGGCCCTGCCCGTCCTTGCCGGTGCGATCACTATGCTCTTGATGGACCGCAACTTTGGCTTTGGCTTCTTCCAGCCAGAACAAGGTGGGGACCCGATCCTGTATCAGCACATCCTGTGGTTCTTTGGCCATCCGGAAGTGTATATCATCATTATCCCTGCTTTCGGCATTATCAGCCATGTGATCGCCACGTTTAGCCGTAAACCGATCTTTGGCTACCTGCCAATGGTTTACGCGATGGTGGCGATTGGTGTTCTGGGCTTCGTCGTCTGGGCCCACCACATGTACACCGTCGGCATGTCGCTGACCCAGCAATCCTACTTTATGCTGGCCACAATGGTTATTGCGGTGCCGACAGGGGTAAAGATCTTCTCTTGGATTGCGACGATGTGGGGCGGTTCGGTTGAGTTCAAGACACCTATGCTATGGGCCTTCGGTTTCTTGTTCCTGTTCACCGTGGGCGGTGTCACCGGGATCGTGCTATCGCAGGCTGGTGTCGACCGGGTGTACCACGACACTTATTATGTCGTTGCCCACTTCCACTATGTCATGTCGCTTGGGGCTGTTTTCGGCATCTTCGCGGGGATCTATTTCTACCTGCCAAAAATGGCAGGGCGGATGTATCCCGAATGGGCTGGCAAGCTGCATTTCTGGACGATGTTTATTGGGGCGAACTTGACCTTCTTCCCGCAGCACTTCCTAGGTCGGCAAGGCATGCCACGCCGTTACATCGACTACCCAGAGGCGTTCGCCTATTGGAATTACATTTCCAGTTGGGGGGCGTTCTTATCCTTCGCCTCGTTCCTGTTCTTTATCGGAGTCCTGGCATGGACACTGACCCGCGGCAAGCGCGTGACCGAGAACAACCCTTGGAACGAATATGCCGATACGCTGGAATGGACCCTGCCCTCCCCGCCGCCCGAACATACGTTCGAGGCGCTGCCAAAGCGGGAAGACTGGGACAAACAGCCCAGCCACTAACGGCCACAATGTAAATCCTATAAGGACCCCTGCAGCGCAGGGGTCTTTTTTATTTCTACTGGGCCGTCTACTCTTGTCCCATTCTTTTCCGCCGAAACGTATTTTTAGCATCAATGGAGTTTGCCTTGCAGAAGCCACCCAATTTCAGAAGAATCGTTGCACTCTTGTTCTCTTTTCTGGCTCTTGGCCTAACCATTGGCTGCAGCAAAACAGCCGAAACCGTGCCTGTTACCGAAAAGCGAGACCTCAATCTAGATGGGGCGCTAGAGAGGTACCACAGCTTGTTAGAGTTGCCCTATAGCGAAATCCTCGGGACGTCTGGATTCATCATCGGTATCGAAAAAGCACCGCGCGACCGGATCGCCTTTCCATCACAGAGTACAGTGGGCGACGAAAATGGCATCGGCGCAAACCAGTATGATCAGCAACGGTTGCGTCCACCTTCGCCAACCTCAGATCAGGTTTCGGACAGCGACATAGACGCCCAGCGGCAGCGGTTCGACGGCATCACGAGCGACGGCAAAGTCATGTTTGTGTCGCACATCTTATCTTACCGCGCGGGGCAAGGTGTTGATCGAATCCAGCCAGAACTCCTCTACACCACTTTTTCCCAAACCGGGTTTTCTGACAGTAGTCCCGCATGTGGGAAGGCAACGGTTGCAGATGCCTACGCGCAAGGATGGCGAGCGCTGGATTGTTTGTCAGATCAGATTGACAGAACAATGACTGACGCGCGTCGCCGTGGCCGCCCCTACACACATATTTTTTTACTGTCGATGGGTTGGAACAATGATCAGCAGGAGTCCCTTCGCCGGTATAACGCGATTGTCAGCCAAACACTTGCGGCGGCGCAAACAAACGCACGTGACCAGGATCTGAATCTGCTCGTCATTGGGATAACATGGCCCTCCGTCTGGGGCGGCACGTCCATCTCACAGATTATCAACCGCGGGCTTCATCTGTTCAGCTATCCAGCCAAGACCGACGATGCGGATGAAATCGGCTTTGGAATCGCCAACAAATTGATGAACGGCATTCTGCCGACCCTTGAGCAGAAACATGATGTTCATACCGTCGCAATTGGCCATAGCATGGGCGCGCGCATCCTTAGCCGTGCTTACTACTCTTCGCATATGTTGGTTGATGCGGTCGACAGGACGGCTGAGACTGCCCCTATCCTGATCGGCTTACAACCCGCATTCAGCGCGAACAGATTTGCGAGGGGCGCAGACCCGTCTTTAAGCTTCGGCAATGTAAGGCCGGGGGAAGGTGGTCCCTATCAAGATCACCAACTGCCAGGGGGTCTTGTAGCACTCACCTGGTCGCAGGGTGATTATGCCAATCCACTCGCTCGGTACTTAACAGGCGCGCTGCATTTGGGCGCAGAACCAGGATACAGCCGTGCAAAACAAATCAATCGAGAGGGAAATGTGGTGTTTCAGTTCGGAACCGCATCCAATACCGGACGTGCAACAGCTTGCCCGAATGACGGAAAAATTCTGCTGGAAGATGCAAGCGCGTTTATACTGAGCCATAGCGATATACAAAACGCTGCCGTCGGTCGCTTTGTCTGGTCAGTGATGGGGTGTCGGTAGACGCGACACCGCTTCACATTTGCTCCGGGGCACCGACAGGCTAAGTACCATCTATGCCTTACGAGTGGACTCCAGACCCCCCGCATGCAGACCCGAAATGGCAGCTGAGCCTGTGGCCATATCGGTCGCTTTTACGAAAGGACTTCGTGATCTTCATTGGGGCCACGGCGGCACTGGTCGCGCTGCCACTGATAACCCTGTTGGGCAGCCCGGTCCTTTGGGGGCTATTGCCGTTTTTTCTGCTCATGCTCTGGGGCCTTTGGACCGCGCTCAATATCAGCTACCGGCGTGGCGAGGTGTTGGAAGAACTGGTGGTCAATGACACAACGGCCCACCTGACCCGCCATAACCCCAAAGGCCCTGTGCAAGAATGGCAAGCCAACCGATATTGGGTGACCGTGCATCTCCATCAAAAAGGGGGACCGGTAGAAAACTATATCACCCTTCGGGGCGGAGACCGCGAAGTCGAGATTGGCGCGTTTCTAGATGCGGCCGAAAGGCTAGCTCTCTATGACGATCTAAAGCGTGCGCTTAGGCACTAAAAGGCCTGTCAGGGAAAATGGTATCAACCCAACTTGGCCTTGACCATTGGTCCGGCTTTGCCGAAATCCATCTGACCGGTGTATTTGCCCTTCAATTCCGCCATAACCTTGCCCATGTCGCGAATATTCTGGGCCCCGACCGCGCCAATTGCCAGGTCTATGGCTGATGCGGTTTCATCCTCTGTCAATTGCTTGGGCAAGAACTCTTCGATGATCTTGATTTCTGAGCGTTCTTTTTCAGCAAGCTCTATGCGCCCGCCCTCTTCGTAAGCGCGCGCACTTTCCTGGCGCTGTTTGACCATACGACCCATGATGGCCAAGACGTCAGCGTCCCCTACCCCACTGTCTTCTTCGGCCGTGCCGCGCAGGGCTATGTCCTTGTCTTTGATGGCAGCATTGATCAGCCGCAAGGTCGAAAGGCGGTCCGCTTCTTTCGACCTCATCGCGTCCTTCAGGGCCGCATTGATCCGCTCGCGCATGTTCATTCGATGATTTTCCGCTGTTGTCCCGTCAAACAAGAGTGAAGTCTATGCGCCTATGCCTTCGGTGACAAGCACCGCTTGCGCAACGTCAGCCCTTATTTGCAAGGCCATGAACTGTGTCTTGACCGACCGCACCGACATCCTTAAACGCAGGATAATTTGGCAAATTGGGGGATAACGTGATGACGCAGACACCAACGGCCTGTCTGGCGCTAGCAGATGGCACGATCTTCTATGGATTGGGGTTTGGGGCCACAGGCGAAACGGTGGCAGAGCTCTGTTTCAACACCGCGATGACCGGGTATCAAGAGATCATGACCGATCCGTCCTATGCCGGACAGATCGTGACCTTTACCTTCCCCCATATCGGAAATACCGGCGTAAACCCGCAGGATGATGAAACATCCGATCCGGTGGCCGATGGGATGATTGTGAAATGGGATCCGACGCTTGCATCAAACTGGCGTGCCGTTGACGAACTGGACGCCTGGCTTGGCAAGCGCAACCGCATCGGCATGGGCGGTGTCGACACGCGGCGGCTGACCCGCGCCATTCGCCAGCAGGGAGCTCCGCATGTGGCCCTTGCCCATAACCCGGACGGCAAATTCGATATTGAAGCGCTTGTCAAAAAAGCCCGTGCTTTTGAAGGACTTGAGGGGCTAGACTTGGCAAAGGATGTCACCTGCGCACAATCCTATCATTGGGACGAAATGCGATGGGCTTGGCCAGATGGTTATCCAACCCAAACGGCCCCCAAACATAAAGTTGTGGCGATCGATTTCGGCGCAAAGCGGAACATTTTGCGTTGCCTGGCCAGTGCAGGATGTGATGTGACTGTCCTCCCAGCCACAGCGACAGCAGAGGATGTGCTATCACAGCAACCCGATGGTGTGTTTCTATCTAACGGCCCAGGCGATCCTGCTGCCACGGGCGTCTACGCCGTTCCCATGATAAAGAGCGTGTTGGAAGCAGAGATACCAGTTTTCGGGATTTGTCTTGGCCATCAGATGCTTGCCCTCGCGCTTGGCGCAGAGACCATCAAGATGAACCACGGCCATCATGGCGCAAACCATCCGGTCAAGGATATGGAAACCGGGAAAGTTGAAATTACGTCAATGAATCATGGGTTTACCGTCGACAGCCAAACGCTTCCCGAAGGTGTTATTGAGACGCATGTGTCTCTTTTTGATGGCAGCAATTGCGGCATCAGGCTTGATGGCAAACCCGTCTTCAGCGTGCAGTACCACCCCGAGGCAAGCCCTGGTCCTCAGGACAGTTACTATCTATTTGAACGTTTTGCGGCAGCGATGGCCGACAAAAAACAACTCCTAGTTGAGAATGACTCTTAACTACTGATTAACCAAGCTTTTGCATGTTGGCCTGGTGTTATCAGGGAACAGCATGCAACATTTTGATCAAGCGGCCCGACAGAAACGCGTCCCGCGGGGCTGTAATAGATGTCTGTCTGACGAAATCATTTCGCAAGGCCTCATTCACCCAAACGAAGCGAGGGCCGCCCAACAAATGGCAGTCGCCCAAGGTGTCGATATTGCCGATGTTCTGTGTCGGGAATATCGCGTTTCCGACTATACGATTGCGCAAATCCTAGCCGATGCAGCGCAGTGCCAGGTTCTCAACCCGCTTGTACATCCCCCTGACCGCGCATTGATTGAGGTCCTCAGCCCATCCAAATGTGTAAAGCTTGGCATCCTGCCGTGGCGGCGGGTGGGCGGGGCGACTGTTGTCCTGACCGCGCGACCGGATCAATTCGCCCGCCATCACGACACCCTGACTCAGGCGTTTGGATCGGTACGGATGGCTGTCACGACGGAAGAGCAATTGAACAGATGCGTACAAAAGCACTGTGACCCGGCCCTTGTTGACATAGCTGAAACCAGGGTGCCACTCACCGAAAGCTGCCGCAACTGGGACGCCGGTTTTGTCTTTTGGTTTGGGATTTGTGGGGCACTGCTTCTGTTTGCGGGTATCATCCTTGCCCCATCTCCGGTGATGGCGGGGCTCACCCTTTGGGCGATTGCAACTCTCTTTTGCAGCACGGCGCTCAAGGCGACCGCAGCTTACATTGGCTGGCGTGAAACCCCAGCCCAAAACCTTTCAGTGCCACATGCAAGGCAACCGATCATCACTGTATTGGTACCGCTTTATAACGAAACCGCAATTGCAGAGCATCTCTTGGCGCGCCTTCGCGCGCTCGACTACCCGCGTGCTTTATTGGACGTATGTCTTGTGCTGGAGGCCGACGACACCACAACGCGCGAGACATTGGGTCGGACCATCCTGCCAACCTGGATGCGTGCAATCAGCGTCCCCAAAGGCACGGTCAAGACGAAACCACGCGCCTTGAACTACGCTCTTGATTTTGCGCGGGGCAGTATCATCGGCATTTGGGATGCCGAAGATGCCCCGGCGCCTGACCAGTTACGCGTAGTTGCTAAGAGCTTCGCAAATATGGGGCCGGATGTCGCCTGCTTGCAGGGCGTTCTCGACTACTACAATGCACCTTCAAACTGGCTGACACGATGCTTTACCATCGAATATGCCAGTTGGTTCCGGGTTATTTTGCCCGGGCTGGCCAAGTTGGGGCTTGTTGTCCCGCTCGGGGGTACGACACTTTTTTTCCGTCGGAATATACTTGAAAAACTAGGCGGATGGGATGCACATAACGTGACTGAAGATGCCGATCTTGGGGTGCGTCTCGCACGTCACGGGTATCGCACGGCGCTCATCGATACAGTGACCGAAGAAGAGGCGAACGGACGCGCCTGGCCCTGGATCAAACAACGGTCGCGGTGGCTTAAGGGCTACGCAATCACATATGGGGTCCATATGCGACATCCCCACAAGCTGTGGCGCGACCTCGGGGCCTGGCGCTTTTTCGGACTGCAGGTCCTGTTTCTGGGGACCTTGTCGCAATTTGTTCTCGCACCGGTTCTGTGGAGCTTTTGGCTGATACCGCTTGGGTTTGACCATCCACTGCAAAATTTGGTGGCCCCATGGGTGTTCTGGCTGCTTGCCGGACTGTTTGTCCTGTCCGAACTGGTGGGTTTCACCGCCGCAACAATCGGTCTGCGCAAGGCTGAAAAACCCTGGCTGATCAAATGGGCACTGACCCTTCAGCTCTATTTTCCACTTGGTGCCCTTGCGGCGTACAAGGGTCTTTGGGAATTGGCGCGCAAACCGTTTTATTGGGACAAGACGGCCCATGGTGTCTTGCTCCCCAAAGGCTGGCGCGCATCAGCTACTCCGCAGCCTCGACCGCCGCTGCGTCAAGTTTCAGGCGAGTGACAAAAGCCTCGGAGATATGATCACGTAGGGCCTGATAGGCCGCATCGCCATCGCCCTTTTCAATGGCTGCTACGATTGTTCCATGCTCTTGCAGCGTTTCGTTGGTGCGCCCTTCCGCGGCAATCGACGTCGTGGCCAGCAATGCCATGGACCGGTGCACGAGGTCCAGTTGCTGCACCAGAAACCGATTATGAGAGGCCAAGTGGATTTGTTTGTGGAACCGCCGATTTGCACGGCTCAAAGCAATGGGGTCCCCGATCAGCTTGTGATCCTCTTCCAACATATCACGCAATACCTTTACTTCTTCGGGTGTTGCATGACGCGCGGCCAGGCGAGCCGCCAAACCTTCCAGTTCTCCACGCACAACGTAAAGCTCGGACAATTGCGAATGATCCAGGGACGCCACGATCAGAGACCGCCCATCGCGGGTCAACAAAGACTGGGTTTCAAGCCGCTGCAATGCTTCGCGGATTGGCGTCCGCGACACCCCGAAACGCTCGGCCAGCTCGCTTTCGACAAGCCGGTCACCCGGTTTGTAGGTGTGATTATCAATCGCCTCAAGGATGAGCGCATAAGCGTCTTTTTGGGAAGCACGGGGGTCTTGCATGACTCTGAAACCTTTCTGAACACTTTGACCATACGCCCCAGCGACCGATCCGAT
Source organism: Pseudomonadota bacterium (assembly GCA_038526325.1). GTDB lineage: Bacteria > Pseudomonadota > Alphaproteobacteria > Rhodobacterales > Rhodobacteraceae > Yoonia. The sequence continues at coordinate 9,204 of JBCBGX010000028.1, read as the reverse complement.
CAAGCCAAAGCGATTGCAGAGATCAGGCAGCACGCCTAAAGTCGTATCATGATTGCACGGCATTTTGCGCATGTGGACACTTGGGTCTTTGATCTCGACAATACGCTTTATCCACCCTCTGCAGACCTTTTTGGGCGAATGGACGCACGGTTTGCCGCCTTTGTAGGGCGTGTCACGGGGTTGGATCGGGAACGCGCCCTGAAACTGTGCCATGATTATTGGGACAGTTACGGATCAACCTTGTTGGGGTTGATTGAACATCATGACGTCGATCCGCATGACTTTTTGGCCGATGTGCATGATATCGACATTTCCCATCTAGAGCCCTGCGATCATTTAAGCGGCGCGCTTACCGCCCTGCCAGGACGCAAGGTTGTCTATACCAACGGCTCACACAATCACGCCAAACGCGTCATCGCCGCACGCGGGCTGACACGCAGCTTTGATGCGGTCTACGGGATCGAGCAGGCAGATTTTGCGCCGAAACCGACGCAGGCGGGGTTTGCCAAAATCTTTGCCAAAGACGGCATCACTGCAAAAAGTAGCGCCATGTTCGAAGATGAAGAACGCAATCTGAAGGTCCCGCATGATCTTGGGATGCGTACCGTGCACGTCCACCCCGCCCGCCACGACGCCGATCACATTCATCATCACACCACAGATCTTGCGGGTTTCTTGTCGCAGCTGGTCCGCTGACCCTTTCCCAAACCCCACCTGCAGAATAGTTACCACCCATGCAACGACAGCAAACTGATATTTTGATAGCCGGCGGCGGTGTTGCGGGCCTCAGCGCGGCGGCAGCTTTTGGCACGGCGGGATTTCAAGTCACGATCATTGATCCGACGCCACCTGTCACAGCAGCGGATGCGGAAGGGTCCGACCTACGGACAACAGCGTTCCTTCAACCGGCCAGGCAGTTTCTGGAGAATGCAGGATTGTGGGGGCGGCTCGCCCCACATGCGGCCCCCTTGCAAGTTATGCGAATTGTCGATGCAGCAGCGGATCCGCACGTGACCAGAGATTTCAATGCGGCGGATATCTCTGACTTGCCTTTTGGCTGGAACCTGCCCAATTGGCTATTGCGGCGCGAAATGGTTGCGCGGTTGAAAGAGCTGCCAAATGTAGATTTTCGCCCCGGGCTTGGCTTTGCGCGCATGGTCGCCAGGTCCAGTACAGCTATCGTGACGCTCAGCGATGGCGCCCAATTGGACACAAAACTTGTCATCGGTGCCGACGGACGTCGCTCTGCGGTCCGTCAGGCACATAATATCGGGACACGTGTGAACCGGTACGGACAAAAGGCCGTCACCTTCGCGGTCACCCATGATACGCCGCACAACAACATCTCGACCGAGATCCATCGCGCGGGCGGCCCTTTTACTTTGGTACCGCTGCCGGACCATGATGGGCGACCTTGTTCGGCAGTGGTCTGGATGGAACACGGGGCAAAGGCCATGGAACTTGCCTCATTGCTCACTGATGCTTTCGAGACGGCCGCAAATGACCGGACGGCCTGGATGTATGGCCCGCTGAAGCTTGTCACCAAACGCAGCATTTGGCCGATTATCAGTCAGATCGCCGACCGTATTGCGGCGCCTCGTACCGCCCTGGTGGCCGAGGCGGCCCATGTGATGCCACCCATCGGTGCGCAGGGCTTAAACATGTCGCTGCGCGATTTGGCTTGTCTTTTGGATTTGGCTCAGGCAAAACCACAAGATTTGGGGTCTTCTGCCATGCTCAGTACCTACCAAAAGGAGCGACATGCCGATATCCGGGTACGGGTCACAGGCATCGATGCACTCAACCGCGCGTCAATGGCTGGCAACCCCATCATCCAGCAAATGCGCGCAAAAGGGATCGAAGCCCTTCATGGCGTAAAACCGGTCAGGCGAAGCGTGATGCAACTTGGTCTTGGCGCGGGTTAAAGAACCCGGTCCAGCACGGGCACCAAACGCGCCAATGTGGCGTCTACATCATACAGCTTATCCAGTCCGAAAAGCCCCAGCCGAAAGGTCCGGAAATCATCCGGTTCATCGCATTGCAACGGCACGCCCGCAGCAATCTGCATCCCTTCGGCAGCAAATTTCGACCCGTTCTGGATATCAGGGTCATCGGTGTAGCTGACAACGACACCTGGCGCACCAAACCCGTCAGCTGCAACAGATTTCACGCCCTTATCGGCCAAAACCTTGCGAACCGCATTTCCCAACGCCCATTGGGCGTCTTTCAGCTTGTGAAACCCGAACGTCTTCGTCTCTCGCATCGTGTCCCGAAACGCACGCAAACCGTCGGTTGGCATCGTTGCATGATAAGCATGCCCGCCGTTTTCATACGCCTGCACGATGCTGTGCCATTTTTTCAGATCAACCGCGAACGAATTTGCCGATGTGGCTGCCATCCGCTCCACTGCGCGTTGTGACATCATCACCAGACCGGCGGACGGGGTGGACGACCACCCTTTTTGAGGGGCTGAGATCAGGACGTCCACGCCAGTGGCCCGCATATCAACCCAGGCGCAGCCCGAGGCGATGCAATCCAGCACCATCAACGCACCCACCTCATGGGCTGCCGCTGCCAAAGCAGCAATGTAATCGTCTGGTAGGATAATTCCCGCTGAGGTTTCCACATGCGGGGCGAAGACCACATCCGGTTTCGCATCACGGATCGCGGCGACAACATCGTCAATTGGCGCGGGTGCAAACGGTGCGCGGCTGTCATTGCCCGCCTGACGCGCTTTCATCACGGTCGTTTGCGCCGTAAACTCGCCAGCCTCGAAGATCTGGCTCCAGCGGTAGGAAAACCAGCCATTGCGCACTACAAATGCATGGGCATCACTACCAAACTGTCTGGCAACAGCTTCCATAGCAAATGTCCCTCCGCCGGGCACGATAGCGACCTCGTCAGCGCAATACACCTCTTTCAGCATCGAAGTGATATCGGTCACCACGGTCTGGAAAACCTTGCTCATGTGGTTCAGTGAGCGGTCTGTAAAGACAACCGAGAACTCCATCAGCCCGTCTGGGTCAATTTGCTGATTTGCGCCGTCCATGCTTTTCTCCCTCGCGTACTGCTCCTCGCTAATCCGGACAGCAGGTGAAAGCAAAGCCTATTTTGGTATACCGACAGATGGTTCAGTTAGGCTGCAGCCAGGTTTGGCGGCTGCGGCCCGCCATAAAAGACCGTTTGATTGCGCCCTTCCGACTTCGCAAGATAAAGTGCCTGATCTGCCTGCTGGATCGCCTGTGTAATGTCACCTTCCTGGTCCTTCAATGACCCTCCGATCGACACAGTCACTGATACTCTCTGCCCTTCATACTCAATCACCGTATCTGCAATCGCATTTCGCATTCGCTCGGCAGTTTCAAACCCGTCAGACCGCCCTTGTTCATGTAAAAAAACCACAAATTCCTCACCGCCGAAGCGGCACACAATATCCGCGTCGCGCGTATTTTCACGCAACCCACGCGCGACCGCGGCGATCACCATATCCCCGGTCAAATGACCATAGGTATCATTGATCTTCTTGAAGCGATCGATATCGACCATCAATGACACGCCGGAACTCTGCTGGTTGTTGGCTATCTGTCCAAAAAAGAAATCACGCGTGGCCACATCTGTCAGCCTGTCGCGATCCACTAAACGCTGCAACTCCTCACTCAAGTGGTAATTCTTGCGCACCTGAGACCAGACAAAAAGGCAGAACGGGAAAGCTGTGATCAGGGTGATGAAAGGCGCAATCCGAAGCCCGGCCTGCACCGCGTGCGCCGGGTATAAAAGATAAACCTGTAATTGGGCCACGGCGATGGCTGCAACAGTTGTCAACGCTGCCGCAATCGTCACATGCATCCAGGTCCTGATAGGCCGCTTCACGCAAAACACCCCATAAACACGCCCTGCGAACATGCGGGCATAACGTCAATGAAAGATGAAGAAGCGCCGCAAATTTAGGTGGGAAAGCTTCAACAGACATCAATGGCTGCAGTCGGCTTACAACGGACCCGGGCGTCGTTCCTCGCTCAAAAGCACATTCGCTTCGACATCGCCAACCCCCGGCAAGGTCATGACCCGGCGGCGCAGAACCCGTTCAAAGTCGGCCAAGTCACGGGCGACGACCCGCACCCGGTAGTCATAAAGCCCAAGCACATGATCGACGGTCTGCACCTCGGGGATGGCGCCAACCGCACGTTCAAAATCCTCCAAGCTGACGGGCGCCTTACGCGCCAGCTTGATGCCCAGAAAAACGGTCACGCCAAAGCCAGCAGCCTCTGCATTCAGGCGCAACTGTTTGGCCATCAATATCCCTGCATCTTTCAGCCGCTTGATCCGCCGCCATGTGGCCGATTGGCTGAGCCCCAGTTCGCGCCCCAGATCACTGGCGGATCGGTTTGCATCTTGCGATAAGGCGCGCAAGATGGACACATCCAGATCGTCCAGTGCTTGCGCCTCTTCAACCTGCATCGCGCAATGCTTCTTTAAACGCGTCTGGTGCTGTCTCAGCCCAGATCACCCGGTTTCGCCCGCCCCTTTTGGCCTGATAAAGCGCGTCATCTGCCACCCGGATGGCCGCATCGATGTCGTGCGCGGCCGGCACGGTTGATCCGCCAATCGATACAGTGACTGGGTGGGATATCGCACCCCCTTCTGGTGCGTCTGCGACTGTTTTGCGCATCCGTTCGGCAATCTCTTTCGCCTCTTCGGCAAACGCATCGGGCAGAAACACGACAAATTCCTCTCCGCCGAAGCGACAAATCAGATCGTCCGGACGTAGACAGGCTTTGATCTGGGCTGCCACATGGGCAAGCGCCGCATCACCAATCATATGTCCGAAACTGTCATTAATCTTCTTGAAGTGATCAACATCCACCATCAGACAGGCGCCAGAACGATCAGGATCTTTGTCCAATTTGTGATAAAAGTAATGGCGCGTGGCCGCGTTGGTCAGCCGATCCTTGTTGACAAGATCAGCCAGCTCATCACGGGTTCGGTTCAGCTGAAGCGATTGGTAAGTGATGAACCCAAAGACAGGCAAACAGAGCACACCGCCGATGATGATTGACTGAATGGCAATGTCGATCAAAGGTTCTTCGGGCTCGAACATTTTCGTCAGGGGAATAGCGAAAACGAGCAACAGTGTGGTCAGACCAATGGTCCACGCCCATGCTTGTTTGACACTTCGAATACGCACGTCCATCTCCGCTATCGGTCCGAGCCGTGTCATAGCAGAATGGCCCTTAGTGATGGCCTACCCAAAAGGTGAAAACTGTCGCGGATTTTATTTAATTGGGGTAGCATCATAGCGGCAATCCGGGGTCTGATTTGGTTCGCACTAAATGCATCAATGCCTCGATATCGGCGATATGGGGCAGGTTCAAAATCTGACTGCGGTAGATGTCTTGGTAATCAGACATATCCCGCGCGATTACCTTGAGCCGCAGATCAACACGGCCCAGAAATGTCTGGATCTCAAGCACGTGTGGGACCTGTCGTGCCTGCACTATAAATTCGTCAAAGGCGCGCGGGACAGTCTTATCGAGGGTGATGCGCAACGATACCTCAACCGTATATCCCAAGGCAGCCCAATTGATTGCAGCCTCCACCCCTTCCACGATGCCGCGATCACGCAGTCGGGCAATGCGCCGGGTCACCTGCGCCGCAGAGCCCCCGGCCTTGGCCGCCAGCTCTGCCGGGGTCAGGCTGGGATCGGCTTGCCAATAGCGCAAGAGACGTCTGTCAGTGTCGTCTAACATGATTTTTTCATTTTTAGCATTTCAGGCGCATGATATATTACAGATTTTGGCAAAATTCTATAATTTCACGCTGTCAAACCCGAACAAACCACCGTAGGACCCGGTCAGACACAAAACAGCGAGGACATTATGCGCGTTTATTACGACCGTGATTGCGATGTGAACCTGATCAAGGACAAGAAAGTTGCCATTCTGGGCTACGGCTCTCAGGGCCATGCCCATGCACTGAACTTGCGCGACAGTGGTGCGAAGAACCTTGTTGTCGCCCTGCGCGAAGGCTCGCCCTCAGCGGCGAAGGCGGAAGGCGAAGGCCTGCAGGTGATGGGCATCGCCGAGGCTGCCGCGTGGTGCGACCTGATCATGTTCACAATGCCCGATGAATTGCAGGCCGACACCTATAAGAAATATGTCCATGACAACCTGCGCGAAGGCGCGGCCATTGCTTTTGCCCATGGCTTGAACGTACATTTCGGCCTGATCGAACCCAAGCCTGGTGTTGACGTGATCATGATGGCCCCCAAAGGCCCCGGCCACACTGTGCGCGGCGAATACACCAAAGGCGGCGGCGTGCCCTGCCTTGTGGCCGTTGATACGGATGCCTCGGGCAAGGCAATGGAAATCGGCCTGTCCTATTGTTCTGCCATCGGCGGCGGACGCTCCGGGATCATCGAAACCAATTTCCGCCAGGAATGTGAAACTGACCTCTTTGGCGAACAGGCCGTGCTTTGCGGTGGTCTGGTTGAACTGATCCGCATGGGCTTTGAGACTCTGGTCGAGGCCGGATACGAACCCGAAATGGCCTATTTTGAGTGCCTGCACGAGGTGAAGCTGATCGTCGATCTGATCTACGAAGGCGGGATTGCGAATATGAATTATTCGATCTCGAACACAGCCGAATATGGCGAATATGTCAGCGGGCCGCGCATCCTGCCCTATGATGAAACCAAGAAGCGCATGAAAGACGTTTTGACGGACATCCAGACAGGCAAATTTGTGCGCGACTTCATGCAGGAAAACGCAGTCGGCCAGCCCTACTTTAAGGCGACACGCCGGATCAATGATGAACACCAGATCGAACAGGTCGGTGAGAAGCTGCGCGCGATGATGCCTTGGATCTCTGACGGCAAGATGGTCGACAAAGCGAAGAACTGATTAAGTTTGGTGGACCAAAACACACCTCACGCGAAAGGCCCGGCACTTTGCCGGGCCTTTTCTGTTAGGCTGGCTGCGACTCGCAAGAAAAGAGGCCAACCATGACCTTCATCCGCAAGACCCTGCCCGAACAACCCTATCTGTATGTTGAACGCGAATGCCCATATGGGCCAGAAATCGCAGAGGCCATGGGCTCAGGCTTCGCTGCGGTCTTTGGCCATGTCAGCGCACAGGGGATCACACCACTATCCATGCCAATGTCGATCTATCTTGGAATGGACCCCGAGATCCTGCGGTTTCGCGCCGCCGTGATGGTCAATGCGGAAGATGCGGCCAAGGCAGACGGTGACGTCAAGGCCGCCACCCTGCCTGCCGGTGACGCCATGTCGACGATGCATCTTGGCAGCTACGACAAGATGAACGAAACGCATCAGGCACTTTGGCAGTACATGGAGACCGAAAAGACTCCAGCCAAAATGCCTGTTTGGGAAATCTACATCGACGATCCGGCAAAAACACCGGCGGACAAATTGCGGACCGAAATCTACCGGATGATCGACGGGAACGCCTGATCGAATTTCCGCTCACCAAGAGGGTTGAACAGGATCGCCCGGCTGTCTTGATCACGGTGCAGCCAGTTCATTTCTTCCATCCGCGTCAGCATTGCCCGGCCAAGCGATCCGGCCAGATGCGTCCGCCGCTCGCTCCAATCCAGACATGACCGGCAGAGCGGCGCACGGGCGTTTCCCAAGGCATCAATATCAATGCCAAAGTCGCGCGCGAAGGCCTCACCAGAGGCCGTCAGGTGAATGTCGTCCAAATCCTCAACCAAATACATCCGTGTCTTGAGGCTTTCGAACATCTGCACACCCATTTCGCCCGCCAAATGATTGTAGCAAACCCGGGCGCGGCGCATCTCGGCATCCTTCGGCCCTGTGCGCGTCCGCAACCGTCCCTGCCCAGCCGCCAGCCCCATCAAAGCCTCAAGCGTGGCCGCCACATCCGCATGGGCCAGCGCAAAATATTTGTGCCGCCCCTGTTTGCGCGCTTGCACCAATTGCCCATCCGCCAGTTTTGCCAGATGCCCACTGGCCGTTTGCAGGGTGACGCCAGCCTCTCCTGCTAGTTCAGTCGCCGTCAACGCCTTTCCGCTCATCAAAGCCGTCAGCATATGCGCTCGGGCTGGATCACCAATCAGATTGGCCACTCGGGCGATGTCAGGTCCTTCTCGCATAGTTCGACCGTAACCGAAGCATTTGCGTCATACAAGATGATACCTAACGGGCAGCAAAAAGGAGACATCATGCTGACCTGCATCATCAAATACCATATCGACCCCACCAAACGGGCGCAGTTCGAAACATACGCCCGCAACTGGGGGCAAGCGATCCCGCGCTGCGGCGCGGATCTGATCGGCTATTACGCCCCGCATGAAGGATCAACCACGCTGGCCTATGGCATCTACAACATCCCCTCGCTTGCGGCCTACGAAGACTACCGGGCCAAACTCGCCGCCGACCCGTTGGGGCAGGAAAACTACAGCTTCGCCCAGCGCGAAAAATTCATCCTGCGCGAAGACCGCACCTTCCTGCGTCTCGCCTCAACCCCGCATCAGGGCACATCATGATCGCTGTCATCTTCGAAGTTCTGCCCGCAGAGGGTGAGATGGACCACTACCTGCAACACGCGGCCGACCTGCGGCCACTCCTGGAAGACATCGACGGCTTTATCTCGGTCGAGCGGTTCCAAAGCCTGACCGACCCCGACAAACTCCTGTCGCTGTCTTTCTTCGAAGACGAAGCCGCCGTCATGCGATGGCGCAACACCCATAACCACCGGCAGACCCAATCTGCTGGCCGGGCGGGGATGTTTGACGGCTACCGCATCCGGGTTGCCCAAGTTCTGCGCGACTATGGCTTGCATGACCGGGCCGAAGCGCCCAAAGACAGTCGAGACCACCACGACTGACCGATACGCCAAAATGCCCGCACAACCAACGCCACTCAACTGGCTCTCCATCGCCACGCTTGGCCTGATGTGGGGCGGGACCTTCATGATCGTGACCATCGCGTTGGAAGGCTACGGCCCCTTCACCGTGGCCTGCGCGCGCACCACTTTGGGGGCCATCGCACTCTTGGGGCTCATGGTGGCCTTGCGCCGCCCCCTGCCCGATTTCACCCCGCGCATGACGCGCTACCTCCTCCTGATCGGCCTTCTCAACACGGCCCTGCCGTTCGCGCTGCTCAGTTGGGGGCAACAATTCGTGCCCTCGGCCTTTGCGGGCATCTCCATGGCCGCGTTGCCG
>JBCBGX010000027.1:0-19503 GCA_038526325.1 Pseudomonadota bacterium | reverse complement strand
CGAGAACGCCGTAAGACGAAATTTTGTCCGGGGCCACTTCCATCGCTGCGACCATTGCACCACCGGTTTCTTCGTAGGCTTCGACCATCTGTTGCAGGCACGGCTTTTCAGCTGCGATCAGATCGTCTGGCAGGATAACTGCAAATGGCTCGTTTCCAATCAGCTTGCGTGCGCAGGAAACAGCGTGACCCAGCCCAAGCGGCTTATGCTGGCGCAGATATGCAATTGTTCCGCTATCCATGTTGGTGTTTTGCAGTATCTCAAGAAGCTCGGTTTTGCCGGATGCCTTCAGGGACGCCTCTAAATCCGGGGCGTGATCGAAGTAATCTTCAAGTGCGGACTTTCCGCGAGATGTCACAAAGATAAAATCTTCGATGCCCGCCGCGCGCGCCTCGTCAATCGCATATTGGATCAAGGGGCGGTCAACCAGAGTCATAATTTCTTTTGGAACCGACTTGGTTGCAGGTAAAAAACGCGTACCCAACCCGGCCACTGGAAAAATCGCTTTTGTCACTCTTTTGTGCATAGAAATGCCTTTCCTAGGATAATGCTCGGCGGTGTAGCGAGTTATCACGACAACATTAAGTCAAAAATGATAACAAGTTGAAGGCGTTTGAACTTTTGTGGCCGCATTTCCGCCTAATCGATGTCAGGGCAGGCCCATTTGAACCAGCATTGCTTCGATTTTGGGCACATCTTCAGGATTGTTCAGCTCCCAAAACTGGCGTCCTTTTGCGTCGACCTTAAGACATAGCAAGGAGACATCCTGTTCCAAGAATCGAAGTTGTTCTAGACCTTCATGGCTTTCCAAGGGTCCTGCCGCCCAGTTTGGGTAGGCGCGCAGTGTTGCCGCACGGTATGCATAAACGCCGACGTGGTGGAAAACTGGGGTCACATCACAGTCTGTATAGTCCTGGCTAGTGAACGGGATCACTTCTTTTGAAAAGTACAAGGCATTTCGTGCGGAACCGAAAACGGCTGTGGTGCCGCCCACGCGGCCAGCGCGCCGATCAGCAAGAAGATCTTTCAGCATAGCCCCATCGGTATGTAAAACTGGTGTTGCGACATCGACCGCGGGATTGGAACGCAATCCGGCAACCAGATCTTCAATAAACCAGGCTGGCGTTAGCGGCGCATCCCCTTGTAAGTTCACAACGATCTCATAGGCCTCGGGCAAATTTGCATGCGCTTCAGCGCACCGCTCTGTTCCATTTTGGCACGTGGTTGATGTCATGACGGCCTCTGCACCAAATGCCCGAGCAGCATCGGCGATACGGTCATCATCCGTCGCAATCACAACACGATCCACGCCATCGACTTGCATGGCTGCATCCCAAGACCTTTGGATCAGACTCTTTGCCTCGCCAGTTGCACCGCGCAGTTGGACCAGCGGCTTGCCTGGATACCGGGTGGAGGCGTAACGAGCCGGAATAATGATCAAAACCGACATTATGCTTTTTCCAAAGCAACGCCCGGCGCTGTGGCAATGAAAAATGGATTTTCAAAGCCCGGTTTGCCATAGCGCAACGGTGTATGGTCATCGAACCGAACCACTGTACCACCAGCGCCTGCCAAAACGGCATGACCAGCAGCCGTGTCCCACTCCATCGTGCGGCCCAGGCGTGGATAAAAATCGGCCTCACCCGTCGCAACCAGACAAAATTTCAAAGACGAGCCAGCGCTTTTCATATCTGCAACATTATAGCGTCCGATGTAGTCGTCGGTCGCCTGATCGCGGTGCGATTTCGACGCAACCACCATCAACGCATCATTGTCAGGTTCAGAGACCTGCAAAGCGAGTGTGCGTCCAGTTTTCGCCGTGTCAAAAGGGCCGGTTTCCTCGACCGTTGCACCATCTGCCCGGGTAAAGAACATCCGACCAATGGCGGGCGCATAGACCGCGCCACGAATGGGCACACCGTCCTGAACAAACGCGATATTGACGGTAAATTCGCCACGGCGTTTGATAAACTCTTTTGTACCATCGAGCGGATCGACAATAAGGAACGTCTGAACCGTTTGACCATGCGAGGCCGCTTGTTCTTCGGTCACAAGAGGCACATCGGGAAACGCCTCCCTAAGCCCTGCGCTGATAATGGCATCAGCAGCGTCATCGGCTTGAGTGACAGGACTGGCATCATCCTTTGTCCGAACTTGAACGTCGTCGGCGGCATAGATCTCCATGATGGTTTCACCCGCCTGCAAGGCCAGCTGCCGCATCTTTTGTTCTAGTTTCTGAAAATCCATTGGCCCGTGCCCTGTTGTTGAAATTGCGCGACAGCGCCCTTATGCTGCGCTATCAATGGATCAGCAAGGATCGCCTGATAGGCATCGACCATATCTGCTGCCCTTAGGACGCTTATTTGCACATGTTTCAGCCTGCACCCGTCAGCTCAAACAGCCAAAGTTTTTGGGCATTGGTCGACGTGATCTATCACACGATCGTCCGAAAAGTGCGTGAAGGGCATCGTAATGCTGTTGTCGGTATAGCATTGGACATCATGCGCAGTCTGGTAATGGTGGTGGCGTTTCTTTTCATGTTCCTGGTGCTTGGGTTGCGCAGTTCGCCCATCAGGGGCGATTTTTTGCTATTCATCATGACCGGCATCTTCATGTACATTACGCATATCAAAGCTGTGGGTGCCGTAGCAGGGTCCGAAGGACCAACATCGGCGATGATGAAACATGCGCCGATGAACACCTTCATCGCGATTATCGCCGCAGCCCTTGCATCGCTCTACAAACAGATTTTTGCGTTGGGCACGATCTTGTTGGTCTATCACATCGCTTTCGTGCCAATCACTATCCACGCGCCTGCCAATGCGCTTTGCATGATGATCCTCGCTTGGTTTTCGGGAGTGGCGGTCGGCACAGTGTTTTTAGCGCTGTCACCCTGGATCCCCGAATTAGCGGGATTGCTGCGGACATTTTATATCCGGCTTAACATGATCGCATCGGGCAAGATGTTTGTGGTAAACATGCTTCCTGCGTCTATGATCGCGCTTTTTGACTGGAACCCGCTGTTTCATATCATAGACCAGATGCGCGGTTTTGTATTTCTGCACTATAACCCCTATCTCACCTCAATTATGTATCCGGTTTATGTTTCCCTTGCACTGCTCATGATCGGAATGCTGGGTGAATTTTTCACCCGTCGCAGTGCCTCGCTCAGTTGGACCGCTGGACGTTAAGGTTGATTGACAAATGACGCGGCGAAAGATGCCTTAAACGCACGTCGCTTTTTCTTTGTTTTGCTAGGCATCCGACGCTTGCAGCCCCCAAACACCGACCCTATATACCCAAAGATCGAAGTCTCAGGTGGTACCCTGGGATCCACTCAAAACACTGGCGCGGGTGCCGAAATGGGTTCGCGCCGCTCAAACCGCCTAAAGTAGAGGGATTTGAAAATGTCAAAAGTTATCGGAATTGACCTCGGAACCACAAACTCTTGTGTGGCCATCATGGATGGCTCCAAGCCGCGCGTGATCGAGAATTCGGAAGGTGCGCGCACGACACCGTCCATCGTTGCGTTCACGGATGACGAGCGTCTTGTTGGACAACCCGCCAAGCGGCAGGCTGTCACCAACCCGGAAAACACCATTTTTGCCGTCAAGCGCCTGATCGGCCGCCGGTTCGACGACAAAGATCTTGCCAAAGATAAGAAAAACATGCCCTTCGCTGTTGTGGACGGCGGCAATGGCGATGCATGGGTCGAATCCAAGGGTGAGAAATACTCCCCCAGCCAGATTTCCGCTTTCATCCTGGGCAAGATGAAAGAAACCGCAGAGAGCTATCTTGGCGAAGATGTGACCCAAGCGGTCATCACAGTTCCAGCCTACTTTAACGACGCCCAGCGTCAGGCGACCAAAGACGCCGGCAAGATTGCCGGCCTCGAAGTGCTGCGCATTATTAACGAGCCGACTGCCGCGGCCTTAGCCTATGGTCTGGACAAGAAAGACAGCAAGACGATTGCCGTTTATGACCTTGGGGGCGGTACATTTGACGTCACAATCCTTGAGATCGATGACGGCCTGTTCGAAGTGAAATCCACCAACGGGGACACGTTCCTGGGTGGTGAAGATTTCGATATGCGCATCGTGACTTACCTGGCCGATGAGTTTAAAAAAGAGAACTCCGTCGATCTGACCCAGGACAAGATGGCCTTGCAGCGTCTGAAAGAAGCGGCTGAAAAGGCCAAAATCGAACTGTCGTCATCTTCCAGCACGGAAATCAACCAGCCGTTTATCTCTATGGGGTCGAACGGCCAGCCACTGCACATGGTCATGAAGCTGACCCGTGCCAAGCTGGAAAGCCTGGTCAGCGACCTCATTAAAAACTCGATCAAGCCTTGTAAGGACGCGATCAAAGATGCCGGCCTATCCGTCAACGACATTGACGAAGTGGTATTGGTCGGTGGTATGACGCGGATGCCCAAGGTGAAGGAAGAGGTTGCCAAATTCTTTGGCAAGGAAGCCCACCAAGGCGTGAATCCGGACGAAGTGGTCGCCATGGGTGCCGCCATTCAGGCCGGTGTTCTACAAGGTGACGTCAAGGACGTTGTGCTGCTCGACGTGACCCCGCTGTCGCTGGGGATTGAGACGCTGGGTGGTGTCTTCACCCGCCTGATCGACCGCAACACGACGATCCCGACCAAAAAGTCTCAGGTTTTCTCAACCGCCGAAGACAACCAGAACGCCGTAACACTGCGCGTCTTCCAGGGTGAGCGTGAGATGGCGGCCGACAACAAGATGCTTGGCCAGTTCAACCTTGAAGATATCCCGCCAGCACCACGCGGCATGCCTCAGATTGAGGTGACATTCGACATTGACGCCAACGGCATCGTTGAAGTCGGCGCCAAAGACAAGGGCACCGGCAAAGAGCAAAAGATCACGATCCAAGCCTCTGGCGGCCTGTCGGATGAAGATATCGAAGCGATGGTCAAAGACGCCGAAGCGAATGCCGAGGCCGATAAAGAACGTCGCGAGCTTGTAGACGCCAAAAACCAGGCTGAAAGCCTTATTCACTCGACCGAAAAGTCGATGGAAGAGCATGCAGATAAAGTGGATCCGACGACAATCGAAGCGATCGAATTGGCTATCGCAGCGCTGAAAGATGATTTGGAAGATGAAGGCGCAAAGGCTGAAAAAATCAAGTCTGGCATTCAGAACGTGACTGAAGCGGCCATGAAATTGGGCGAAGCCATCTATAAGGCGCAGCAAGAAGCTGAAGGCGAAGCTGAGCCTGAAGCGAGCGCCGCTGACGATGATATACTCGATGCCGATTTCGAGGATTTGGGCGACGAGAAGCGCGACACCTAAGGCCGCGCGCCGCGGAAAAATGACCGGCCCGGCGATGGGGCCGGTCATTTCCGTTCCCAAAGGGGAAAAGCATCATGGCAAAACGTGACTATTATGATGTGCTGGGTGTCGCCAAAGGTGCTGATGCAGCCGCGATCAAAAAGGCCTATCGTCAAAAAGCGAAGGAATTGCACCCTGACCGCAATGCCGACAACCCAAATGCCGAAGCTCAGTTCAAGGAAGCGAATGAAGCTTACGAAGTCCTAAAGGATGCCGACAAGAAGGCGGCTTATGACCGATATGGTCATGCCGCGTTTGAAAACGGGATGGGTGGCGGGCCTCGGGGTGGCCAACAAGGTGATTTTGCGAGCGCATTCTCGGATGTCTTTGATGACCTTTTTGGGGATTTCATGGGCGGTGGGCGTGCAGGTGGCCGCCGAGGTGGGGCGCAGCGCGGTAATGATCTGCGCTATAACCTCCGCATCAACCTCGAAGACGCATATGCGGGCTTGCAAAAGACCATCACAGTGCCAACAGCCGTTGCTTGCACGTCTTGTGATGGGACAGGCGCGGAAGGCGGGTCTGAACCGCAGACCTGTCCGACATGTGGCGGCATGGGTAAAGTTCGCGCACAACAGGGCTTTTTCACTGTCGAAAGAACCTGCCCCACCTGTAGCGGGATCGGGCAAATTATCCAGAACCCTTGCAAGGTCTGCCATGGCCAGGGCCGGGTAGAGAAAGAAAAGTCTCTTTCGGTCAACATACCCGCTGGTGTCGAAACTGGGACGCGAATTCGGTTGGCTGGCGAAGGTGAAGCCGGAATGCGGGGTGGCCCCACTGGTGACCTTTACATCTTTATTGAGGTGAATGATCACGCACTATTTGAGCGTGAAAACACAAACCTTTTCTGCCGCGTACCCGTTTCGATCGCCACTGCGGCTTTGGGTGGCGAAATCGAAGTGCCGACCATTGATGGCGGTCGTAGCCGAGTCAAAGTGCCAGAAGGTTCACAATCCGGCCGTCAAATGCGTCTACGCAGCAAAGGCATGCCAGCTCTGCGCGGCGGTGGTACAGGTGACATGTTCATTGAGCTTGCTGTCGAAACACCTGTCAAGCTGACGGCCCGTCAGCGTGAGATCCTCAAAGAGTTTGACAAACTCAGCGAAGACAACAACCCGCAAGGGTCCAGCTTTTTCGCATCGGTCAAGAGTTTTTGGGATTCTATGAAGAGTTAGAATTAACGCCGCAGTAACCAAAAGGCAGGCAAGCTGGTGATATGAACCAATTTGCCGAAACCAGAAACCTCTTTGCCGACCTCGATGACGCGACTGCGGTGGCGCCTCTCCCAGGTGGCCGGGTGCCCTCCTATATTCGTGATCATCGCAAACGCTTGCGCGAACGGTTCGTGAATGGCGGCGCTGCAGCCATGCCCGACTATGAGCTGTTGGAACTGGTTCTGTTTCGGGCCATCCCACGTCGGGACGTCAAACCACTTGCCCGATCGCTGATAGATAAATTTGGCGACTTCAACAGGGTTCTGTCTGCTCCCATCACGCAGCTGCGACAGATCGATGGGGTCGGCAACGCCGTGGTGGTAGAGCTAAAAATTGTTGAGGCAGCGGCCCATCGTCTATCCCGTGCAAAAATATTGGAGCGGCATATTGTATCCAGCTGGGATGCGCTTCTTGATTACTGCCACGCCACCATGTCCCATCGACCAACAGAGCAATTTCGCATTCTTTTTCTGGATACCAAAAATGCTGTCATTGCGGACGAAGAACAGGCAAAAGGAACCGTTGATCATGTGCCTGTCTATCCAAGAGAGGTTGTCAAACGGGCACTGGAGTTAAACGCAGCCTCGCTCATCCTGGTTCATAATCATCCGTCGGGCGATCCAACCCCATCTGACGCCGACATACAGATGACCCGCCAGATCATAGACGCCGCGCAAACGCTCAGCATATCTGTGCACGATCACCTCATCATAGGGAAATCCTGCGAATTGAGCTTTCGGGCACAAGGCCTTTTGCCAAATTAGACACGGTCCCCCTCGCCCAGGGTTTCAGATTGCCCCTTGAAAATAACGCCGCTAGCGCGAGGCAAAGGCCAATTCACTGAATTGCTCTTTCAATACCACGACCTCACCCACCGAATCGCAGCTGGGCAACTGTGCACCGATCTTACGGGTCGAAATGGAACCACCCATTGCAGTTTGGATGGTTTTTGTATCGACCTCACGACCACAATTATCATCATTCAAAGCAACGCTAAGCTGCAGCACGGTCGACGATGCTGACTGATCATGCCCTGCGGGATAGGTGTAAACTTCGGCCAATCTCGGCATGTCAGCATCGTTGGTACCCAGCCGCAACACAAATCCCTGTTCGCCCGCCACGGCGTGTTCGGCACCATGAATAGATGCTGACCAAACATGACCGGGATCACCAATTGCCGCACCGTTTTCCAAGGCATGAAGCTGAAGGTTATATCCTCCGTCCCATTGAAGGATCGCACGGTCGTAAAGCCGAACGTCCGGGACATCCACGCTGACCTGCGCATGCTCAACATTGTCAAATAACGCCGAAAAGGACGCATCTACTGTCAGAGCTGGCACAATCATCGAAGCGACACCATTCGCATCAGTCCGTGCGGTAAATTCTAGCGCGTCTTGCCGCAACATGAAATCTTGTTCCGCATGGCATGGCGCAGAGAGATAAAGTGACACCAGCGCCGCTTCTTCAGGTGCGGCGGTTAGACTTACCGCACAACCAGCAACCGGCGTCGCAAGGATAGTCCCTAGTTCCGGAACAATGAATTCTGCATATACCGCGTCAACGGCAAGTACGGCTTGGGTGTTGGCAGTGTGATCCAACGGCGTGGTCACAACATCCGGTACCCCAAAAACCGCCTCGCCATTCGCATTCTTAGGTAAAACCATCACTCGGACAGATTTCAGGTCTTCGTCAGGCGTCGCATCAGTCGCGCCAGCACTATCGGTTTGGCCAGCTTGCATGACAAAGCCGACCCCAAAGGCCACTGACAAGGTCATTGCAGCGGTTTTGATCGTACCCAGACGCGACATTCAGATGCCTCATTGCGTGCCCAATGCACCCACAAATTAGCTAGAAGAGGGTGGCTGCAGCAGGACCGATACGTGACTTTAGCGTGTTCCAATCATGGCATCAATTAGGCAAGACGTCCGTGACAATGCTTGAACTTTTTGCCGGATCCACAGGGGCAGGGATCATTGCGACCGGGGTTTCCCCAAGTTTTGGGATCTTTTTCATTGAACCCTTCTATAGCCGGACCCTTTGGTGCAGGTGTCTGGGCTGCGGCACCAGACGCAGCAGCAAGTGCTGCTTGCTGCTGCCGGATCTGTGCAATCATCTGCTCTTGTTCTTCTTTCGACATCGGCCGGATCTGCGACAGTTTTTGTGTAACGTCGGACCGCAAACTATCAAGGAGCCGTTCAAACAATAAAAACCCTTCGGTCTTGTATTCATTCAGGGGATCACGTTGTGCATAACCCCGAAATGCGACGACCGAACGAAGGTGTTCCAAAGTTAGAAGATGTTCGCGCCATTTCGCGTCAATCGTCTGCAATAACAGCTGCTTTTCGACGCTCCGCATAGCCTGATCGCCAAAGGCCGCTGCCTTCTCTGTCATGAACTTGTCGGCAGCTTCTTCAAGCCTTTCTCGGATCTCATCATCATCAACGCCTTCTTCGGCGGCCCACTCCATCACGGGGACATCCAAACCCAGGATTTCTTGCACATCCTGCTGGAGGGTTTCGGTATCCCATTGATCTGCATAACTTTTGGGCGGCATGTATTGATCGACAAGGTCGTCAATCATCTGGTCGCGCATGTCCTTTACAATCTCGGACAAATCTTGGGCTTCCATGATATCGCGCCGCTGGGAAAATATCACTTTGCGCTGTTCGTTCATGACATCGTCAAACTTCAAAAGCTGTTTGCGGATGTCGAAATTGCGTCCCTCAACCTTGGCCTGTGCCCGCTCCAGCGATTTGTTCACCCACGGGTGAACGATCGCTTCGCCCTCCTTCATGCCTAGGCCAGACAGGACCTTGTCGAGACGTTCAGAGCCAAAGATGCGCATTAGATCGTCTTCCAACGATAGAAAAAACGATGATCGTCCTGGGTCACCCTGACGGCCCGACCGACCCCGCAACTGGTTGTCGATCCGGCGGCTTTCATGCCGTTCGGTTGCCAGAACGAAAAGCCCGCCTGCCGCTTTCACCTTTTCCTTTTCGTCCGCTACTTCGGCGCTGATTTTTTCACGCAACGCCTCTGGGTCCGCTTCAGGGTCAGCAGCCATAGCCTGCAGCACCCGCATTTCCACATTCCCGCCAAGCTGAATGTCGGTTCCACGACCTGCCATGTTTGTTGCAATTGTCACCGCGTTCAGCTTGCCTGCATCTGCGATGATCTGCGCCTCTTGTTCATGTTGGCGCGCGTTGAGCACGTTGAAAGTGATCCCATCCGCTTTCAACAGCCCCGCCAAATATTCAGATTTCTCGATAGACGTGGTGCCAACAAGAATCGGCTGACCCGTTTTGTGAGCCTCTTTGATCTCTTCGACGATGCCTTCATATTTTTCTTTGGCAGTACGGTAGACCTGATCGTCTTCATCAATCCGGGCGATCGGGCGGTTTGTCGGCACTTCAATGACGCCTAGACCATATATTTCCTGGAATTCATCAGCCTCTGTCGCGGCTGTCCCGGTCATACCGGCCAGCTTGTCATAAAGGCGGAAATAGTTCTGAAAGGTAACTGAGGCGAGCGTAACGTTCTCCGGTTTGATCGAGACGTTTTCTTTTGCCTCGATCGCTTGATGCAGGCCATCTGACAATCGACGCCCAACCATCATGCGGCCCGTGAATTCATCAATCAGCACGACCTCATCATCGCGGACGATGTAATCCTTGTCCCGCGTGTAAAGTTTGTGCGCGCGCAGTGCCTGATTGACGTGATGGACCAGCGTTGTGCTTTCTGGGTCGTAGAGTGTCTGGCCTTCTGGCAGCAATTCCGCCTCTGCCAGCTTTTGTTCCAGATAATCGTTGCCCTCGTCTGTAAAGGTGACCTGCCGGGTCTTTTCATCAAGCTCAAAATGCTCTTCAGCAATGTCGGGGACGATCTTGTCAATCTTGCCGTACATCGCACTGCGGTCCTGTGCGGGACCAGAGATGATTAGCGGGGTCCGGGCCTCATCGATCAAGATACTGTCAACCTCGTCCACAATCGCGAAATTGTGGTCCCGCTGATACATCTGGCTCAGTTCTGACTTCATATTGTCGCGCAGATAGTCAAAGCCCAGCTCGTTGTTTGTGGCGTATGTCACGTCACAGGCGTAAGCCTCTTTCTTTTCGTCATCGGGCTGCTGCGGGACGACAACGCCAGTTGTCATGCCCAAGGCACCATAGACCTTGCTCATCCATTCAGCATCGCGACGGGCGAGGTAATCGTTGACGGTGACAATATGCACACCCTTGCCGGTCAAGGCGTTCAGATAAGCCGGGAAAGTCGCCACAAGCGTTTTGCCCTCGCCCGTTTTCATCTCTGAAATATTGCCCTGATGCAGAAAGATCCCACCCATCAACTGCGTATCAAAGGCGCGAAGCCCCAAGGCACGCTTTGCAGCTTCGCGGCAATTGGCGAAAGCTTCTGGCAATAAGGCGTCAAGGCTTTCACCTTTCATCGCTCGCGTTGCCAGGTCTTCTGTCTTTTGTTTGATATCCTCATCAGACAGTGCCTCAAACTCCGGCTCTAGCGCGTTGATCTGCGCAACAAGCGGACGGACGGCTTTGACTTTTCGGTCATTTGCTGTGCCAAAAACCTTTTTGGCGATCGTTCCGATACCCAGCATATTCTCTCCGGCGGTGCGGATCGCACCTGTCTGACATCTATTTGAGAGGAGGTCGCTTGTAGGCCTGTGACAGGCCACATAAAAGGGGCCAGGAATACGCAGGTTTTCGGCCTCCTCGAGGCATTCATGGGATGTAAGGGGCCGGTTCTACAGTGTCAACGCTGCGCACAGGCGCGGCCAATCAAGGGATCGTTTAATGCTGAAACATGTCACATTTTTGGGTGCGGCCGCCGCCGCGCTGATAAGTGCCACGGCCACCACTGCACAGGATGTCACCGCCGATACAGTTGTGGCCAAGGTTGGCGATACAGAGATAACGATGGGCGAAGTGATTATTGCCCGCACGAAGCTTCCAGCACAATACGCCCAGTTCCCCAACGATGTGCTGTTTCAAGGACTGGTTGATCAACTGATCCAGCAGCAACTCTTGGCAGATGCCGCAGAAGAGGTACCATCCCGGATAGACTACACATTGTTAAATGAACGTAGGGCACTGCTTGCCGCCGAGGTTATAACGGACATCAGTGAAACCGCCGTCACCGAAGACGATATTGTCGCTGCATACGAAGCACGCTTTGCTGATGTCGAGGAAACACCGGAATTTCGTGCATCTCACCTGCTGGTCGAAACAGAGGAAGAAGCGGCGGCCGCAAAGGCCCGTATTGCTGACGGCACCGCCTTTGCCGATGTCGCCCGTGATGTCTCGACCGGGCCAACCGGGCCCAATGGCGGCGATCTGGGCTGGTTTGGCGAGGGGGCCATGGTGCCAGAGTTCGAGAACGCAATTACAGCGCTAGAGGTTGGTGGCGTATCGGAGCCATTTGAGACCCAGTTTGGATGGCATGTTGCAACATTGGTCGAAAAGCGGGTCAAGCCACAGCCAACGTTAGAAGAATCTCGCGGCCAAATCACGGCCGAGCTGCGAGAGGCTGCAATCACTGCCCGCCTAGAAGAGCTTGCCGCAGAGCAGGCGATTGTGGAACCTGAGGCGGGGCAATTCGACCCCAATCTGATCAACAGTCTCGATCTGTTGGACTGACCGTCGCATGCCCATCTCACCTTTGGCACCTGACAGGTTTCCGGACCTTCCGGAAATCGATGGCGTAACGTTTGCGACAACCTCTGCTGGTGTGAAATACAAGGGTCGGACGGACGTTATGTTGGCCAGCCTCGCACCAGGAAGCGTGGTGGCCGGGGTGTTTACCCGTTCTGCTACCCGGTCAGCTAATGTGCTTGATTGTCAGGAAAAGATTGGCGCAGACGCAACAGGTGGCGCGGCAATCCTAGTGAATTCCGGCAATTCAAATGCTTTTACCGGACGGCACGGGGACGACAGCGTTCGCGCAATTTGTGCCGCAGTGGCCGGGGCCTTACGCATTGAAGAAAAACGCGTTTTCACATCGTCAACGGGTGTGATTGGCGAACGCTTACCTCACGATAAGATCGTCGTTCAAATCGATCACCTTACACAAAACCTGTCACCCGCCGGGCTTGCCGATGCGGCAGAGGCAATCATGACCACAGATACATTTCCCAAAGCGGCACAGGCCGTGGTGGAGGTAGAGGGAAAGCAGGTCAAAATTGCAGGGATTGCAAAGGGGTCGGGCATGATCGCGCCTGATATGGCGACAATGCTTGTCTATATTTTCACCGATGCACAGATTGCGCGGGCTGATTTACAAGGATTGGTGGCCGATGCGAGTGATCGCAGTTTCAACTGCATCACGGTCGATAGCGACACGTCAACATCCGACACACTCTTGATGGTCGCAACAGGCGCATCTGGGGTCGATGTGACCGGACACGCAGGCTTTGAGGCAGCGCTTTCCAGCGTGATGCTGGACTTGGCCCATCAAGTGGTGCGCGATGGTGAAGGAGCGACGAAGTTCATCACCGTTAATGTTACCGGGGCAACCCACGATGCCGATGCTCGCAAAGTTGCGCTTTCCATTGCGAACTCTCCATTGGTGAAAACTGCAATTGCAGGTGAGGACGCCAATTGGGGGCGTGTGGTGATGGCCGTGGGGAAGTCAGGTGCAATTGCGGATCGTGATAAGCTTAGCATTAGGTTCGGTGACATTGCCGTCGCCGAAAACGGCTGGCGGGTGCCCGGCTACTCGGAAGACGCTGCGAGCACTTATATGAAGAATGATGAATTGACGATCGGGGTCGATCTTGGGCTTGGCATGGGCGCTAGCACGGTTTGGACTTGTGACCTGACCCATGGCTATATCAGCATCAACGCGGATTACCGGTCATGAAAACCGTTCTGGTGTCGGCGGTGGCATTGATTGACCCGGACGGTCGCGTGCTTTTGGCCCAGCGCCCTAAAGGCAAGTCCATGGCTGGGCTTTGGGAATTTCCCGGTGGTAAGGTAGAGCCTGGCGAAACGCCCGAAGTCGCGCTGATCCGAGAGCTTCAAGAAGAATTGGGCATCGACACATGGGCATCATGCCTAGCCCCCCTGACCTTCGCGAGCCATTCATACGATGATTTCCACCTGCTGATGCCGCTGTTTGCCTGTCGCAAATGGGACGGCACACCGCAATCGCGCGAAGGCCAAACGCTAAAATGGGTCAAACCAAATGACTTGCGGGATTACCCGATGCCGGCCGCTGACATACCGCTAATCCCAATCTTGCGAGATTGGCTTTAGCGCACCAAAGTCTTCACAAGAACTTTGGTGCCACGATCAAAGCTCGCGCTCTACCTCTTCCCGTTCGAAGATCTCGATCACATCGTCGGGGCGGATATCGTCATAATTCTCGAACGCCATCCCGCATTCCTGACCCGATTGTACCTCGGGCACTTCGTCCTTGAAGCGTTTGAGCGTTTTCAACGTACCTTCGTGGATCACGACGTTGTCGCGCAGCAGACGGACACCGGCAGAGCGGCGCGCAACACCTTCAGTGACGATGCAGCCAGCAACTTTACCAACGTTCGAGACCTTGAAGACTTCTTTGATAGTGGCGTAGCCAATGAAGTTTTCCTTGATCTCGGCCGATAGCAGACCGGACGCCGCTTTCTTTACATCATCCACAAGATCGTAAATCACCGAATAATAGCGGATCTCTACACCTTTCTGATTCGCGGTATTTCGGGCAGACGCATTTGCACGTACGTTAAAGCCAAAGACTGGCGCGCCTGACGCTTCGGCCAAGCCGATATCCGTCTCGGTAATCGCACCCACACCGGAATGCAGTACACGCACGCGAACCTCTTCGTTGCCAATTTTTTCCATCGCTTGCACGATGGCCTCAGCAGAACCTTGTACGTCGGCTTTTACCAAGATTGGCAACTCGCTGACATTCTCATCAGCCTTGGCGTTGGCCATCAACTGTTCAAGCGTCGTCGCGGCCCCAGCGGCAGCGCGTTTTTCTTTCGCGGCCTTTTCGCGATATTCCGCGATTTCGCGGGCCTGCGCATCTGTTTCGACCACGTTCAGGACATCCCCGGCTTCGGGTGTGCCGTTCAGGCCCAGCACCTCGACCGGCACGGATGGCCCGGCTTCTTTCACGCGCTCACCTTTGTCGTTGATCAGCGCACGGACCTTCCCGTACTGCTCACCCACAACAAAAATATCGCCCTGACGCAGTGTCCCAGTTTGAACCAGAACTGTCGCAACGGGGCCTCGGCCAACATCAAGCTGTGCCTCGATCACAGCGCCTTCGGCGGCACGGTCGGGATTTGCTTTCAATTCAAGGATTTCGGCCTGCAGCGCAATGGCTTCTAGCAGTTCATCCAGACCCTGCCCAGAGATCGCAGACACCTCAACATCCTGCACGTCACCGGACATCTTTTCGACGATCACCTCATGCTGGAGCAGATCGGTCCGCACCTTGTCTGCGTTCGCCTCTGGCTTGTCGATTTTGTTAATCGCAACGATCATCGGTACTTCAGCGGCCTTAGCGTGGTTTATCGCTTCGATCGTCTGAGGCATTACGGCGTCATCGGCCGCCACCACAAGCACAACAATGTCCGTCACTTGGGCACCGCGCGAGCGCATTGAGGTAAATGCCGCGTGTCCCGGTGTATCCAGAAATGACAGAACCGCACCGCCATCAGTTTTAACCTGATAGGCGCCGATATGCTGGGTAATTCCACCGGCCTCACTGGCCACAACCTTGGCGTTGCGGATTGCATCCAGTAGCGATGTTTTACCATGGTCGACATGGCCCATGATCGTGATGATTGGTGGTCGCGATTTCAGATCATCAGCCTGGTCCTCGACCTGCTGGATCACGTCTTCAACATCAGCATCGGATACACGAACAACTGTATGTCCGAATTCCTCGATAATCAGCTCAGCTGTATCGGCATCAATCGTTTGGTTTTGCGTCGCCATGATCCCGTTCGTCATGAGCGCCTTCACGACATCCGCCACGCGTTCGGTCATGCGGTTGGCAAGTTCAGAAACGGTAATTGCCTCAGGCAGCGCAACTTCGCGGTATACCTTTTCACGCTCAGCGGACACGCCCATCGCCTTAGCACGAGCTTTGTCCTGCTTACGCTTCATCGCAGCCATTGACCGTTGACGTCCACCCTCACGACCTGACAGCGCATCATTCAGTGTCAGCTTGCCTGAACGCCGCCCGTCATCCCCCCGGCCCGGTTTAGCTTTGGTGCGTTCATTACCCTTGTTGTCGCGTTCACGATCCACTTTTGCGCGGGTCGGACGGTCAACTGCTGCTTCTCCTGGTACTGCAGCCTCGGCTGGTGGCGTGTCTGCAGCGACCTTTTTGCGGGCAGCTTCTGCCTTTTTGCGTTCCTCTTCTTCAGCCTTTGCCTTGGCACGTTCCTCACGGGCGCGATCTTCAGCTTCTTTTGCCTCGGCCTCGGCTCGGCGAGCGGCACGCTCTTCCTCGCGCGCCTTTTCCTCAGCCTGCCGTTTGGCCTGCTCTTCAGCTTCACGGGCCTTTGCCATAGCCAAGGCCTTCATCCGGCGCTCAAGCTCGGCATCGGAAATACCAGCGGGACGTTTGGAAGGATCACCGCCAATGGGGGCAGTCTTCGCACCGGCGGCAGGTTTCGCGGTACCGGGCTTAGGCACAACAACGCGCTTGCGTTTGGTCTCCACCACGACGTTCTTGGTCCGCCCATGACTAAAGCTTTGCTTCACGTTGCTTGGACGTGAACCACCAAGGCCAAGTGTCTTTTTACCGTCGTTATCGCTCATCTAGCTTCTTTATCCTTCCCGGTGGCCCCATCGCCCCCGTTTTCGCGTAGTCCGCGCAGCTTTGTGGCTTCCTCTACAACACGATTGCTGAGTCCACCAGTGGCAAGCGCGCCATGTATCACAGTTTGCCGCCCAAATGCCAAACCCAATTCGGTTGACGTCAGGCACCCAAAATAACGGGCGCCTTCGGGCGTCCAGAGTTTTGTCTTCCCTCGTTCTGAGCCGTCAGAGGCCTGAACCAGAACCCGCACCGGCTGATCTCCGGCCAGCCACCCTTTTACCTTTTCAAACCCACACACCGCTAAACCCGCTTTGCGGGCCATCGCGATCAGATCAACCACACGGCGGGCCAGCTGTGTTTCGATCAGCTCGGCCAGCTCGGCGGGCACAGTCACCGCCTGTTTCGCTGATCGCGAAAACTGGCCCTTGCTGGCCTGATCCAGCGCGGCGCGATCCGCTGTTACATACATACCGCGCCCTGGCAGCTTTCCCAGAACATCTGGCACGACCTGATTGTCAGGTCCCACAACAAATCTAATGAGCCCGGCCTTTGGCTGAACTTCACCCGTGACGATGCATTTGCGGTCTGCATCGCCGCGTTCCTTGTTATGACCCCCACGTGCCATATTTTCAGACCTCGAAGGCCTGAAATCAGGCCTCCGCCTCCTCGGTCTCGGTTTCTTCGACCTCGGCCGCTTGGGCTTCCAATTCCGCTGGATCAACCCAGCCCAACATGACACGGGCAGTCATGATCATATCTTGCGCCTCTTCAAGCGACACATCAAACGGCTCAAGAACACCATCATCTTTCACTCGTTCGCCATCGATAGTGGTCCAACCACCGGCCAGTTCCCAGTCTGCACAGGTGGCAAAGTCTTCCAATGTCTTCACATCGTCTTTGCCGAGCGCTTCGAGCATCTGTGGCGTCAGACCTTCGAAATTAATAAGGCTGTCTTCGACACCCAACGCGCGAGCAGCTTCAATCGCCTTTTTCGCCTGCTCTTCCAGATAGTCGCGCGCCCGAGCCTGCAATTCGCCCGCCGTGTCTTCGTCTACGCCCTCGATGACCAAAAGCTCATCAACTTCGACGTACGCCACCTCTTCAAGGTTTGTAAATCCTTCGGATACCAGTAGTTGGGCAAAGAATTCGTCCAGATCAAGGGTCTCCATGAAGAGTTTTGTGCGCAGTTCGAATTCGGCCTGACGACGCTTCGATTCTTCTTCCTCGGTCATGATGTCGATGTCGAGCCCGGTGAGCTGGCTGGCCAGACGCACATTTTGACCGCGACGGCCAATGGCAAGCGACAGCTGTTCCTCAGGCACGACGACTTCGATTTTGCCTGCTTCTTCATCCAGAACCACCTTGCTGACCTCGGCAGGTTGCAAGGCGTTCACAAGGAAGGTTGGCATATCTTCATTCCAGGGGATGATATCGATCTTTTCGCCCTGCAATTCGTTCACAACCGCCTGCACCCGACTGCCGCGCATACCAACGCAAGCACCAACAGGGTCGATCGAGCCGTCATAGGATATCACGGCGATCTTCGCGCGGGAGCCCGGGTCGCGCGCCACGGCCTTAATCTCAATAACGCCCTCGTAGATCTCGGGCACTTCCATTTTGAATAGTTCGGCCATGAATTCCGGCGCAGTCCGCGACAGGAAAATCTGCGGTCCGCGCTGTTCGCGGCGCACATCCTTTATATAACAACGGATGCGGTCATTCGGGCGATAAGCTTCGCGCCCGATCTTTTCGTTGCGGCGCAAGACAGCTTCTCCAGCACCCACATCGACAACCACATTACCGTACTCTTCGCGCTTGACGAGCGCGTTGATGATCGTGCCCGCCTTGTCCTTGAATTCTTCATACTGCTTGTCGCGCTCGGCCTCGCGAACCTTTTGCAGGATAACCTGCTTGGCAGATTGCGCTGCGATCCGGCCAAGTTCAACGGGCGGCACTTCTTCAATGAATTGCTGCCCAACTTCGGGGTTTTCCATGTATTGCTTGGCTTGTTCGACTGTGAATTCTGCCTGATAGTTTTCAAGCTCTTCCTCGTCGACCACGGTGCGGACACGGGTGAATGTTGCCTTGCCGGTCTTGCGATCAATAGAAACGCGAATGTCCATCTCAGCGCCGTAGCGGGACTTTGCCGCCCGAGCGAGCGATTCTTCCATCGCCTCGACCACCAAGCCGGGTTCGATGTTCTTCTCGCGTGCAACAGCTTCGGCCGTTTGCAAAAGTTCCAGCTGGTTGGCTGATGTGTAAGCCATTAGGTGTTCTCCTCACCTTCTATGATCGTTTCAATCTCATCAAATTGGGTCTCATCAATTTGACCCGCATCTTTGCGTCCGCGCAGTACGTCGCGGATCAAGTCATCTGTCAGGACCAATTTCGCATCTGATAGCCAGTCGAATTTCAAACCAACCGTGCCTTCGGCGATGTTAATCAGGATCTCATCGCCCTCAGTTCCGGCGAGCTGCCCTTTGAAGCGGCGGCGGCCATCGATCAATTGTTCGGTCTCGACTTTCGCCTCAAACCCTTCCCACTGGTCAAAATCCTTGAGACGGGTCAGGGGGCGGTCAATGCCGGGGCTGGAAACCTCTAGATTGTATTCGTCAAGGATCGGGTCTTCGACATCCAGTACAGCACTCAACGCGGTGGAAATCTGCCCACATTCATCGACCTCTATCTGGCCGTCAGGACGCTGGACCATGATCTGGACTATCGTGTCCTTGCCGCTCATCATCCGCACGCGCACAACTTCGAACCCCATGTCTTCGACAATGGGGGTGACAATCTCTGCGATGCGACGGTCAATGGCCGCTTTGGCGATCAGGTCGTTCATATCTTTCATAAGCATAAAAAAACGGGCGCGCGGCCCGTTGATGTTTCCCGGTGGAGCCTTGGGGGTGGAAGCCGAGGCGCCGCTGTTACAGTTCATATAGGGAAGGCCGCCTGAGTCTGCAAGAGGGCAAACAGCGCCTGTGTAAACCCGTATCGCCGGTACGCTTGGGAACAAGGTTCGGCCCGGCCAAACTTGCGTCCGGCCAGTGGCGACCGACGATACGAAGTCACATCACCCTGAAAGGACAGTTATCAAGAGCCAAACAGAATAGTCCGGAACAACAACATATTTTCAGAGCGTC
>JBCBGX010000026.1:0-19562 GCA_038526325.1 Pseudomonadota bacterium | reverse complement strand
GGGTCCTCTGCCAGCAATGCCATGGGAATGGGGATGGGTGCCGGGATGGGCATGCAAATGGGCAATATGGTGATGAACCAGGGCGGTCCGGGTGGCCAGACCATGGTGACGCCGCCTGCCCCGCCGCCGCCACCGGTCGAGCATGTCTGGCATATTGCCGAGGGCGGGAATGTGACGGGTCCGTTTTCCAAGGCCGCGTTGGGCCGAATGGTGACGGACGGCAAGATGAGCCGTGACAGCATGGTTTGGACACAAGGCCAGGACGGCTGGATGAAGGCCGAGGATGTGACGGAGCTGGCGCAGTTGTTTACCGTAATGCCACCACCGCCGCCGCCTGTATGACCCGGCGCCGCCTGACGATCCTGTTGCATTGGTCGACCCTGCTTTTGCTACTTATGATGGTCAAAGGCGGGACGTCGGATGTAGTCGTGCGGTGGCTCTTTGTGACAGGGGGTGCTGTCTGGATCGCGATGGCGCTAACCCGCGGCATGATGTGCAAGCCCGGGCCGAAACTGCAGGGCAGTTTGCGGACAGCCTATCCATGGATGCATCGGGGTATGTATGCGCTGTTGGGCATTGCTGTGGTGTTGAATGCCAGTGCCCTTTTGGGGTTGGCGCCGCATGACACTGGGTGGAACGCTTTGCTGGTGCTGCTGGGGGCGGCGACATTTCATGGGCTTTTCCACTTTTGGCGGCATAACGCGCTGTTCGATGGGGCCTTACGCGTGATGACCCCCCGCTTTGTGCATAAGTATCTGTGATGAACGAGAAGGCGTCAGTTCAGGCCGAACACCGCTTTCCCTGCGATGCTTGCGGGGGAGATTTGCGGTTTGATCCTGGTGACAACCAACTGATCTGTGACCATTGCGGGAACATTCAGGCGATCAGTGATAATGGCCCCTGGACCGGTGCGATCCGCGAACTGGATTTCCGCAAAGGTGTAAACGCGCAACTGGCGGCGGAGGATATCGAGGAAACCCGCGTCATCACTTGCCCCAATTGCGGGGCGCAGACAGAATTTAACGCTGATCTGCACGCAGCAGAGTGCCCCTTTTGTGCCACTCCGGTGGTGACAGATACGGGAACGCACCGCCATATCAAACCACGCGGTCTATTGCCCTTTCATCTTGAAGAAAAGCAAGCCCGAGATGCGGTCACTGACTGGTTGGGCAGCCTGTGGTTTGCCCCAAATGGGCTGACCGAATATGCTCGCAAGGGGCGCAAGATGAACGGCATCTATGTCCCCTACTGGACCTTCGATGCGGATACCAAAACGCGGTATTCCGGCCAGCGGGGCACGCACTATTACGAAACCAAGACAGTGGTCCGGGACGGCAAGCGCAAACAGGTACGTGTACGCAAGACACGTTGGCGCCGCGTTTCAGGCCGGGTCGCACGATTTTTTGATGATGTGCTGGTGCTGGCCTCAAAGTCGCTGCCAAAGAAATACACCGATGGGCTGGAACCTTGGGATCTGTCGGCCTTGGAACCTTACAAGCCGGAATACCTTGCCGGATTTCGGGCTGAGGGGTACCAGGTGGAACTGGTTGATGGGTTCGGCGAGGCGCGCGCGTATATGGACCGGATGATCCGGCGCGACATCAAGTATGACATTGGCGGGGATGATCAGCGGATCGGCTCAGTGAATACGGATATCTCGGATGTCACCTTCAAGCATATTTTGCTGCCAGTTTGGTTGGCGGCCTACAAATATCGCGGGCGGAGTTATAGATTTGTCGTCAACGGGCGGACAGGCCGTGTTCAGGGCGAACGTCCTTACTCTGTCTGGAAGATTGCATTTGCAGTCATCATTGGGATCATTCTTGCATTGATTGCAGGAGTTGTTATCGCTAACAGCCAGTAAATCTGGAGGAAAACGATGATCCTGTGTTGCGGTGAAGCCCTGATTGACATGCTGCCTAGGCAAACAGCAGACGGCGTTGATGGATTTGTTCCCCATGCGGGTGGATCCGTCTTCAATACGGCGATTGCATTGGGTCGGCTTGGGGCCCCGGTTGAGTTCTTTAGTGGGCTGTCGTCAGATCTTTTTGGCGAAATATTGCGCGCAGAACTGCGGGCGTCAGGCGTGGACAGCCGCCCCGCGGCCATCAGCAATCGCCCTACCACGCTCGCCTTTGTAACGCTGACTGATGGCCATGCCTCTTACGCCTTTTATGATGAAAACACAGCAGGTCGCATGCTGGCTGTGGAAGATTTGCCCCATGTGACATCCGATGCTCTTTTCTTCGGCGGTATTTCATTGGTGGTTGAGCCGTGCGGCGCGGCCTACGAAGCGCTGATGCTGCGCGAGGCTGCGTCGCGTGTGACGATGATTGACCCGAACATTCGGCCGGACTATGTCACCGACGAAGCGACCTATCGCGCCCGGCTGACCCGAATGCTTGGATCTGCGGATATCATCAAGACGTCGGATGAGGACCTGGAATGGATCACCGGAACTACGGACGCAGAGGCACTTTTGCAAGACACAGGCGCATGCATCATCTTGCTGACCCGAGGCGCAGATGGGGTCAGCGTCATGACCAAGCGTGGGTCCTTTGATGTCCCTGCTGAAAAGGCAAAGGTGGTCGACACCGTGGGTGCCGGCGACACATTTAGTGCTGGTTTCCTTGCATCACTGGACAGACAGGGTCTGTTGACAAAGGCAGATATTTCGACAGCAACTGACGCCCAGCTTGGTCAAGCGGCAGGCTATGGCGCGAAGGTTGCAGCGATCACGGTCAGCCGTGCGGGGGCCAACCCACCCTGGGCCGCTGAATTATGAGGGCACTGATCCAGCGCGTGACGGAAGCTGCCGTGCGTGTCGACAGCCAGATCATCGGGCAGATTGGACCTGGGATGCTGATCCTAGTTTGTGCGATGGACGGGGATGACGCATCCAAACCTGCGATGCTTGCTGCGAAAGTGACAAAGCTGCGCATCTTTGCAGATGACACGGGCAGGATGAACCGATCACTTTTGGATACCGGCGGAGCCGCCCTAATCGTCAGTCAGTTTACCTTGGCCGCCGATACGTCACGCGGGAACAGGCCGGGCTTTTCTCAGGCAGCAAAACCAGAGGAGGGCCGCGCGCTTTATCGATCTTTCGTGGAAGAGATAGCCGCCTCCGGGCTCAAGACAGCAACTGGCGAGTTCGGGGCTGATATGGCTGTCAGTCTTGTCAATGATGGTCCGGTTACCATCTGGATCGATGTTTGAGGCGACAGACTTTTCGTTACGAAAAGTCCATGCCAAAGCGCTTTACAGGATTTGCACCCAATTTTTGTGACAAAAACTGTTTCGATCTCAGCAACGCTTACCGACCACCAGGACCCAATACGGTCCTTTTGGCCCTTGTGTGATACCAACCCCAAATTCTTCAACGCGGGGATGCATCATGTTTCGGCGGTGACCAGGTGAATTCATCCAGCCGCTGACAATCTGCTCTGCACGCGGATAGCCCCAGGCGATGTTTTCAGCAACGATACAATCCTCATAGCCAGCATTCCGAACCCGGCGCTGCGAATTTGACCCATCAGAGCCACGATGATCAAAGAAATTATTTCGAAGCATATCACACGCATGCACCATAGCGGCCTGACCGAGCCTGCGATTGAACCGTAATGGGGCCTGCCCCCCCGCACGTCGGTTCGCATTCACACCGGCGGCAATTTCTGTGGCAAGCTGATTGACGTTTTGAGGGGCCACGCAGGTGCTTGACGCGACAGCGCTTGACGCAAAAACACACAAGGCGATCCCTGCCACGAGGCTCATTATACGGTGCATATCGGCGTCCCTTTTTCCGATGGAATGAACCGTAGAGATCACATTGGATCGCGGCAACGCTGTGGCAGCGTGCAGGCCATGTAGCGGCAATTCTACGCTGATCAAAACGGATTTTGTCAAATTCGGATAATGTCAGCTTTGTCTTGCGTTGCTTAACGTTGATCTGGTTTTCTAAAAATCAAATGCGCTTTGTCGCGGGTCTGTCTTGGGGTGAGATCGCGGTGCCCGGTCATTTACAAAATGACGTTGTGGGTCCTTTCGGCTCGCGTGTTTGTCGATGACTTTCTCCGCCTCATCCCGGAAGGCGGCACCTTTGCGGATCGCCCATATCTGATCACGCGCATGACGTGCCCCGGCGGCTACATCGACGATTGGTCCAGGGTAGGCCAGGCCAGAGCCGCCTTCCCATGTCCAGGGTTCTTGTAGATGAACATCTGGCACTGTTGCCAATTCAGGAACCCATTTGCGCGTGAAAATACCCGTCGGGTCCTGGTCGTGCCCCTGTTTGATTGGGTTGTAGATTCGCACCGTGTTCATCCCAGTGGTACCTGATTGCATTTGCACCTGCGGCCAGTGAATGCCTGGTTCGTAATCAGTGAACTGTCGCGCCAAATGCAGCCCGGTTTGCCGCCAGTCAAGCCAGAGATGGTAGGAGGCCACTGCCATCACCATCGACCGCATCCGGAAATTCAGCCAGCCGGTTGCAGCAAGATACCGCATGCAGGCATCCACAAAGGGCAGGCCTGTTTCGCCCTTTTTCCACGCCTCGCGCCGCGCCTGATCATCGCCGCGCAACCCTTGATAGGCAGAATGCAAGCAGCGCGTTTCCAGTTCTGGCTCATCTTCCAGCTTTTGCATGAAGTGGTCGCGCCAGGCGAGGCGGGATTGATAGGACTTGAGCGATTTGGCCCAATCGCCGCTCACCTCGCGCTGCCGTGCGGCACCCGCTTGTGCAGCCTCTCGCCCGGACAAGCAGCCATAGGCAAGATAGGGCGATAGGCGAGAGCAGGCCGTCTCTCCCGTAAGTGGAGATGACATATCACGGCGATAAGTCTTGCCCCGCTCCGTCAGAAACCCACCCAGCGTCGACAATGCCATTGCGCGGCCTCCCTTTTGGCGGTCAGGGCAATGGTCATCGGCCAATATCGGAAGATCATCTGACGACACATCAATTCCCTGCACACCCGATGGCACTGGCACCTGGTCTTGGCGCAGAAACGCGTTGCGCGCCTTGGCCCAGCCATCACGGCCATTCAAACGGCGGACCACGCCCGATTGCGCCAGTTCTGTCCAGACCACACCTTGCGTTCGCGCCCAATCGGCGACAGCCAGATCACGAGCGTAGGTCCAGGCATTACCCGTTTCCTCATGACTGACCATGGCGGTGATATTGTGGCGCTGCCGCAGGTCTTCCAACACATCAGGTGCCGGTCCAACCTTGATCGTCAGCGTCAGACCAACCGCGGCCAATTGCGTTTGCAAATCCGCCAGGCTTTCACGCACAAAGGCCCATTGACGGCCTGAAACATCTGGTTCCGACCAATAGTCCGGCTCCACAATGTAAAGCGGCAGTACTGGCCCTGCCGCAGCGGCACGCGCCAATGCCGGGTGATCGACTACCCGCAAATCCCGTTTGAACCAAAGAATGCAAGCCATGCGACTGACATAGTAAGACCGCTACAGAAAGCCACTGTTAGCGCTGTCGCATCATCGGCAACAGCCGAATACCATCTTCTATCCGTCCGGTCGCGTCTTCCTCCAAGTCCCGTTGCAAGGCCCTCAGGGCGTTCGCAGATCCCTGCCCCCATTGGCCGTCTATTGGCAGATTGTAATAGCCAAGCCGACCCAGCTCTGCCTGAACAGCCCTGGTTTGTGCGATGCGGTCGGCCAGCGCATCGTCCAAAACAGGTGCGGTCACCAATTTCGCGGACCACTCTATTGGCGGTAACGGCGCCTGAAACGGGAGCGTCGCACCCCGGATCTGAAAGCGGGCGTTGTCGAGCGTCATATAGATTTCTGTTGCATCCAGCGCGATGGGTTGCTTAAGCCTGATCGGAAATCGAACAGGTCGATCGGGCAAAAGCTGCGCCCGAAAGGCGCGGTCCATCCATTGCATTTCAATGACATCAATCGAGTATATTTGCCCATTGTCGTCGATCATGGTCAACCAGCTTAGCTCGAGATCGACAATCGCGTTTTCCGTCGTGTTTTTGATGATCAATTCAAAGTCGCGGGTCCCCCTCTGCAAACCTTGCGACTGAAGCTCAAATTCAACGGACGATACCTTGCCACCAAACAGGCTGAGACCGCCGAATGAGAGATCCGGAGGGCAAATGATGGTAATGTTATTGTCGTTGGAGTTTGGTCCCAGCTGCACATTGCATTTCCCGTCAATCGTTTGCTGAGCCAGTGCGATATTGGCTGTCGCGATAAGACAGATGATGAACCACCTCATTGGGAGACTGTTATCGTGTTGCCGGAGCCGCACAATTGCACATTTCCGTCGCCGGTATTCTCTTGCACTTCGCAATCAACGGCAGGCGCGGTATCTTGGGTTACGGTGGAAGCGCCTGTACCAAAATAGTCGCTGGATACAGCGATGATTGAGGCCGCAACGGCCGCGCCTGCTGCGATACAGGCCAGGATGACCCGTTGGCGAAAAGTCATGGTGCCTTTTTCCATTCAATTTCTCCGATCAATCACCTGCCGCATTCACGGCAGATTCGCTTAAACTGAATTTGGACAATCGGGTAACTTAGGCGAACTCGGGACGATGCACGTATTATGAAGGGTATTTGGTATCGTGCGGCGCGCGGTAATTGCGCAGTGTTGATGATCTTAGTCTACTCGAACCTACAAATCTCAGCAAGCATGCGCCAATCAACAGAAAAGCCCGCGCAATAGATATCGCGCGGGCCTTCATTTGATACGAGTGTCGGCTTAGCCGCGGTTCATGCGGTTCTCGATCAATTCATCCACGACCGATGGGTCTGCGAGGGTCGAAGTATCGCCCAGCGCACCGAAATCATCCTCGGCGATTTTGCGCAAAATGCGGCGCATGATCTTGCCAGAGCGTGTCTTGGGCAGACCCGGAGCCCATTGGATCAGATCGGGCTTGGCAATTGGGCCAAT
The DNA here is from genome assembly GCA_038526325.1 of Pseudomonadota bacterium. Lineage (GTDB taxonomy): Bacteria > Pseudomonadota > Alphaproteobacteria > Rhodobacterales > Rhodobacteraceae > Yoonia. Next base: position 12,644 of record JBCBGX010000026.1, on the reverse strand, counting down.
CTCGGCGCGAACCCAGGTTTCAAGTTCCTTGCGCAGGGCATCGCTAGGCTCTTCGCCATTCATCAAGGTCACGTAGGCATAGATACCCTGCCCCTTGATATCATGCGGGTAGCCCACCACCGCAGCTTCGGCGACTTTGGCATGGGCGACCAGCGCGCTTTCGACCTCTGCCGTGCCCATGCGATGACCAGAGACGTTAATCACATCATCCACACGGCCCGTGACCCAGTAATCGCCATCGGCATCCCGTTTGCAGCCGTCACCAGAGAAATAATAACCAGCATAATCGCCAAAATAGGTCTTTTCGAACCGGGCATGATCGCCCCAGACGGTGCGCATCTGGCCAGGCCAGCTGTCGCCGATGCACAGGACACCTTCGACATCGTTGCCATGAATTTCTTCACCACTGGTCGGTTCAAGAACGACTGGTTTCACGCCGAAAAATGGCGTCTGGGCCGCACCCGGTTTCAGCGTGGTGGCGCCCGGTAGCGGGGTCAGCATATGGCCCCCTGTTTCAGTCTGCCAGAAGGTATCCACGATGGGGCAGCGTCCGCCGCCGACAGTGTTGTAATACCAGCTCCATGCCTCTGGATTGATTGGTTCGCCGACTGAGCCGAGCAATTTCAGCGATGAAAGATCATACTTCTTTACCCAGTCGTCGCCTGCACCCATCAGTGCGCGGATGGCGGTAGGGGCCGTGTAGAACTGGTTAACCTTGTATTTCTCGCAAACCTGCCAGAACCGGCCCGCATCCGGGTAGGTTGGCACGCCTTCAAACATGATTGTCGTGGCACCGTTCGCAAGCGGGCCATAGACGATGTAGCTATGCCCCGTGACCCAACCCACGTCTGCGGTACACCAGAAGATGTCACCATCGTGATAGTCAAACGTGTATTCTTGGGTCATCGCTGCGTAGACGATGTAACCGCCTGTTGTGTGCACCACGCCCTTGGGCTGGCCGGTGGAACCAGAGGTGTAAAGTATGAAAAGCGGATCTTCGGCCCCCATTTCCTCGGGCGGGCAATCAGCACTGACCTTTTCTTCCATCTCGTGCAACCAGACATCGCTTTCACCACGCCATGCGACCTGCTGACCGGTGCGCTTCACGACGAGGCATTTGCAGTCGTGAATCACGTTGATCAGCGCCTGATTAACGTTGTCTTTCAGGTTCGTGACACGGCCGCCACGTGGCGCCCCATCAGAAGTGATCACGACCTTGGCGTCGCAGGCATTGATACGGGCACCCAGCGCCTCTGCCGAGAAACCTGCGAACACGATGGAATGGATCGCCCCGATCCGGGCGCAGGCGAGCATCGCATAAGCTGCTTCAGGAATCATGGGAAGGTAGATCACCACACGATCGCCTTTGCCGACGCTCATTTCCTTTAGCACATTGGCCATCAGCGATGTTTTTTCGTGCAGCATCGCGTAGGTGATGTGAAGCGGATCATCGTTTGGATCGTCAGGCTCCCAGATGATGGCTGTTTGATCACCACGCGTTTCCAGATGCCGGTCAATGCAGTTTGCGCTGACATTCAGCGTGCCATCCTCAAACCATTTGATATCGACATTGCCGGGCGCGAAGCTGGTATTCTTAACCTTCGTAAACGGCTTGATCCAATCGATCCGCTTACCGTGCTCAGCCCAAAACCCTTCGGGATCATTGATTGAAGCGGCGTACATCGCGTCATATTTGGCTTTGTCCGCGTGGGCGTTTGCTGCCATTTCCGCTGATGGTGCATAGGTTCCGGTTGGCTGATCGGTCATGCTAGGTATTCCCCCGAGTTTTTTGTCTGCGGCGGCCAAATGCGCGCGCTCCTCCACCTCCTATCATCATCAGATTGAACAGGAATCCAAGACATCCTGCTTGGACGAAGTCAATTTCTTGACAACTTCAGCCTACTTTTCTGATTGGGATGTGGCCGTTAGACAAATATTATGGATGCGATTGTAATACTGGGTGCGGCTGTCTGGCAAAATGGCCCATCGCCAACCTTGGTTCGGCGCACCACGCATGCTGCAACTTTGTGGCACGCAGGCCGCGCACCACTGGTCGTGGCCTGCGGTGGTTTGGGCCAACACGCGCCAACCGAAGCGGAAGCGATGCGCTCGCTTTTGGTATCGGCCGGCGTGCCTGATGACGTTATTTTGACAGAGAACACGTCGACCACAACGCTGGAAAACATCCGCAACGCCCTTCCATTGTTGCCCGGCCCTAACATTATCATCGTCACCGATCGGTATCATGCACGCCGCGCAGGATTGGTTGCGTCACATTTCCGGTTGCGTGCCGTGGTCGACAGCCCGCCAGCCGGTCACCTGCATATCAAGCAATATATCAGGGAGCTTTTCGCCCTGCCGGCCTATGCGCTAAAACTGCGCCGCACGCCAAGGTCTTGATCAGACTTAACCGTCAATTAACCAGTTTTTGCCACCGTCCCAAAAGGGAAAAGAAGAGCGTTTGATGCGGTTGGTGCTGGCGATAATTTGCCTTTTGGATGTACCACAGCCCGTTGGTGCGGGTGCTTGGGCACGAGAAAAAGGCCACGTTTTTGTGTCATCCGGTGGGAATTTCCTTTTGTCGGACGGTGCAGAATTGCCCGTGCACTATGATCCGACCTTTTATCTGGAATATGGCCTGACCGAACGGCTAACATTTGGAATTGACTATCATACGGCAGATCAGGGCCGCATCCAGACCGGTTTTGTGTTTGCTCGGTTCCCATTGGGTGATGTGACTGGACGGGACCGATTTGCAGCAAGCCTTGGCTTTGGCGCGCGGGTAGATGAATACAATCCACGTGAAAACCTGACACAAGGTGGCCTGTTTTGGGGGCGAAGCTACACCTCGGGCTGGTATGCGTTGGATTACACCGCCACCTACGGTGAACTGACCGAAGCGTTTCGGTCAAAGGCCGATCTGACCTGGGGGCATAATTTGACAGCGCGCTGGACAACGACCTTGCAATTGCAGACAGGTGAGGGGTTCAGCGGCGATGTTTATGCCAAGATCAATCCTTCGGTGATCTTCACACTCACCGAAAACCACCGCATCAGCCTTGGTGCCGTCAAAGGCCTGACAGGCGATGGGGGGAGTGCGTTGAAACTGAACATTTGGTCAACGTTTTAGGCTGCGTTTGCAGTATTGTGGTTATTGCTCCCATTTGGGGATACCGCCGCTTCTTTTCCGACGGAATTGCAGCCCTGGTCCGTTTAACTATGCAAACTGACTGGAGCTTTCCATGCGCCATGGACCAAGATCCGCCCTTATTGGGTTGACCGCTGGCTTAGATAAAACAGGACCGTCATGTGCAAGGTTTTTGGTCAGTCACCGGTTCGAGATGCGGATAAATCGCAGTGATGTCGCCATGCGAAACGATCGCCCTATCGCCACCAAAATGGTATTTAATCCAGTCAACCTTAGATTTGCGATCGGTCGCTGGCGTGTAATCGGTGTCATGATTAAGACTTTCGCCGATTATAATGAACCAGCTTGGCCCGTCGCGGACCTTTGCGCCGCTCGAAGGGTCGATCCCAGAGGCGGTTACGGGAGCACTAGATGGGTCGACCACGCCCAATTCAACTGGGATCCCAACCCTAAACATAGTAAGGTTGGGATGTGCCGAATGCTCGTCAAATAAGAACTCTGGAAAGGCCTAGACCATGAAACACCTTCCCCTTTTGGCACCTCTTTTCTTGGTGCTTGCCCTACCCGCCAGCGCACATGACGACCATTGTACCGCCATCGCGCAATCAGTAGAAGACGCCGGGTTCAGCGATAGCGTTAGCGTGACTTGCTCTGACACGCATGCGACCCTGACCTCTGATACCTATCCGGACCATGACCTTATGACCGGGATCATAGCAACAAATGAACAGGTCCCTGTCCCGGCAGAGTACGGCGCACCAATCCTTCTTGTTCCGGAATTCACGGGGACCCCCTTGACGCGCGATGCAGCACTTGGTGTCGCCGTAAATGGCGTGCCGATCTACGACTATACCGGTGGCGGTGAAATGAGCGTAGAAGATCTTGCCCATCATCAAGCTCAACACGACACATTTCAGACCGGACAACTCGACATATGTGGCGGTCATGCCGGCCGAGGGGACGATTACCATTATCACGTCACGCCGACCTGTATGATTGAGCAGATGGAGAATGCGGGGCCCAACGCAATCATTGGGTGGGCCTTCGACGGATATCCGATTTACGGCGACGTAAATCCGGACGGCTCGATCATTCCAGAAGACGCTTTGGACGTATGCAACGGCCAGCTCGACGACACGTTCGGATATCGCTATCACACCTCTGTCGATGCGCCGTATATCGTGCAATGCCTTATGGGCGCCGTTGATGACTTTGATAGATTGCCGCGCGTGCGCCCCCTTAGCGCCGTTGACGGTGGTCAGGTCGAGCCGGGTCGCCCGCCTCGCGGCGGGGTGGAAAATCTGGTTTTCACACAGAACCCCGATGGCAGCCGCAGCATGGACTACAGCTACGACGGTGAGGATTACTACATCCGCTATGCGCCATCCGGCAATCCGGACTGCTACAATTACACAACTTCGACAGTCACCAATTCAGGCCAAGTGATAGAGGGGGAATATTGCAGGTGATCATCCGATCCTGAGATCGATGGAGACATCGGCCGCATTGCGAGGTCCGACACGTCCAGGCTATTCGCAGGGGTGGGAGTCGGACAATGCGCAATTCTGGGGTTTACCATGAGCGGTCGCAAAAGTTGGTGTCTGACCAGCATGCCTGTTGTCGCCACCAAACGGTCTTGCCGATTTAGTCGTTTGAAAAAGACTGTGACGTGCTGTTGCGATAGCCTTCGTGCCGTTCCGCAAGGTGGTATGCCTAAAGTCCACCAATTTGATGGAGCAATGCGCTTATCTGGTCGGTCCCCTCTCCCTGCCGCAAACTGGCAAAGACCACCGGCAGATCACCTCGCATGCGTGCCGCGTCGCGGGCCATCACATCAAGAGACGCGCCGACATGCGGTGCCAGGTCGGTTTTGTTGATAACCAGAATGTCGGAACGGGTGATGGCAGGGCCGCCCTTGCGGGGAATTTCCTCGCCTGCAGCAACGTCGATCACATAGACTGTCACATCCGCCAGTTCGGGGCTGAATGTAGCCGAAAGATTGTCGCCCCCGCTTTCGATAAGGATGAGGTCCAGGTCGGCATGCCGATTCCGCATTTCGGCCACTGCAGCAAGGTTGATCGATGCATCCTCGCGGATCGCCGTATGGGGGCAGCCGCCGGTTTCGACACCCATCACGCGGTCCGCAGGTAAAATCTGCATGCGCATCAATGCCTCTGCGTCTTCCTGTGTGTAAATATCATTGGTGATGACACCAAGACTGATCTGATCCTTGAGCTTTGACGCAAGCGCAGCCGTCAGCGTGGTCTTGCCAGCCCCAACGGGGCCACCAATGCCAACACGCAAAGGTCCATTTGGTGACATTCAGGCGCCTCCCAGCAAGATTGTCAAAAGCAATACCGCGATGACCAAACATAGTGGGACGTAATAGGTCTGATCCAATTTGGCAAAGGGTTGTTCGGGGGTCATGCGTCGCCAAACCGTCGTGTAAGCAATGCAGCCCCTTAGAAGAAAGACTGCAAACGCGCCCCAGAGTACCAACCGGAACAGTGCTACCTCTGGCAATCGCAGCGCCAGCATAACGACCAGAAAGCCTGCAACCACCAGAAAGCAAGGGATGGGACCAGGCATGCGTGTGACACCTTTTGCGCCGACAACGGTACGCGCCAATTGCTCCTCATCGCGGATCGGGACCCAAATCTGAAGCCCCCAAAGTGCGTGGATCAACGCGATCACGCCAAGCATCAGCAAGAGCACCACGGTCATGACCGGAAAATCCGGGAATACTGTTCGGCGTGCTGCATAGAGGCCGTATCAACCGCAAAAGTGGCAGAGCCGATATCGTCAAGCGATGCGGACATGGCTTGCTTGCCGATGTCTGTCATCAAGGGTGCGAGGTCGCGCAGAATGCGTTGCCCTTCCGTTTGGCCCAAGGGCAGCAATCTTTGGGCACATTGGGTCAGGTTGCTGGCAAATGCCTGAAGCCAAAGCGTGACCGTTGGTTCGATGGGGATATTGGCCAGACCAGCCGCGCGTCCGACGGCGACAGGATAGGCCATATCGGGCAGATCAAATCCCCAAACCGCGCGCGTTGTGGCGGCAAAGGCCGCGCCTTGCTGCATCGTTTCCATTCGTCTTTCGCGAGATGGTGCCAGCGCTGCAGCCAGATCGGCAATAGGCGCAAGATCGTCGGCGTCAAAAGCTGCACATAACAGGATCGCATCTGATCGTCCTGCCCCGTGGGCCAGCACATCCCCAAGCCAAGCGGTGAGATCTGCCGCGTCTTTGACATCCCCTCGCCCGACGGCTCGTTCGAGCCCATGGGACCACGCAAAAGAGCCGACCGGGTAGGCCGGTGACAGCCATTGCGTGAGAGTCAGCAGGTCTTTAGTGCGCATGGGAATGGCTGTGGTCGTGGCCCATCGTGCGGCCATGACCATAGGCGCCGCCTTCGGGTGTGAAGGGCCCGTCAAAATCTGTAACCTGCGCCCCAAGCTGCTCTAGCATCGTACGCATGACTTTTTCCCGCTGAACAACAACGGCTTGGTCTTCGATGGCGCAGGGCGCATGACGATTTCCAATATGCCAAACCAAGCGGACGAGATCGCCGGTTACCCTCATCAATGGCTCATCCGCGGCTTTGACGACAATGCGTCGTCCATCCTCCAGGACAAAGGCATGGCCTGCATCAACCGATGTGGTGTGCGGAAGATCGACCAGGAACGGCTCGCCTTGATCGGTCGTGAGCCGCTTGCGCCGCAACAGGCGTGCATCATAGGCCAGCGATACTGTGTCGGTTGCCTCGTCAACTTTGGCGTGAACGACGCTGTGGGAGGTGGCTGTCATGGCTACTTTCCCATGATCTCGAACGCGTTGTAACTGTATTTGTCCGGGACCGCGCCATCCTCAGAAAATGAGATCAACAGGCTTATGCCAAGTTCGGGAAGATAATGGATTTCCTCGTCATATCGATAGCCGTCGCCAGTATAGACAAGCTGGCCTGGGAGCATGGTGTAGGTGCAGCCCTGATACGTCGCCTGAGTCAGCTCCCCCCAACGATGGCTTTGTTTTTCTTGAAAAAAGCCGCCGGCGTCACGCATGCCTACCGCAACGCTCCACTTTCCGTCTGGTTCAGGCAAAGGCATTGCATCTGCGTTCATGGGATAAGATGCCGTGATGCGTGTATCTGGAACAATTTGACCATTCTCAAGATCGGCCAGCTCTATCACGTAGATCCCCTGCCCCAACAATGTGCGCGTGGTGACGCCATCCTCAAGACGTGAGATAATCTCGACAAGGCCGGGACGGAAAGCCCGGTATTCTTCGATCGTGCCATCGCTAAGCGTTGCCTTAATACCCGTCGCCAGATCGGCCGATGTGGGACAGTCTGCCAAGGCAGGGCTGGCCATCACAGCAAAAAGGCATGCGCGAATGATCATTGCGTGTCATCCCGGTTTCAGAACGTCACGGTCAGATTACGCGACCAAGTGCGGGATGCAATGGTTCGTGGCTAGCCGTCGTGGCGGAAAAGCTGTTCTGCTACTTGCGCTCTGGTCAGGCCCTTTGCCGCGAGGTCGGCATCGCTCAGCCGGTTCAGTTTCTCGACTGCTGCGTATTGTGGGCTGCGCATCACAAGACCGGAAAGGATTTCACCGATTTTGCGGAACAATTCCGCAAGCATTTCGCGGTTGGTAATCAAAGTGTTGTCGGGGCGGAGTGCCATATCGTGCCTCATGAATTCAGCGGTCAATCCTCCCTACTGATCACTTAGTGCTGCGGCGCAAATCCAACAATCGCTTTAACTGCAAAGCCCCTATGCACCTTGTGCATTTGGCCTTGTTCAGAACAGGAAATATCGCTGTGCCATGGGCAGTTCATCGGCGGGTTGGCACGTGAGCAATTCGCCGTCGGCACGCACCTCATAAGTCTCTGGGTTCACCTCAACTTTTGGCATGGCGTCGTTAAGCTTTAGGTCCGCTTTGCCAATCCCTCGGGTGTTGATCACAGGCAGTGTCTTTTTGGCAAGACCCAAGCTATCGCTGAGACCGACATCCTGAGCTGCAGCGCTGACAAAGGTCACGGCAGAGTTTTCAACCGATCGCCCATAGGCCCCGAACATCGGCCGTGTATAGACCGGTTGCGGCGTGGGGATGGATGCATTCGGATCACCCATCTGGGCGCAGACAATCGTGCCGCCCATCAAGACCATTTCCGGCTTCACACCGAAAAAGGCCGGGTTCCACAGACAAAGATCGGCGCGCTTGCCTTCTTCAATTGATCCGACATGGGCGCTGATCCCATGGGCAATAGCGGGGTTAATGGTGTATTTCGCGATGTAGCGGCGGACGCGCAGATTGTCATTGTCGCCCGTCTCTTCCGCCAGCGTCCCGCGCTGTTTTTTCATCTTATCCGCGGTCTGCCACGTGCGAATGATCACCTCGCCCACACGGCCCATCGCCTGACTGTCAGAGGCGATGATACTGAACGCGCCCATATCGTGCAGGATGTCTTCGGCGGCAATCGTCTCTCGCCGGATACGGCTTTCGGCAAAAGCCACATCTTCGGGGATGGATTTGTCGAGGTGGTGGCAAACCATAAGCATGTCCAAATGCTCATCAACGGTGTTGACCGTAAAGGGCCGTGTCGGGTTGGTGGAAGATGGCAGCACATGGGCCTCACCACAAATCTTGATGATATCTGGCGCGTGGCCGCCGCCTGCCCCTTCGGTATGGAAGGCATGGATGGTCCGGCCCTTCATGGCACCAACGGTGTTTTCCACAAAGCCGCTTTCATTCAGCGTATCGGTGTGGATCATAACCTGCACATCCATCGCATCGGCAACTGACAGGCAATTGTCGATGGCGGCAGGTGTGGTTCCCCAATCCTCGTGCAGTTTCAGACAGCAGGCGCCGCCCATCACCTGCTCTTCCAAAGGCGCAGGCAAAGAGGCGTTCCCCTTTCCTGCGAAGGCAAGATTCATTGGAAACGCATCAGCTGCCTGCAGCATCCGTCCGATATGCCACGGTCCTGGTGTACAGGTTGTGGCCAACGTGCCGTGGGCCGGGCCGGTGCCGCCGCCGATCATCGTTGTCAGGCCAGAATGCAGCGCGTCTTCGATTTGCTGCGGGCAGATGAAATGAATGTGGCTGTCAATTCCGCCAGCGGTCAGGATGCGCCCTTCACCGGCAATCGCCTCGGTCCCCGGCCCGATGATGATATCAACGCCCGGCTGCATGTCGGGGTTGCCCGCCTTGCCTATTTTGACGATCTGCCCATCTTTCAGGCCGACATCTGCCTTGATGATCCCGGTCCAGTCGACGATCAGCGCATTGGTGATAACGGTATCCACAGCGCCTTCGGCACGTGTGACCTGAGACTGCCCCATCCCGTCGCGGATGACCTTGCCACCACCGAATTTGACCTCTTCCCCATAGGCCAGCGCGTTCGTGCCTGAGCCTCCGGTTGTTGCTGTCCCTGCCTTTTCCGCCGTCAGGTCGCGTTCAACTTCGATAATCAGATCAGTATCGGCGAGCCTGACACGATCCCCCACGGTGGGGCCAAACATTGCGGCATAGTCAGCGCGAGAGATCGTAGCGGGCATATAGGTCTCCGGATTGGTTAGGTCTTGGCAGGGGCTTTGTCGCCATCCCAAGGCGTGCCAGGAACGGTCACAGATTTAGGCTTGGGTTTATTGGCGGCCGCTGCAACGGGTTTCGCATTCGGGGTAGAAGCTGCTTTTGCTACGGTAGGCGCCGGCTCTGCCTTTGCCGGCGCTGGTTTTGGCGCGGGCGCTTTCGTGGTTGGTTTAGTTGCCGCTGCCTTTGCTGGCGCGGCCTTTTTGGATGCCGCTTTGGGTGCCGACACCTTAGCTTTCGGTTCAGCCGTTTTCTTGGCGGCTGCAGCTTTGGGGCTGGCCGTTTTCTTTACGGGTGTTGTGGCAGCTTTCGCTTTGGCAGGCTTAGTGGCCGTCTTTGCGCCAGCAGGTTTTGCAGCAGGCTTGGTTGTTTTCGGTTTGGGATCTGCCGCTGCAACCTTTGTCGTCGCGGATGACTTAGCAGCAACTTTGGTCGCTGCTTTCTTCGTGGCAGCAGGTGCCTTTGCTGGCGACACGGCTTTCTTTACCTCGGCCACTTTAGGGGCTTCGACAACCGCTTTCACAGATGCAGGTTTTTTCGCGGCAGGTTTGGCAGCCACGGCCTTTGGTGCGGATTTGGATGCCGCCGTCTTTGGTGCAGGCGCAGCTTTCTCAGCGACAGGTGCAGCTATCGGTGCGACAGGCTTAACTGCTGCCGATTTCGTCGTTGTCGCTTTTGGCGTGGGTTTAGATTGTTTCGAGGCAAAAACAGGCTGGGTCTTGGGGGCTGCCTTTGCAGGTTTTTTTGCCACCGGCTTTTTGGGCGCCGCTTTGGCTTTAACCACCTTTTTCGCAATCGGAGGAGTCGGCTTGACCTCGTCACCGTTCCAATAAGGGGTCATTAGCGCCCGCTGCGCGGCGTAGGTCTGATCGATCATGACTTCCGCAAGTTTCATTTGCTGACCGATCACAGCGCTTGCAGCATGCATCGCTTCGGCGGAAAGGGAGAGTGTAAAGGCAGGTGTCATACGAATCCTCGTTTGGTACGCGTTACGGTTGCCAAGATACTATCAAATTTCTTTCCGCAGCGCAGCATCTTTCTGCATTGCAGCATAAACCAACGAAATGCTCATAAATCCCCCATCACCCTACCATTGAACCCAAAGACCTTCCGCGCACCAGACAGCGGTATCAACGTCACTTCACGGCGTTGTCCCGGTTCAAACCGAACTGCCGTACCGGCAGCGATGTTCAGGCGTTTTCCATGCGCAGCTGCACGGTCAAAATCGAGCGCGGTGTTGGTTTCGGCAAAGTGGAAATGCGACCCAACCTGAACAGGCCGGTCACCAGTATTTGCAACCTCAACGACTGTTTCTGTTGCAGCGGGGTTGAGGACCAGATCCCCCTCGCCCACGATGATTTCGCCTGGTTTCATCCACATACCTCGCTTGTGTTACCGAATAGGGTCATGAACCGTGACAAGCTTCGTGCCATCAGGGAACGTTGCCTCCACCTGCACTTCGTGGATCATTTCGGCAATACCATCCATCACTTGGTCTCGGCTAATGACCTGAGCTCCTGCTTCCATCATGTCAGCAACAGATCGGCCATCGCGGGCGCCTTCAACCACGGCATCGGTGATCAGCGCAATCGCCTCCGGGTGATTCAGTTTGACACCACGGGCAAGCCGTTTACGCGCGACTTCTGCGGCCATCGCGATCAGCAATTTATCCTTTTCACGGGGCGTCAGTTGCATGAGCTAAAGTCTCCAAACACGGGGGATCGGCGCCGAGGATAGCGCCTCTACAACAGGAATCAATTCTGCGCGTAAAGCAAAGCCATCCGCAGCAAGCAACCGGACCAGCAAAATGTCATCAGCGATCAGGCTCGCACCGCCAAGACCGGAAACCTCTAAACTGTTAACGAGGGCGGCGGCCATCGGGCTGGCCAAAAGAACAGTTGCCATAGCTCCAGCACCCGCACCAATTGCGGGCTGCTGCATCAAAGCATGGGCGTCCCCAATCATGCGAATGGCATCAGCAAAGATCAACTTGCCATCCCGCGTAACCTGCCAGCGATCAGTGAAGTGCAGGGTGTCAACCTGTTCTCCCATCGCTGTTCTGCCAAAGATGATGGGCTCAACCACAAGGGCGGTGGCATCCTTGGCAAGTTGTACGCTCAGCCGCCGATTTAACGCAGCCCGGTCGAACAGAATGGTTTCCTGGGGCAACCAATCAATACGCCCACCAGGTCCTACATCCAGCGTGACATGAGACTCGGCAATTTGGCCGGGTTGCGCGCGATATGCTCGCTCAGCAGCTTGGGACGCCACGATGACATGCGCGTCCTGCCGTGCGGTCGCATCGATCTTCATATGGTCGCCGCCCGTCAAACCGCCTGCTGTGTTCAGGAACACGGCATCAAGCGCTGCGCCACGGACTTTGGGAAACAGTGCTTTTAGAGACCCATCCTGACGCAGTTCGCCGATTACGGTCTCCTGGCCCCGACGCTTTGCAACGATCCTGAGCGCGCCTTGTGCTCGGGGCGCCGTTGGAACAGCATCTTGCGTCTGGAATCGTGCGGCGTAGGTAATCGTATCTGTCCGGCGGTCATGATATTTGAGCACAAACTGCCAAAAAACCGGGCGAAATGGCCAGCCTTGTCGCGCAAAAAATCACATGGCGCTGCTGGACGGCACGCTCGATGCTCAAATTAGAGGCATCGTGCAATCTGAAATGGAAAAGGGCGCACAGTGACGCCCTCTTTCGTTAGTCGGTGATATCCATCCGAACACGGTATCTCACCTGGCCTTTGACCGCCGCGCTCCAATTCAAATGAACCGACCTTAAGTCAGTCCCTTGGTCGCCTTCAGCCCATGGAAAATCGTGAATACGCGTATCTGCGGCATTGGTAATTGCGCCCATAGGCATCACGCTGTCCACAAATTTCGCCTGACCGTCAAAG
>JBCBGX010000025.1:0-20003 GCA_038526325.1 Pseudomonadota bacterium | reverse complement strand
GGGTATCCGCCAGATGGCCCGCAAACTGTATCCTGGCGCGGCTAATGCCACTTTGAACCGTCAAGGCATCGTACCGGCGCAAGCGATCATAAACTACGCAACGGATTTGGAATGGTGCGCGCGGATCAGGGTGAAGCGGTTCAAGGTCAATTCCAAGAGAAAGACTCCCGCAACACGGGGATGGGTCGAAGCTTTCGCCAAGCAGGCAGTACAAGATGAGCTTCATCACTTGGCTGCGTTGGGTCTGTTTATTTTTGGTACGGGAGCGCGACGTGGTGAGGCATGGCGGGCGCGGCAGAATTCAAGGTCTCTTTGGAAGAGCTTAGCGCTGGTGCCGTTGTCACAGATATTGTGTACAACCCCCTTCGCACACCTTTTTTGAACGCTGCTGCTGATAAGGGCTGCGAGACGATTGATGGGCTTGGCATGTTATTGCATCAGGGTGTGCCAGGTTTTGAACGGTGGTTTGGAACCCGGCCAGAGGTTGATGAGCACACACGGCGCGCAGTCCTGGCATGACGCATCTTTTGGGCCTGACCGGTTCCATCGGGATGGGGAAATCCACAACAGCACAAATGTTTCGTGATGCGGGTATCCCGGTTTGGGACGCAGATGCGACAGTCCACAAATTGTATTCGGTCGGAGGGGCAGCAGTTAAGCCCATTTCCGATCTTTATCCGGAGGCTACAATCACCGGCGCCGTGTCGCGCGATGTCTTAAAGCAGGTGATTTCCGCGGATCCAGACGCGTTGAAGCGGATTGAGGCAGTGGTGCATCCACTTGTTGCTGAGGACCGCAAGGCCTTTATGGAACGCCATGATGATCCGCTGGTTGTCTTTGATATTCCGTTGTTGTTTGAAACCGGGGCAGCGAACTGGCTGACCTCAGTTCTTGTCGTGACGGTGCCGCCTGACATCCAAAAGGCGCGCGTGATGGCGCGACCAGGTATGACAGAGACGCAGTTTGATATGATCTTGGCAAAGCAGATGTCGGACGCGCAAAAGCGCCATCGGGCGGATCATATCATAGAGACGCGGGATCTGGACGGCACCCGTCAGGCGGTGCAGACTCTTATCGCGCAATTAACAGGGCAGTCGCATGCGTGAAATCGTGTTGGATACAGAAACGACCGGGTTTGAACCTGGTGAAGGTGACCGGATCGTCGAGATTGGCGCGGTCGAGCTGATGGGTCATGTCCCGACTGGACGGACCTATCATCAATATATCAATCCGCAACGGTCGATGCCCGAGGAAGCCTTTGGCGTGCATGGCATTGGGCCCGATTTGCTTGATCCACCACAAACGCCCAAGCCTGGTCAGGAAACACTACGGGATAAACCAGTTTTTGCTGATATCGCGCAGGATTTCGTGGATTTTGTCGGCGACGCAAAGCTTGTCATCCATAACGCCGCTTTTGACATGAAATTTCTAAATGCAGAGCTTGGATGGGTGAACCGGCCACTTTTGCCGATGGATCAGGCGATTGATACTCTGGCCATCGCCCGGCGAAAGTTTCCCGGCTCGCCTGCGTCGTTGGATGCTCTGTGTCGCCGGTTTGAAATTGATAACTCGTCCCGCACGCTGCACGGCGCCTTGCTGGACAGTGAAATCCTGGCAGAGGTGTACCTGGAACTGATCGGTGGTCGGCAACCGGATTTTGCTTTGGCGGCTGATGGTAGGACGAATTCCCGCGGTCAAGCTGCGGATACGTGGCGCCCCAGGGCACGGCCTAAGTCGCTACCGCCCCGCCTGACCGAGGAAGAAGCCGCCGCCCATGCCGAATTTGTGGCAAAACTGGGCGACGACGCTGTCTGGAAAAAGGGTGCCTAATTCGCTTTTGCTTTTTCAGCTTCGGCGCGGCGGGCCAGCTCGGCCCGGTAAAGCGCAAGGAAGTCGATCGTTTCCAAATTCAGCGGTGGAAAACCACCGTCGCGCGTCACATCGCTGACGATCCGACGGACAAAGGGGAATGTGATGCGTGGGCATTCGATCAACAGATAGGGATGCATCTGTTCGTCAGGAACACCGCTGATCTCAAAAACGCCGCCATATTCCAGCTCTAACACGAAAAGCGGTTCGCCCTTTTCTTTTGTTTTGCTGGTGATGTTCAGCTTGGTAATCACCTCGAAATGATTGTCAGCGTTCCGCTTGCGCGCATCCAGGTTCACCTGCACCTGAATTTCGGGTTGCGCATCACCGCTCACACCCTTTTGCGCAAGGATATTTTCAAAGGACATGTCGCGGATATATTGCGCCATAACCTTGTTGCTGGCTTGCACAGGTTGTTGTGGTGTTGGTTGCGCGCCGTTTTCGGGTGTGTCGGACATCAGAAGCTCCAATAAAGTCAGGTTGGCGCGTTCCTAACAGGCCCTCTGCCTAGGCTCAATGCTGGGTCCAGCCTGATGGCCTATGTGTTGGCTTTTTATTTGGGGGCACTTCTTCGAAGTCGCCATCGATCACCTGATCATCCGGGGTTGGTTGGGGCTGTGGCCCTGTCGTGAATGACTGAACCTTGACCCGGGACCGAGCCCACAGAAATGCTGTGCGCCGCACCGCTGGCACCAAAAGCGAAAGACCCACAACATCCGTAAAGAACCCTGGCGTCAAAAGCAGCGCCCCCGCGAAAAGGATCATCGCACCATTGGCCAAGGGTTCGGTCGGATCCTTGAGCTCTGAAAAGGACCGCTGCAGGTTGCCAAGCTCGCGCAGTCCCTGATTGCGGACCAGATAAGATCCGGCGACGGCCGTCATCAGCACGATCAGCAAGGTCCACCACAGGCCAATCACCTCGCCCACCTGAATAAAAAGGGCGATTTCTATCATTGGGATCGCAATAAAAGCAACTAACAGCCACATGGTTGGCGCCTTTCGAAACTTGTTTGGGGCCAAGGTGGACTTGCCCCTATCCACGACCTACATAGGAACCGTTCGGGCATGTTTCCATGCCTACCCTGAAACGAGGTCCTGATGAACTCTCCGATTATCCAGCTTTTGGTATTGGCTGGCATTGCTGTTTTCCTGATCCTGCGCTTGCGCGGTGTGCTTGGCACGCGTGAGGGATATGAAAAACCCGCGGTGACACGCCCAGATCCCGCGCGGCGCAGCGCCCCGGAATTTGATGTGATTGAGGGTGGCCCTGATCTGGATATCACCGATCATGTGCAAGAGGATACGCCCGCAGCCAAAGCATTGGCCGCAATGAAGCGCGTAGACCCGTCCTTTAGCGTCGGCGAATTTCTGGGAGGTGCGCGTGGCGCTTATGAGATGATCCTGATGGCCTTTGAAAAGGGGGAACTGGATCAGATTTTGCCATTCATTTCAGAAGATGTGTACGAGGCTTTTGCGAGTGTCGTTGATGAGCGGCAGCGTCAGGGTCTGACGGTTGAAGCTAATTTCATTGGTATCAGTGATATGTCACTGGTTGACGCGGAATTCGACGACACAACCAAAGAAGGCGAAGTCACCGTTCGTTTCAAGAGCGAGATGACATCTGTTGTGCGCGACAACGCCGGCGATATCGTTGAAGGCAGCGAGAAAGAAATCAAGCGTCAGAAAGATAGCTGGACCTTTGCGCGGCAAATGGATGCCGGTGATCCAAACTGGAAGCTTGTCGCCACCGGGGAATGATCCGGGATTGGGTCTATGGTATGGCGGTGGCAACAACGCTTGCCGGGAGTGCAATGGCCGAGCCCACATATACTAGATTGACCTTTGACGACCTGAGTGGCTGGGCGGCAGATGATCATCAGGCCGCCCTTCGCGTTTTTCAGAATACCTGCCGCGATATGCGGTCAATTGAGTGGGAAGTGGTCTGCGATTATCTGGTGGCAGAGCCGGATGCCCGACACTTTTTTGAGACGTTCTTTACGCCTGTCTTGATCGAAGACGGTGATCCTATGGTGTTCACCGGGTATTTTGAACCAGAACTGCCAGGTTCGCGTGACCGTGGAGATGCGTATCGATACCCGATTTATGCCGTCCCTGATGATTTGGTACCGGGTGAACAGTACTACACTCGACGCGAGATTGACGAGGATCAGCCGCTGGCCGGGCGCGGACTGGAGTTGGCCTGGCTGACAGATCCGGTTGATCTGTTTTTTCTTCAGGTTCAAGGGTCCGGGCGTATTCGTTTGCCTGACGGGTCCGTCATGCGCGTGGGATATGGCGGCAAAAATAGCCATGAGTATTCGTCGGTTGGGATGGCGCTGGTGCGCCGTGGAGAATTTGAGCCGCATCAGGTGTCAGCTGCGGTGATCCGAGATTGGGTCCGTAAGAATCGCCAAGCAGGGCGTGAGCTTCTTTGGGAAAACAAAAGTTATGTGTTCTTTCGCGAGGTGAGCGAGGTGCCCCCCGACCTGGGGCCGTTGGGTGCGATGAACCGGTCCATCACGCCATTTCGGTCGATTGCGGTTGATCCGGCTTTTGTCACGCTTGGCTCGCCGGTCTGGATCGAAAAAGAGGGCGCGGAGCCGATGAACCGCCTGATGATCGCACAGGACACCGGATCTGCCATTAAAGGGGCGCAGCGTGCAGACATTTTTTTCGGCACCGGTGCGGAGGCGGGCCGTGCAGCGGGGCGGATCAAGGATGCAGGCCGTATGGTTGTGCTGCTGCCTTCGGCGCTGGCCCATCGTTTGGTGACGGCAGGGCCCTGATGCGCAAGCCTCGCAACCTGTCAGCAGAAGAACGCGCGTTGTGGGATCGTGTGGCGGAACGCACCAAACCCATGAATGGACATCGCGCCGACCCGTTGCCGGACGCGCCCAAGAAAGACCCCATTATTCGGCCAAAAGCGGCTGTTCCGTCATTCCGGGTTGGGCAAAATGCGGGGCCGGCAAAGGGCCATGACGTATTGCCCGGCATTGCGGATCGGTTGGATGGTGCGCCGGTGAATATGGACCGGAAGTCCTTTGGTAAAATGAAGCAGGGGAAGTTGACGCCAGAAGCGCGGTTGGATCTGCACGGGATGACCCTGTCCGAAGCACACCCTGCTTTAATGTCCTTTGTCCTCGGCTCGCAATCCATGGGGCGGCGGTTGGTGCTGGTTATCACCGGTAAAGGGAAAGATCGGGATGAAGGTGGCCCCATCCCCACGCGACTGGGCGTGTTACGTCATCAGGTGCCACAATGGCTTGCACTTCCACCGCTGGCGGGCGCTGTGTTGCAAGTGACGCCCGCACATCTGAAACACGGGGGGCATGGGGCGTATTATGTTTATCTACGACGCAGTCGGTAAGCGCCTATTTGCATGTCTGAGTGGTATGATCATGCCAGCTGATGCCAACACGAATGTCGTCGCATAGATTAAAAGCTGTGTTTCAAATCCCAGGCCCGCATCAATGAGCCACCCTGACAGTCCAGGCCCGATGGCAGAGCCAAAGACCATCGCAGCCGTCGCAGCCGATTTGATTGATCCGATATGGGCTGTGCCGAAATAGGTTGACCATGTGGTTGTTGGCAACGTGGATTGTCCCCCGCCTGCCAAACCCATCAGGATAACGCCGATCGCAGCCCATGCGATGGTCGGAGCATAGGCGTGAATAATGAAGGCAGCGCAATACGGCAAAAGATAGAGAACCAACAAGCGGCTCACCCCGCACCTGTCAATCGCCCAGCCGAACAGGAATGTCGACGCCATGAAGGTAAATGTGCCAAGGGGAAACACGGCGACAAGGGCAAGGTGGCTCCACCCTTTGATCTCCGCGAAATGGACCTGATGAAACCAGAAAGCTGTCGCGAACATCGGGAAAAGGGTCATGGCGGGAAGGACCTTCCAAAAGAGCGGATGACGCAGGGCCTGACCCCGAGTCCAGTGTCGACCATCCATACCCGGCGCGCTGTCTGTCTTGGCCACTGATTGCGGAGTGCGTTCAAAGCGAAGCAGGTGCCAAATGATGGGCATCATCACCAGAATTGAACAGGCAAAGCCAATCCAGACATGACGCCATGGTAGGATCGTCTTGATCCACGCGCTGAAGATTGGCAAAGCAGCTTCGGCAATTACAAACCCGACCGTTGCAATAGCAAGCGCTTTACCACGAGTGGCGACAAACCAGCGTGCAAGAGCAGTCACCGCGATATGACTGCTCATTCCCTGGCCGAAAAGGCGCAGGAAGAAGATCATCAAAACCAGGCCACTGGCCGTTTGGTTCAGCGCCATCCCAAGGCAGGAGAGGGCCAGAAGCCCCAGAACGATCATTCCAAGAGACCGCACCCGAAACCTGTCTGTCAGTCCGCCCGCAAAGACCATAACGGCGCCTGACGCCAGCGTCGCCACCATATAGAGCACGCCCCAATCACCATTGCTGAGTCCGAATTCGGTCCGAATTTCCCCTGCAAAAACCGCGATCAGAAAGGTTTGGCCAAAACTGGACAGAAACAACAGCAATGCGCCAACCGCAAGGAAAGGTGCGTTGTCATAGAGAAATGAAAGGTAGTCGCGCATGGCCCCTTGATGGGGGTTGTTTTGGCAGAGGGAAAGAGGGAACCGACAAGTCGTCCATCGCCGACAGCCCCCAAGCAACTGTCTTAGCCCCTTCCGGCAGCCTTTGGTCAATATGCTGAGATGGCCAGTTCAACCAATTGCCTGAACCGACATACTTTCGATGATGGATCGGCAGCATGTCGGTTTACGCGTGATTTGATCTTAGCGGATCGATTGCAATGTGCTGTTGACAAGATCGTAGAGGTCCTGCGCCGGAAGGCCCAATGCCGCCTTTTCGGTGATCCAAGTATCAACGGTTGGACCGGCGACCTCTGAGTTGATCGCGCCAAGGATTTCATCACTAAGCGTGAGTTGGATAATTTCACGCTCTGTCAGTGTCTGCTCCCATGCGGACATGGTCGAAACGGTATAATTTTCGATGAAGAAATCAACCGCCTGATCGACCGAAGACAAAAGCGCGATCCGGCTGGACGCAGGAAGCTGTTCCAGCGCTTGGCTATTCACAACAACCGGGCAATTTGCTGTCCCTGGATTGAGGTTTGACGTCCACCAAATTGCGCTGTCGACGGTATTGAATGACATATGCGCATGTGGTGCGAACGCCACGGCGTTTATTTCGCCTCTTGTTAGGGCTCCGTTGACTTCGTCGGCAGGTAAGTTGACCGTCTCGGCGCCAAGTGCCTGAATCGCGTCGCCCGCACCACCTGTCGCGCGGACAATCATGGTTTCGAAAGACGCCAATGACGTTGGCGGAGAACCGACCCCGATGATGTTGTATTGAGGTTGCGGCGTGGGCATGAGGATGGTGGCGTTCCAGCGTGCCAGATCAGCGATAACTGCCGGATGGTTGTAGACCGCTTCAGATACGGCCCTCTCTTCTTCCATCGAGGACACACCAAGGAATGGCAGCTCTAGGACCGTAAGAGAGGGGTTCTTTTCAGGATGGTAGCCTGAACAAAACTGCGCCATTTCGAAGTCACCATTGGAAATGCCATCCAGATTTTCACGGCTTGGCGAGAGCCCGCCGTAAGAAATGTTAAGCGTTAGCTGGCCGTCGGTATTCTGGGCCACAAGCTCTGCCAGTTTTTCCACATGTTCCGTAAACGCACGGCGGCCGCCCCAAAGTGATACATCCCAGACAACTGGCCCGGTTTGTATGGCAACCTCGTTATTCGGGCATGCCTCGCCGATACACTCGATATTTGATGCCCGGATGTTCAGCCGGCCAATATCAGTGTCAATCGTGTAGACGTCGTTTTGGAACGAAACAAAATCACCGATCAAGTTGATCGAATCGTCATTGATCGATTTCAAAGTCACTTCTTGTGCGATAGCCTGAGGGGACGCTAACAGGGCCGCCCCCAATGATGCAGCGGTGACCAGCGAGTGTGTGCTGCTTGTTTTTCTGACATTTTTGTTCATCAAAGTTTCCTCATACGCCATTTGGCGGGCTTCTTTCACACCAACACACAAACACGCCGATCGGTGCACACCGTTCGTAAACAATAGCTGTAAATCGAAAGAATTAGGCAAATTTATGCTGGGATGTTGCTGTAATTAAGGTGCAATATCCCACACTACTATCAAAGGCTTAGACATGTTTGAGCGTCTCAAACCCACGCAGCGCTGTGAAGTTTAAGGTTAACCCTAGTCCGAATCCTTAACTGTTTCGTAACATATCACAGTGTTTGCTTGGCTGTCTGGCAGCTTAACCCGGGCATCCCTGGGGCACGCCTGAGCTGCGGCAGTTACAGCACGTAGCGGCTGACATCGGTGGAGCGGGCGAGTTCGCCCAAGTGTTCCTCGACATAGTCCGCGTCAATCGTTATCGCCTCGCCCGAGCGGTCGGGGGCATTGAAGGACAGATCTTCGAAGACACGCTCGATCACCGTGTAAAGCCGCCGCGCGCCGATGTTTTCGACGCTTTCATTGACCTCTGCCGCAATCTTGGCAAGCGCTTTGATGCCGCCTTCGGCGAAGTCCACCGTGACGTCTTCGGTTTTCATCAGCGCGGAATATTGCAGGGTCAGGGCGTTGTCGGTCTCTGTGAGTATCCGGACGAAATCATCCTCGGTCAGGGCGCGGAGTTCGACGCGGATGGGCAGACGGCCCTGCAACTCCGGCAGCAGGTCGGAGGGTTTGGCCACATGGAATGCGCCGGAGGCAATAAAGAGGATATGGTCGGTCTTGATCGGGCCGTGTTTGGTAGAGACGGTCGTGCCTTCGATCAGCGGTAGCAGGTCGCGCTGCACGCCTTCGCGGCTGACATCGGCGCCGCGCCGGTCAGAATTGGCGCAAACCTTGTCGATCTCATCCAGAAAGACGATACCATTCTGCTCCACCGCTTCCATCGCGGCCTTGGTGACGGTTTCGTCGTCGAGCAGCTTGTCGGCCTCATCCGCGATCAGGGCGTCATAGCTTTCAGCGACAGTCATTTTCTTTTTGATCGTGCGCCCGCCCATGGCTTTGCCGAACAGATCACCCAGGTTCATCATACCGCCCATGCCGCCGGGTTGGCCGGGGATCTCAAACCCGCCCAGGGGGTTGGAAGTGTCGGCGAGTTCGAGTTCGATGACCGTGTCGTCAAGCTCACCCGATTTCAGTTTCTTGCGGAGCATTTCGCGGGTGGCATCGCGGGCGTCGGTGCCAGCGACGGCGGTGATCACGCGATCTTCGGCAGCCTGATGTGCCTTGGCCTTTACGTCTTCGCGCATGTGTTCGCGGGTGTCGAGGATCGCGGTATCGACCAGATCGCGGATGATCTGTTCGACATCGCGGCCGACATAGCCGACCTCGGTGAATTTCGTGGCCTCAACCTTGATAAAGGGCGCGCGGGCGAGTTTTGCGAGGCGGCGGCTGATTTCGGTTTTGCCGACGCCGGTGGGGCCGATCATCAGGATGTTTTTCGGATAGACCTCATCCCGCAGATCATCGCCCAATTTCTTGCGCCGCCAACGATTGCGCAGGGCCACGGCGACGGCGCGCTTGGCATCCTTTTGACCGATGATGAACCGGTCGAGTTCTGATACGATTTCGCGGGGGGTCAGGTCTGTCATGTCGGGTCCTTAGTCATGGGCCGGGGGTAGTTTTTGCAAAGGTAATGCGGGCCCGAGAAGGTGAAGAATAGTGGCGCGGATCTGTTCCCAGAGCGCGCCCAGGATTAGCAACGCCACGCCTAGGATCAGAATTGTCAGAGCGGCTCCGTCGCCGTCAAACACGGTGGCGCTGATTGCGACGACATAGCCGATGGCAGTGATCAGGAAGGAGCGGCGATCAATGATGATCGCGACCAGCGCGAAAAAGACGAGGACCCACACCAGTATACCAAAAGAGTCGTTCTCCATCAGTGACAGGGCGATTGTGTTGATCAGCGCGGGGGCGGCCACAACGTGTAGCCAGAACCCATTGGCCGACCGGCGGGTGACGCGGTGTGGGTCGCTCATGTCAAAGATCATGGCGACGGCGAAGGCAAGCATGCCCAGGACAAGCGTGATCCAGGCAAAGGGGCCGCCCGCGGACAAGAGGAACAGGTCACTGATATCCTCTACCTCGCCGCCGCGGCTGGCGGTGAAGACGATGGCGATGATAAACAGCCCCACAGCGATCATGGCCATGGCAAACGGCACGCGGAACCGCCACCAATAGACGACCAGCGCAAGGGTTGCGAGGAGAAGGGGCAGCGGCACGCTGCTGAAATCGTTTTGCGCGATCATGAACGGGTGGGTCATCGTGGCGAGGAACCCGAAGGCCGCATTGCCTGCGAACATGACCGACAGGGCGATGGCGGGGGCAACCATGCGGCGTCGACGGATGAAGTATTCCGACAGTAGCCACAGCATGATGGCGCCCGCGCCTGCAACGATCATCGCGTAGCGCTTTAGGTCGACGATTTCGTCGCCCAAGGCCAGCGTCACAACGCCCGACCAGCCGAAAGACAGGATGATCAGGCCTATGACGATGAAGATCTCATTGAAGCCTTTGAAAAGCTCAAATGGTTCATCGCCGGGGGCCAGGTTTTCGCGAGCGCCGCGCCTACTATCGGACAGGGCGATCAGTCCAGCGGCCTGTTTTTCAGACAATAGGCCGCTGCCGACAGCGGCGCGCAGATCATCGCGTTCGATCATGCCTTGATCGTTTTAACCGTCAGGTTGCCGTTGGTGTAAACGCAGATATCGGCGGCGATGGCCATGGCCTCGCGCGCGATATCCTCGGCGTTTTTGTCGCTTGTCATTAACGCGCGGCCTGCGGCGAGTGCATAGTTTCCGCCGGACCCGATGGCGGTGACGTCATGTTCGGGTTCCAGTACGTCACCGGCACCAGTGATGACGAACAAATCAGTGCCGTCGCTGACGATCAGCATCGCTTCCAGCTTTTGCAGGTATTTGTCGGTGCGCCAGTCTTTGGCGAGTTCAACGGACGCACGGGCAAGTTGGCCAGGCGTCGCCTCCAGCTTTTTCTCCAGACGTTCGAGCAGGGTAAAGGCATCGGCGGTGGAGCCTGCGAAGCCGGCAATCACGTCTTGTCCGCCCGGGGATAGTCTGCGGACCTTGCGGGCGGTGCCTTTGATGACTGTTTGGCCAAGGCTGACCTGCCCGTCACCTGCGATCACAACTTCGCCGCCTTTGCGCACGCCGATGATCGTGGTGCCATGCCAACCGGGAAACTCTTCTTGCGCCATTGGATACTCCTTACCGCAGCCATGCCTATATGGCGGGCGATTGGGGTGCAAACAACCCCGGGCCGGTTGTCGAAATAGGCATGGCGCATTAGCGTCCGGCCTATGAGTGCTGCAAATACAGTCACCTTTTACTTGCATCCGAAACTGCGGAAGCAGGCCGAGGCGGGCAATCATAATTTTCTGGGCCATGTGGCAGCCGTGCTGGAAAGCAGCGGGTTGCAGGTGGCTTATGATGGCGATGACAGGTTAGCGCGGTTGCGGGCGATGGCGCGGCCCGGGCGGGGGCTGTTTTTGATGGATGAACCCGTTGGCCCGCGTGATCTGGTGTTTCGCAAAACCTATCTGTTTCCGTTCTGGCATATCGAGAAGAGCGCCAAGCGGTGGGAGTGGCCCGTTGCGAAAGAGGTGTTTGACCCCGCGTTGCAAGATGTGCAAAAGGCGCGGAATTTTTACCGTTTCTGGCGGGAGAGGTTGTTTGAACGCGCCGCACAGGATGCGACACGCGATGGGATAGTCTATGTCCCGCTGCAGGGGCGATTGACGACGCATCGGTCGTTTCAGTTTTGCAGCCCGATCGACATGTTGCGGGCGGTCCTGGCCCATGATCCGGGGCGTGAGGTGGTGGCAACGCTACATCCGGCTGAGACATATTCAGCGGCGGAGCAAACAGAGTTGGAAAAGCTGTTGGCGGCTTACCCCAGACTGCATTTGGGCGCGGAGCCTTCAGAGGTGTATTTGCAAAGTTGCGATTATGTGGTGACGCAGAATTCCAGCGTTGGGTTTAAGGGGTATTTCTTTGGCAAACCCCTGATCTTGTTCGGAAAGATCGACTTTCACCATATTGCTTTGGATGTGAACAGGCTGGGGGTCGAAGCCGCATTTGCTGATGTGACGGACCATGCGCCGGACTATGCCGCCTATCTGCATTGGTTTCTGCAACGACGATCCATCAACGCCGGGCGGCCCGAGGTGCAAATGCGGATCAGGACCGTGTTGCGCGGGCATGGATGGCCGGTCTAAATTGGAAAGGGGCCGCACGTTTTGGTGCAGCCCCTAGCATTATTCTACGCGGTTAGAATGAATAGGCAGCGCGCAGCGTGAATGTGTCGTGTTCAAGCTCGATATCATTGTCGAACTCTGCCCGGCGGATCAGGTATTCAGCACCGACTTGAAAATTGTTCCCCAAGTCATACATGGCACCTGCACCGATGGCGAAGCCGCTGGCATTCTCTTCATCAGTGATGTTGTCATCGCTGGTGTTGAAATTCGAGAACCCCAGGATACCATAGGCGAGGACACCGCTGAGTTCGGTTCCGACGCTGATCTTGAGGTCGATAATGGTGACGTCGATGTCATCGAACCCTGAAACATCTTCAAAATTCAGGTTGCTGACATTGGAGATTGCAACTTCGCCTCCATAAATCAGGTTCCCCTGATATGCCCTCAGACCGCCGAAAATACCCAATGCACCGTCATCTTCCAGATCAGCTGAAAAAGACCCTTCGGTGACTTGGTTGTTGGCGGTTAAGCCGAATGAAAGGCCCGCATAGCCGCCAGCATAATCGGCAAGCGAGGCTGTTGGGATCATTGCTGTCAGCGCAAGGGGGATAAGGGTGGGTGTCCGCATCTGTGCTCTCCTCAGACTATGTTATGTCTTTGACTTAGCCACAATGCGGGTGTTCTGCCATGATTGTTTGCGGATAACGGCATTTCGTTGCGTGCAAATCACATGATCAGGGGCACCACAGGCGTGAGTGTGACGCCCTGGGCGGGCATCACATTGGCAAGGTGGCTAGATCGACTCTTCAATCCAGCCTTGGATCGCGGCCTTTGGGGCGGCGCCGGCCTTGTTCGAGACAACCTCGCCGTCTTTGAAGACGAATAGTGCGGGGATACCGCGGACGCCCATTTGGGCTGGCGAATTTGGGTTTTCGTCAACGTTGACTTTGACGATCTTCACTTTGCCTTCCATCTCGGAGGACAATTCTTCCAGTGCGGGGCCGATCTGTTTACAGGGGCCGCACCATTCTGCCCAGAAGTCCACGACAACGGGAATGTCGGATTGGCGCACTTCGGCGTCAAAGGTTGCGTCAGTTACGGCGACAGTGGCCATCAGGTTGCTCCTTGGCGAAAATCAATGGACTGTGAACCTAGGAACAGGCGCGCCGTTGGTCAAGGCGAGGTAAGACCGTTCAGCGTTTCGTGAAGCAAGTTTTTCGGGATCGGCATCAGGCTGGCCGTCTCTGTCCAAAGGATGGCGGTTTCGATGACGCGGTCCGGGTAGATTTGGGCCAGAGCCGCATCATAAACGGCAAGTTGGTTCAGAATGCCGACAGGCGTCGCTGTTGCAGAGTTTGGTACATGCCGGTTCGATTTGTAGTCGATGGCTGTAACACTGTTCGCGGTAACGATGAGCCGGTCGAGTGTTCCGTGAATTCGGCCCAGTCCGGGGATATCGGCGCTTATGCCTACTTCGGCCAAAGTGGTGTCTGCCCATAGCTGGGTCAGATCCGGATGTTCGATCAGGGCTAAAGCCCGCGCGATCAGCGACGCATCATCGGTGATTTGCTGTGCAACTGTTTGCCGTGCCGCCGCATCAACGGTGGGCAAATGTTCCAGCAGGCTGTGAAGCACGGTCCCTCGGGTCAGCGCGTTTTCGGTTTCATCAATATCATAGGCGCCGGGTAATACCTTTGATCCTGGAAGATCTGAGGGCGCGATGGTTTCCTGCCGTGTGATGTCTGGCAAAGGGTGGAACGCAGGCGGCGTAAAAATTTTGCCGTGGGCAGCTTTGGGGGGCTGCATGTCCAACCCGTCCCAAGGCAAATCGGCAACCCGCCGAATTTGAAGGTCACCCGATGTCGTTTGAAAATCACCACGTTGTTTCATGCCTTGAGCGACGGTGTTGTACCAGCTTTCGCTTCCTTCGCCGACATCGCCGGCAGCGCCCACAATCAGCCAGTTTTCAGCCCGCGTCATGGCGACATATAGCAATCGCGCGCGTTCTCGTTCAGCGGCTGCAGAAACTTTATCACGCAGGTCCAGGATGGCGTTGGGGGACGCGTCCTTGGGCGTTTTCCAAACGATATGGTCGCCAGCGGGCAAAAGGTCTTGCCGGATTTCATTTCTTCTTTTGGCAGTGTCCGGAAGGATGACAATGGGCGCCTCAAGCCCCTTTGCGCCGTGGACGGTCATCACCCGAATGCGGTCGCCCTGATTGTCCATCTGGCGTTTGACCTCCAGATCGTCGGTTTCCATCCAGGTCAAAAACCCGGTCAGGCTAGGCACACCGGTGCTTTCGTAGGACAATGCCTGGGACAAAAGCGCATCGATCCCGTCTTCGGCCTCTGGCCCCAACTGACCGAGCAGTTTGCGGCGCCCGTCATGTCGGATCAGGATGCGTTCGATCAGATCATAAGGCCGCAGAAAATCCGCCTGTTTGCGCAAATCGTTCAGAATGGTCAGGGTGGTTGGGTAATCGCCCTCGCGCAGCGCTGTCCAAAGATAGCTTTTTGCAGGCCGGTGGTGGGCTAGGGTAAAAAGGTCTTGTTCCGACCAGCCAAAAAGTGGCGAGCGCAACGCGCAGGCAAGTGACAAATCATCCTCTGGCAGGGCCAGAAAGTTCAAAAGCGCGGCTATGTCTTTGACGGCAAGTTCGGCGCCGACACGCAGCCTGTCGGCCCCGGCGATCTGAAGGCCCGCATTCTTGCAGGCGCGGATGATTTCGGCAAAAAGCTCTGACCGGCGCTGCACGAGGATCAGAAAATCGCCCTCGGTTATGTTGCGGGATTGATACCGGTTGGAATGCTCTGCTTTGACGGGCAATCGTTCATTTTTGATTATGTGCTGGATTTGCTCAACAATGCAGTTTGCCATTAGAATTGTATGGTCAGTTGCGCTTTTCTGATCGACGGGATGATACCATTTTCGGTCATCGTCCTGTGTGGTCTTTTCAATCATTGGCCAAAGATCGACTCGACCGGGCATATCTGTCTGAAAGGCGATGTGGCTAAGTTGGTCATCCTGGCCTTCGACAAATTCATCAGCAAACGTCGCATCGACGACTGACAGGATCGACTGTGCTGAGCGAAAGGAAAAATCCAGTGTCGTTGTCTCGAACGGTTGATCAATCGCGTCATGCGCGGATTTGAAGTGATCCTTCATTTGGTCAAAGGCGGCAGGGTCGGCACCCTGAAACGAATAGATAGATTGTTTTTTGTCGCCGACGACAAAGATCGTCCGCCGCTTTTCTGACCGCGCACCTTCACCGCTGGCAAATTCCTGTGCCAGCTGTTTGATCACGGCCCATTGGGTGGGGCTGGTGTCCTGTGCTTCGTCCACAAGGATATGGTCAATCCCGCCATCCAGCCGGAACAGCACCCATTGGGCGACATTCGGGTCTAGAAGCAGGGCTTTCGACTTTCGTATCAAGTCATCGAAATCAAGTGCGCCAAGGCTGAGCTTTCGCGCCTCATAAGCCGAGGTGAATGACTGGGCAAAATCATAGAGCGCCATGGTGCGTATTACAGCATTCAACGCCAGTCGATCCTGCCGCGCATCCTGGACGCGTTGCATGATAGGCTCGATGTCTGTCATGAGGTCTTCGTGAGCCTGCCGTATCGCCTTGGTCGGGAAGGTTCCGATTTTAGCAGAAAACGGGTTTTTCGCGCCTTCGCCCGTCAAAAAGACGCTTTCCAGAAGTATAAGATCAGAAAGTGTTGGTGGGCCATCGGGTGTGAGGCGTTGCAGGGTGGCAGCGGCCGTCACATCTGTTTTGCTGCCGCCATCGCAAACTTGGCGCAGATCGCGAATGTGCTGGAGATCGCGTTCGGACAGCACGCGGTCAACCAGCGCTGCTTCTGTCAATTGCGGATCGAGGCCGACAACACTGCGGATTTGATCCCGATTTATGGGGTTCAGGAATTTTGGTTGGTTTGACGCAATCTCGGCCGTTAATTTGGATAGATCATCGCCGGTGAAATGGGCCAGCAGAGTGTGGACAGCTGCCGCCTTATCGCCTTCCAGCATCTCATCGACGACATCCGCGCGCAGGCGTTCAGCGTCGCGGTCCTCCATTTCGCGGAATTGCGGGCTGACCCGTGCCTCTAACGGGAAACGCCGCAGGATGCTGGCGCAAAAGGAATGGATGGTCTGGATCTTAAGCCCGCCGGGGGTTTCGATGGCAGTCGCAAAAAGCTTTCGGGCCGTACGTAATTCTGCGTCGTCGATACGACGGTCGATGCCCAACGTGTTGAGGTTTTCGCGTAATGCGTTGTCAGGCATCATCGCCCATGCGCCCAAGCGTTTGAAAAGACGGTTCTGCATCTCTGCTGCCGCGGCTTTGGTATAGGTCAGGCACAGGATGTTCTGGGGCGAGACACCTTCGAGCAACAGCCGCGCGACGCGGTCGGTCAAAACACGGGTTTTGCCGGACCCGGCATTTGCCGCAAGCCAGGTGGACACGTGCGGGTTGGCTGCATCAACTTGCCGCTGAGAGGCTGGGTCGCGCATCATTTGAGCGATACACCTTTGACGGCATTGCTTGTGTCCCATTCGCCGAAGCGCGCGAGGTGGTCATAGGGGCTGACATCGGATTTGGAAAAAAGGGCAAGTCGTGCGGTGTAGCCCCGTTCGGGCATATTCCAGTACCTAAAAAGTTCATGCAGCTCCGCCCAAACCTGATCAACAGGTTGTTTTTCAAGCGGCGCTTTCTGGGTTTTCATGGAGGCATTGACACCAATGAATTCGGCGGACCTGACGGATTTTGGCCCAAGGTCGTTGAACGCACCCTTTTCAACCATCGCTGCTTCTAGCAGCAATTGCTTGTCGAACTTTTCTTGTTGTGGGGCGGTCGGGACGGCGCCGGTCTTGTAATCATATATGATGACCTCACCCTCTTGGGTCAGATCGATCCGGTCTGCTTTGCAGGTCAGGGTCATATTGACGGCTGGCAGGCTTGCCTGCCCTTTAAGTTCGACCAGGTGTTTGACAGCCAGTGCCTGTCTTGTGGTCTCATCTGCCAAAAATTGATCGGCACCCCGGTCCAGCCGCGCCATCCATTGCGCGCGGACCGCTGGCCAGGGGCAATGCCGGTCAAAGTGACTCTGGGCCAAAGTCATGAAGGTGGTACGGTCGCTGGGGTCGCATTGGGATGCGATGAAATCTTCAAGGATACCGTGGATAATGATGCCGCGCAGGGGTGCGTCAGGTGTCGCGGCCAGTGGGTTCAACGGGTCCACACGCAGGACCTTGCGCGCATAGATGGCGAACGGATCACGGATAAGCGTTTTGATCTGTGTCACCGACAGCGTCTTTGGCCGCGCTGCAAGCGGCGGCTGCGGAGACGGGCGTGATGTGGGTTTGGAAATCTGTGTTGGTGCCGCCAATGCGGCCGCCATGCCCAGCCATTGATTGCCGCGCTCACGCATTGCAGCCAATGCTTGGGGTCCATTCTGCGCCTCTAGACCCCCCAACAAGTTGGTGAGCCGGTTGATCCACCTTGACGGCACGGTTTCCGCATCTGCAGATCGTTTGGCGCGGGTCAGCCAAACGTGTTTTGCATTGACCGCCTGTTGATAGTCATGCGCGGAAAGCCCGACTTTGCGTTCCGGCAAAAGCAGCCCGGCTTGTTGGCGCAACGCGCGGTTCAGCCATGGATCGGGTGGCGGTGTTTCGGGCCATGATCCTTCATTCAACCCCCCTAGGATCGTAAGGTCGGCACTTTGCACGCGCGCCTCTAGCGTGCCCCATATCAGGATATTGGGGTGCCCCGCATCGCGGTCGCGCACCGTACCACTGGCCAGGACACCGTTAAAGAGTGTGGTATAATCGCGGGCGTTGATGTGACCGGCTGCGTCGGCGGCATCGCCCAGCATATCACAGATGCGTCTGGCCTCGCGCCCTGCGGCTTCGTCCCACAGCCCGCCAGCCCCGTCGGCATCTTTGCCTGCGCAAAGCCGTTCGGTCAGCGCAAGGTGATTGGCCAGATGATCGGACAGCATCGCGCTGTTTTGGCCGGGACGATCTGCCAAAAGACCCCCAAGCCAGGTTGCCCAACGCGTCTGGTCGGCGTCTTCGGCCCAGTTCTGCAAAATCTCGGCACCAGGAAAACGAGGACCGTGACGGCGCAGATGAAGCTCTAGCTCTCGAGTATAGCGCAGGTGGTTGCCCCGGTCATCATGATCAGAATGGCATAAGGGATGTTTGAGCAGCGTTAGGATCTGCTCTGCCGTCGGCGGTTTGACAAACAGGTCTGCAACATGCCGCAGCATCCGGCCCGGTGGGGATAGTGCCAACGGTGTTCCCGCGCTGTCATCGGGGCTAAGGCCCCAACGGTCCAGCGCCGCGGTGACCTGTCGTGTCAACATGCGGTCAGGTGAGATCAGGGCAGCCGTGACACCGTCTTGTGCCGCTTGGCGCAGCCGAAGGGCGATGGCTTCGGCTTCGGCGCGCGGTGATGCAGCCTCTACCAAGGTTAGAGTTCTGGTCGCCGGCATAAGATCCCCGAGATTGGGGCCGTCTTGCAGCCATTGGTCGGTAACGGGGGCCGGGCGCAGTGACAAGGAAATCAAGCGACTGCGCGCAGGGTCGCTTGGCAGGTGATCGGACCAGCGTTCGATATCAATGGGTGAAAGGTCCAGGCGCTGTAGCAATTGGTAGAAACGGTATTGTGGATGATCCTCGAAGATCATCCCATCATCCATCTGGTTCCAGACATCGCTTGGCAGATCGAAATCGAACCCGGGCAAGACAAGCGCCCCTTGGGGCAGCTGCGCGACGGCTTGCATAAAAAGCGCTGTCGCACCGCGAGAGCCGGTTGATCCGGCGACAATGATCGGATGCTGCGGGGGGGTTTTGGCCCACTGCTGCGCCAGGCCAGCCACCATCATACGTTGTCTGGCCTCTTGATCAGGGGGCTGCTGAGTGATGTCAAAAAACGGTGTGATAATGTTGAGGAATTTGAGCGCCCGGTCCCAATGGCCAGACTGATCCGTGACATCCAGCGTCTTGATTTTCGCAGGCGGCACACCTTCGCCCTGCATTTCATCCATCAAGCCGGCCAGACTGTCAGACAGGTCGAAAATTGCGGCGCGCGGGGCCAAATCGGGTTCACGATCCAAAAGCGCTGCGACAAATCGGGAAAGCTCTAGTCGCCGCCGCAAGGGTGAAACGGCAGGTGGCATCGGGTTTTTCGACGGGGTTGATGCCAAATCGGTGATCAATCTGATACGCGGGATCAACCGCGCCGGCCCCAGGTCAAATACCTCTCGCAAGCGACGCTGCATCCGAGTGGTGTTCACATAGATTTCCGCACGCGCCGCGACCTCGGGAGGTGTTGCGGCGCTTCGCTTGGTGAGACCATCTACCAAAGCTTGGGCGAAATCCACCCCGGGCGGTATTGCAAACACCCGTGATGTTGATGCGGGGTCAAACATTCAACAGACTTTCAGCAACCGGAATGCTGCCGGGGTGACCCACATCACACCATTGCCCGCTGTAAAGGGTACCATATAGCCCGCCGCGCGCGGCGATTTGGTTCCAAAGCAGGTTGAGAGAAAACGCCTTTTCAGTGATGTGCCGAAGGCCCTCTGTTCGGATTATCTGAACGCCAGAATAGACAGCACCGGGCGCGCGGTGCAATCTGCCATCGGCATCAATGTCAAAATCACCCTGGCCCTTATGGCCAAAGACCTGTGTGCGGGGGACCAGCAACAGCAGGGCCTCCATCTCATCCCGCCAAGCGTTGATCACCGCGGTCAGGGGGTTCGGCCCTTGCCAAATGGCGTCCGTATTCATCGTTAAAACCGGGCTGTGGCCCAGCAGTGGTAAGGCGTGTTTCAACCCTCCGCCTGTCTCTAACAAAGCTGCGGTTTCGTCTGA
>JBCBGX010000024.1:0-20329 GCA_038526325.1 Pseudomonadota bacterium | reverse complement strand
TGGGCGGTGGCGCTATCGGGTGCGATCACAGCGCTTATTGCTGGCGTGCTGCATGTGATAGCACCCGATAGCGCCACCGCCCATAGCAGCCCCGAGATGCCCCAAAACAACGGAAACAGGATGATCAGCGGCAACATCACATAGCCATTCGGCGCCAATGCAACGATGGCAGCAAATAATGCGCGATCAGTTGCCTGAAACCCCGATAGCAGCGGGATGTAGGCGCAGCTTCCGATTATAAAAGCGGCGAAATACGGGAACATGCCCACAGCGGCATGTTGCATACCTGCCATTGGTATCATGATCGGGAACAGGAACGACGCTGCCAGCAGGATAGTCACTGTCAAGGTGAGCCCCAAGATGGTTGATAATCCAAGGATGCAATGAATCAAACGGTGTGCGCGGATTGGATCACCAGCACCGTGTGCGTGACTCACCGCCGCTTGCGCCCCAAGCGCCAAACCCTGGATCGGTATGATAATGAGCGATGCCAGTCTGAGGTCAAAGGTCAGCGCCGCCACATATACATCGTCCGCCAGTCGCGCGATCGCACCCACGAGGATCAAAAATGACACTGCCGTCAGAAGGTTGACCATGGTGATAGGAGGCGCGAAACGCAGCAGATTCAGGATATTTTCCCGCTTCAATTCTCCGCGCATCGGATGCAAACCCAATGTGCCCCGCCGGAACCAGATCATGTAGATCGTGCAGGCCAATATCTGGCCCGCAATAGTCGCCATCGCAGCGCCAGCGACACCCCAGCCGAACCCAAAAATGAAAATCGGATCAAGAATGATATTCAGCCCAAAGCAAGCCATCAATGTTTGCATGGATCGGCGGCTGTTGCCGGACCCCAGCGCAACAAAATCAGAGACGATTTGAAACGTCGCGATAGGCAAAGCGCAGAGCAAGATGGTCAGGTATATCTTGGCCATGGAAAGCGTTTCGGCTGATGCACCAACCACTGGCAGGGACTCGTCCGCTGTCAATAGAAGGCAATACCCGACCATAGTTGCAATGCTGAGTGCGGTGACAAACGCCGTAAGCGCAACGCCTTCGGCACCAACCTTGTCTTTGCGTCCCAATCTGCGCCCAATTTCACCTGCGATTGCAACGCCGATACCGGCTGTCGCAGCTGTTGCGACGATGATCAGCGGGAAGGTGACGCCAATACTCGCCATCGCTGCAGGCGATAGCCGTGTAATCCAGAGAGCATCGATAAACTGATTGATTGCATTAGCCGACAGGCCGAGAATTGCCGGCACGCCAAGTCGGATGACAAGCAGCAGCAGCCGGGGATCCGACAAGTCTTGTGTCGCTTTTTTAGGCATGAGGCAATCCGTCGCGGCTGTTGATAATGTGTTCCTTTGAAATAGACGTCCAAACTACAGGCCAATTTAGTTATGCGGCTTCTTCCTGCCGATTTTCGGCTTTAGGTTGTCTTGTACATCGATGCCAATAGCGCTATCCAGACGTCAGCAACCGGTTGTTTGCGTTTCGTAGTGCCGGCAGCAATTCCTTCATTCCGCAAACGAAAAATCGGTGCCTCTGCATCGATGCTATTGGGCTGGGAGCTATGACGATACAACCAGACGTCCTCACACGGCGCGCATTACTTGAAGAACTCGTGTCGCACCGGAAAATACACTTGTGTCATGCGATTAGAGTTGTTGGATCCCTTGAAGCGGCAGAAGATGTGCTGCAAAACACGGCTGTAAAGTGCCTGTCAACGAAAGAGGTGAAGCGTCCTGAAAAGATGAGCAGCTATGTCTCGAAAATGGTGCGTAACGCAGCGTTGGACTATGTGCGCAAGCACCGGAACGAGATCCCTGAAGCCTTTGATGATGAGGTAAGATTGGCGACCGCTGGGACAGATGATCGCTGCGGTTTCACGACACTAGAAAATAAGCAAACACTCGCTAAAGTGGTAGGTGCCATCGCCCGGTTCCCATTACGAAAGCAAGATGCTTTCCTACGGCATCGCCTTGCTGGTGTGCCACAGAACCGCATCGCAGAGGACATGGCGGTGTCCTGCACATTGGTGAATTTTATGATCAAGGAAGTCGATGCATCCTGCCGTTCAGCGCAGGCCATTTGAGCGGTGCATGCCATGGACAGACTGTTCCTCGCCAATTACTTGACAAAAATACTTGGCATTAATATCCGCACTACCAAGGCGTTGCTGCGCCTTGCCAGCAAGCCAAGATTGGCTAGCCAAATCATCAAAATGTTTACCGCCCAGCGTGTGTTTCGCCGGGCACATAACTCATGGGTCGCAGTTGTCGACGGCTGGAGAATAATCTTGGTCAATACAAAATACCTGCTCAGCGTTGGGCACCTCGCACTTGCGGCTGCTCTGGCTGCATCAACCTCTTATGCGCAAACCGCGGATGGGGAAATCGTCTTGGATCCGATCACGGTTGAAGGGGCCTCAGAAGACAGCGTTCTTGACAGCTTTGATGGATATTCGGCCGAAGCGGCAACGTCTGCGACCCGCGTACCGGGCGATCTGCGCACGACGCCAAGGTCAGTGACGGTTGTTGGCGAAGAGCAAATCCTTGATCAGGGCGCGCGCACGATTGAACAGGCCATCGGTTACGCGCCCGGCGTGGCGACGCAGACTTTCGGTCTTGATGGCCGGTATGATCAATATGCCATCCGTGGTTTTGATGCGCAAAATGCCGGGAACTATCGCGATGGTTTGCCCCTGCGCACATTTGGTTTCACTGCATGGCGCACCGACCCGTTCCTGCTGGACCGTGTCGAGGTATTGCGGGGCGCCACGGCTGACCTTTACGGGTCTAACGAGCCTGGTGGTTTGGTTAATTCAGTGACGAAGCGTCCTGAGTTTGACTTCGGCGCCACGGCTCGCGCGAGCGCAGTCAGCGAAGGTGGCGGTGAGTTGGCGCTCGATGTGACAGGTCCACTTTCTAGCGATCTGGCATATCGACTGACCGGTGTTTTCAACGAGTCCGGTACCGTCTTTGATGAGGTTGACCAAGGCCGGATATTGTTTGCGCCTTCGGTAACATGGCAACCAAGCAACAACACCAAACTGACGATCTTTGGTCAGTATCAGGAAGATGACATCGGTGATACCTACGTTCTCTTGCCAGAATATGGCACTCTGCAAACCAACCCTTTGGGCCAGTTTGATGATGACTTTTACACGGGAAACCCCGACCGCAATACGATTGAAAGCGAACAATCCTACATTGGGTATGAGCTAGAGCAGGACCTTGGTTCCAACCTGACATGGCTTTCGCGTGCGAGGTTCGCCAGAAACGACTGGTTCAATGAGACATCCTATCCCGGGGCCTTCTTCGCATCGAGTGGTATTCCGGATCAGGTTGATACGGCCATCATGATTGACTTTGATGTTGATGAGACGGTGGATCAGATCAGTTTTGATAATGGCCTTCAGACCGAACTTGATTTTGGCAACGTCAATACAACGCTGATTACCGGTATCGACTATTACAGGGCAGACATCGACGCGTTTCAGCGAAATGCGGTCATTGGCAACAAGGATCTGAATACCGGTGTTATTGCACCAAATCCGACCGCGCCGTTTGTCGAAGTGACCCGCGATGAAGAAGTTACGCAGACCGGTGTTTACGCTCTTGCAAATACCGAGATTGGAGACAGCGTAGTTGTTAATGCTGGCTTGCGGCATGACTTTGTGGAACGCGAGGGTAGTCAATCAGTGCTGATTGCCTTGCCACCGGCGCCCAGCACAACGCAGCTTGATCTTGATAATGAGCAACAGTTCACAAGCGCGAGCCTTGGCGCATCATACAACTTTGAAAACGGTACAACTCTCTACGGCAACGCCGCACGCTCATTCAATTTACCACCAGCGGGCTTTGATGAAAATAATGACCCGTTGGATGTTGAAGAGTCAGACTCTTTCGAATTAGGCGCGCGCTTCCGCCCGGTTGGTACGGGGTCTTTGTTCAGCATCGCTTTGTTTGACATTACCAAGAAAAATGTCGCTCAGGCGACTGGTTCGGTTCAGAACCAGTTCGAACAGATTGGGGAAGTGCGTTCCCGTGGTGTCGAAGTCGGTGGGGCGTATGCCTTTACTAACGGTGTCTCATTTACGGGCAGTTACACCTATATCGATGCAGAGATTACCGATGATCCAAGAAATGAAGGTAACCGCTTTGCACGCATTCCCGAAAATACTGCCACCTTGTGGGTCAACTATGAACCATCTTCGTTAGAAGGTCTGAGTGTCGGGGCAGGTGTCCGATACATTGATGAAAGGTTCTCGGACAGTGCGAACACCGAGACCCGCAAGGCGCCGGAAAGTACGCTCTTTGATGCCTCAATGTCTTATACGTTCAACGACTGGGAAGCATCACTCGCTGTTCGCAACCTCGCCGATGAGCGTGATGTCACGTTCTGCACAGGCGGGGACGAGGCGGTTTTGGCGTTCTTGCCCGCGCCTGCCAGACCTTTTGCCGGTGGGTGCGCCATTGGTGAAGGCCGAACCATTACCGTTGGTCTGACACGACGCTTCTAAGACTTTGCTGGCAGCACCAAAGACCGGTGTTGCCAGCGCCGGAGACAT
The DNA here is from genome assembly GCA_038526325.1 of Pseudomonadota bacterium. Taxonomy (GTDB): domain Bacteria; phylum Pseudomonadota; class Alphaproteobacteria; order Rhodobacterales; family Rhodobacteraceae; genus Yoonia. The sequence goes on along the minus strand of JBCBGX010000024.1, from coordinate 15,753 downwards.
CTGATGCGATACGTTCTTGCCATCATTGCGATGTTACCAGCGATCCATAGTTCGCTGGCATACGCTGACGGCTACCCTGTTGAAATCAAGCACGAATATGGCTCAGCCGTCATTGATCAGAAGCCTGAACGTATCGTTTCACTCAGCTTTATCGGCCATGATTTCCTGTTGGCGCTGGACGAAGTTCCGGTTGCCCTTCGCTATTGGTATGGCACCGACCCTTACGGCGTCTGGCCATGGGCGCAGGACGCCTTGGGGGACGCCACGCCAATCGTCATGCAGGGCGAGATTGATGTTGAGAGGATCGCGGCCCTCGACCCTGATCTGATTGTCGGCCAATGGTCGGGCATGTCGGCGCGTGATTACGCATTATTGTCTCAAATCGCACCGACGATCGGACCGGCGCAGGGCGCAGAGGACTACGGCATGGCCTGGCAGGACATGCTGCGCGTCCTTGGGCAGGCGACAGGAAAGGCAAACAAGGCAAATCAGATTGTGAACAGGATCGAGACCCGTTTTGCCGATTTGCGGGATGCGCATCTCCCATGGCAAGGCGCCGGTGCTGTCATGGTTTGGGCTGGACAGGTTGGAACATTCACCAACCGGGACATACGTGGCCAATTCCTTGAAGAACTTGGATTTGTTGTGCCTGATGCGATCAACGAAATGGGCAGCGCAAACAACTTTTATGTGCTTATGCCCCCTGAAGATATCAGCCCGATTGATACGGACCTGTTGATCTGGATTGACGCAGGTGGATCAGTGCCTAAGCTTCACGATATGCCACTGCGTCCGCTCATGCGCGCGTATCAAGAAGGCCGAGAAATTTATGCTGATCCTCTTTTATCTGCTGCATTGTCTCACTCTAGTCCGCTGAGCCTTGACTATGCGTTGGATCGACTGGTGCCGCTGATCGAGGCAGCGATTGACGGTGATCCGACAACCATCGTGCCAAGTTCAGAGGAAGCCGGTATCGTACGCCCGCTCAATGGGGGCTGAAATGTGGACGGATACGACATCGCCGCTACAGACAGCCAAGATGGATAACCGTTTTGGAGCACTTGCTGTCACTCTTTGTGCGTTGGCACTCTCGGCGCTGTTTACATTGATTTTCGGGCTGCGCGAGACCAGCCTAAGTGATCTTTGGTCCAGTTTCACGGCATTCGACGCGACCTCCCACACTCATGTTGTGATCCAGGAAATCCGCCTGCCACGACTTGTTGGTGCGACACTTGCTGGTGCGGCACTTGGCATTGCCGGTGCACTGATGCAGGGTATGACCCGCAACCCGCTGGCTGATCCGGGGCTTTTGGGTATCAATGCCGGGGCCTCGATTGGTGTGGTGATCTGCATCATGGTCCTCGGCATCACCGATCCGGCGGGTTTCATCTGGGTCGCACTTGCCGGTGCCGTTGTTGCAGCGATCCTGGTGTTCTTTCTGGGCGGCGGAAGTCAGGGCAGCCCTGCGCGATTGATCCTCGCTGGCGCAGCGGTTAGCGCACTGTTTCTTGCGTTAAGCAGGGGGCTACTTTTGATCAGCCAACAGACCTTGGACGTTTACCGTTTCTGGGTCTTGGGCGGATTTGACGGCATCCAGTTCGATACGATTTGGGTACTGCTCCCTTTCTTCGCCTCTGGCACCATATTAGCCATCATCGCAACCTTGTCCCTGAATGCGCTCATGCTGGGTGATGACGTTGCGAAAGGGTTGGGCGTCCGGATCGGGCTGGCGCAGGTGACCATTGGGTTTTCCATCGTGGTCTTGTGCGGTGCAACCGTTGCGATGGCGGGTCCCATCGCCTTTGTGGGGTTAATCGTCCCACATCTGGCACGCTGGGCCGCCGGTGCCGACATGCGCTGGATGGTGGGATTTTCGGCTTGTTTTGGGGCCTGCCTGCTTATCGCCGCTGATCTGTTGGGGCGCCTTCCGCTGTTTGGTGGCAACATGCAGGCCGGTGTGATGGCTGCCCTGATCGGGGGGCCTGTCCTGATTTGGCTTGTCAGACAGCATGGGGTGCGCAAGCTATGATACGCGAACCTGCTCTCCGCATTGGCCGCTATGCGTTTCTGCTGAACCGGCGTGCCATCATTGTAGGTATCACACTTGCTGTGCTGGCCCTTGCGTTTGCCATGATTGCAACCATTTCGGGACGTTATCCAACAAGTCCTAGAACCCTTTGGGCGGCGCTGACCGGCAATGCTGATACTGTCGCGCGCATGATCGTGATTGATCACAGGTTACCGCGCATTTTGACGGCGATTGGTGCCGGTGCGGCGTTTGGTATGGCGGGGGCGATGTTTCAAACGATGCTCCGTAATCCGCTTGCCTCGCCCGATGTTATTGGTTTCAGCGCTGGTGCCAGTTGCGGGGCGCTTGCCGCGCTCATCATGTTTGGCACCGCATTCGTATTGCCCGGTGCGTTGATTGGAGCCTTGTTGACGGCGCTGACTGTCATTGGTTTGGCTTGGCGCCAGGGTATCCAACCCTATCGGTTGATACTGGTCGGCATCGGGGCGAGCCTGACGCTGTCAGCTCTTGCCGATCTGATGATGTCACGGCTGGATGTGCTGACAGCGGCCGAGATGGCAAAATGGCTGATCGGCACGCTGAACGCGCGAAACTGGGCGGATGTCACACTCGTTTGGGCGGGCTTGGTCATTTTGATGCCGGTTGCGCTATGGCTACAGTTTGCGCTGTCGCGGATGGCGATGGATGATGATCTGGTCACAGGACTTGGCCTCGCACTATCTCCGCTGCGCCTTGCTGTGACTTTCATTGGTGTGGCGCTTGTCGCGCTGGCGGTCAGTGTTGCAGGGCCGCTTCCCTTTGTTGCTTTCGTATCCGGGCCGATTGCCCGGCGTCTTGTGAAAGGCGCACGCCCGGCATTGCTGTCGGCAGCGCTGATCGGGGCATTGGTGACCCTGCTCGCTGATACCGCCGCGCGGGCGGTGCCGATGGTGCATCTTCCGGCTGGGGTATTTACCGCCGTGATCGGTGCGCCGGTGTTGATGTGGCTGCTGGTCGTACAATTCAACAAGGGAAAAATCTGATGGGCGAACCTGCGCGCTTGCGTGCTGACAAACTTAATGTCGGCTTCAACCGGGTCCCGGTCTTGGCGGATTTGTCCTTTGACATCCCCGATGGTCAAACGACGGTCATTGTCGGACCGAATGCGTGCGGAAAGTCGACCTTGCTCCGTAGTCTGGCCCGGCTCGAACGGGTAGGTACCGGTCAGGTGATCCTGGATGGCAAGTCGATCCATGCGCAGGCCAGTAAGTCTGTGGCAAAGCAGCTGGCAATTTTGCCGCAAACACCAACCGCACCGGAAGGTCTGCGTGTGCGTGATCTGGTCCTTCGTGGCCGCACACCACATCAATCACCCTTGCGTCAGTGGTCAGCAGACGATGCGCAAGCAATCGAAAACGCGCTGCGTCTTACGGGACTTATCGACCATGCGGATCGGCCGCTGGACACATTGTCCGGTGGACAGCGGCAGCGCGCCTGGATCGCCATGGCGCTTGCGCAAGACACGGGCATCTTGCTGCTGGATGAACCGACGACCTATCTAGATCTGACCCATCAGATTGAGCTGTTGACGCTGGTTCAAAAGCTGAACGCCGAGACCGGTCGCACCGTGGCAATGGTCCTTCACGATATCAACCTTGCGGCCCGTTTTGCCGATCAAATCGTTGCGCTGAAAGACGGCAAGGTGCGCTATCAGGGCAGCCCCGACGACGTCATTACGGCCGAGATCATGCAGGACATATTTGGCCTGAACTGCACTGTGATCCGCAGCCCCATTCACGACCATCCCCTTGTCATTCCTGCATGAAGGAGGCCTGCAATGACCATCGCCCCATCTTTCGATCTCCAAAGCGAGGCTGACCTGCCAGAATTGTCATTTGCAGCAATGCGCATGGCGATGTTGAACGAAGCCCAGGAACATGAATTGCCGCTACTCGCCAATTCCGAAAACGAGGTCACCTGCGGCACACCATTTGGCAACATTGGCATCCATGCCTTGCCCGAAGGGCTCAAGATCAAGGTGTCGGCGGCCCGATCGGATTGGCTATTCATGCTCAAGGAAAGCCTTGTCGAACATCTTGCCCATTTTGTGCCTGACGCCGTTGACAAACTGAGGTGGTCGGATGGTGAGAAGGTTGGCAGCCTGCCGCCCAATTTTCAGTTTGCAAAGGTTCAGTCTGTTGAGCCGTTGGGCACTTCATTCAAACGTGTTCGGATCAAGGCGGTAAACCTGGGCAGCTATGACGATGAATCCATCCATTTCCGCATCATTTTGCCATCGGTCGGGCAGGATAACGTGGTCTGGCCGCAAGTCGGGGCGAATGGCGCAACCATATGGCCCAAAGGCGATCTGGCGTTGCACAAACCGGTCTACACCGCCCGTTGGATTGATCAGTCGGATGGTCTGATTGATATCGATGTTTTTGTTCACGAAGGCGGTCGCGTGTCCGAATGGGTCAATCAAGTGGCGGTCGGTGACACGACCGCAATCGTCGGCCCGGGCGGTGGGGGCATCCCTCAGACAAAACGTATAAATCTTTATGGCGATGAAACTGCTTTTCCCGCCATCGCCCGCATTTTGGAAACCTTGCCCAAAGACAGCGTTGGCCGCGTCGTACTGGCCGCCAGCAATGGTGCGGCATGTGGCTATCCCATCGATGCGCCTGCGGGGATCAAGGTCGATTGGTTGAGCGGCGATGAGAGTTTGAAACTGCCGGATATTGCCCTTGCAGAACGTGAAAAAACGCCTGAGCATTTCCTATGGTTTGCCGCGGAAAAGGCGGCCGTTCAGCCGGTACAAAAAGCGTTGAAAGCCGCTGGTATGACCTCTGCAAACAGTTATGTGGCAACTTATTGGAGCAAGTCATGATGCGTCGCCTCATGCTGACGTTCTTAGTGGCTATCATGATGTGCTTTGCATCTGTCGTCGCCGCGCAAGATAACGGGCCAGCGCAACCCGTCGCACCAGCGGCGCCGGAACTCCCTTCTATCGGTGAAGATGCGCCGTTTCCAACGAATGAAAGTGTCATTCAACAGGCTTCTGAACCACCGCAGCAAGGTGCCGGAACCAGCGACATCGTGCCGTCCATGCTTGACCGCACAACAGATGCACGCGACCGGGCAATGGCGTTCCTAAAGGATGGTGGACCGACAATATGGGCGATTGCTGCTTTGTCGATCATCACGGTCGCGTTGATCTTGTGGAAGCTCTGGCGGCTCGCGCTGATTGGCGCGTGGTCGCGCGGTAAGGCGGGACGCGCTGTTGATCAGTTTGCGGCGGGACATCTTGATCTTGCCGAAAAAACAGTCGCTGGCCGGATGGGGATCAGGTCCAAGGTGGCCCATGCAGCCATTCGCGCCTGTCGGTCCATGCCCGAAAGCAAGGCGAAAGAAGAAACAACGCGGGTGGCCAAGAAAGAACTTGCCAATGCTGGCACCGGGCTGCGTGCGCTGGAACTGATCGCGACGATCGCGCCGCTACTTGGGCTGCTGGGGACCGTTCTGGGGATGATCGCGGCGTTCCAGGCTTTGCAGGAATCCGGCAATAATGCCGATCCGGCGCTTCTCGCTGGTGGCATCTGGGAGGCGTTGCTGACCACGGCTGCCGGCATGGCCGTTGCGATCCCGGCATCTGTTGCGCTGACATGGTTCGAAGCAGTTATTGATCGCATCCGGCGCGATATTGAAGACAACGCAACGCGGATCTTTCTTAGCCCGCCACCTGCGCAGCTGAAAATGGCTGCCGAATAGTCATGAATTTCGCGCCGCCAGCCCGCTACAGGCGCAAGCCAAGCCTGACGCCGATGATTGATGTGGTGTTCTTGCTGCTGGTCTTCTTTATGCTTGCATCGCGTTTTGGGACGGATGCGGTTCTACCACTTCCGCTTGCGGCGGGTGGTGGTGATTATTCGGGTCCGCCCCGTCTTGTCGATATCGCACCGCAGACAATCCATTTGAATGGTATGCCGACAGGCCAGGACCAACTTGCAAAATGTCTGGCGGACATGATGCAATCGCCTGCTGATACCGTGATTATCCGTGGCAAGGATGGCGCTGATCTACAGCGCATCATCGCTGTGACCGAGGTTCTACGCTCGGCAGGCCTGACATCGCTGGTTTTGGTGGAATAGCACATGGACTTCGCTGATCCCCCGCGCAAACCAAAACCCGAAGCGATTGTGCCAATGATCAATGTGGTTTTCCTGTTGCTGATCTTTTTTCTGATGACGTCGCAGGTGGCCCCGCCAGAGCCCTTCGACATTGAAACACCAACGGCAATGGAAGATCAGGAGCCCGTGGCCGACCCGGTCCTTTATCTTGATCTTTCAGGACGGCTACATTTTGACGGTGCCGAAGGCGACGCCGCACTGGATCGATTGTCACGTGTCAGATCAGATAACGATGTGCTGATGATCAAGGCCGACGCGCGTTTGGAGGCAGCGCAACTCGCCGGGACACTTGCGCGTTTGACCCGGATGGGGTTCGTCAGCGTCGAATTGGTTGTGGCACCACAATGAGCAGGTTTGTCGAAGTGACGGTTTTTTCAGGTCTCGCCATTGCCTTGCACATCGCGGCTTTTGCAACCGCTGGCCCGCGTGGATCGGAAAGCGAGGGTGCGTCGGGCGACACGCTGATATCTCTTGCGGGTGCCTCTATGCAGACTGCAGCGATGGTGCAGGAATGGGACGAATTGCCGGACGCGCAGGTTGAGGTACCGGTGACGCCCAATAAGGTGCCCGAAATGACAAACGACCTTCCCACGCTTTCGTTGCCAGATACACCCGTCGCCCGGCCAACACAGCCTGTCACAGTTCCCTCGCAACCGATCGAGACCAACGACATTCCGCAGATTGATACCGCATCTGCCGAGCCGCCACCGCGTTATGCGCCATCGACATCCGAGCGCCCGACAGCACGACGCGACCCACAACCGCAAACACAGCCCCCCAGGGCAGAACAACGTGCTGCCGGTTCCGGGGGTGGTCGTCAAGCGGGCCAATCGGGGCAGGCCGCGACCAGTACATTATCCAGCGGCCGCGCGGCAGAACTACAGGCTGTTTGGGGGGCTCAGATCCGGTCTCGGATTGAAAATCGCAAGCGATATCCGGCCGGAGCGCGTGGATCCGGACAAGTTGTTGTGTCGCTCAGCGTTTCACGAGACGGTCAGTTACTGAATGCAAATATCCGTCAATCATCTGGCAATGCGGCATTTGATCAGGCTGCATTGCGCGCCGTTTCAAGCGCTGGCCGATTTCCAGCTGCGCCATCTGAATTACAATCAACGCGTTATCGGTTCGCCCTTACGGTTTCATTTTCGAGATGAATGGCGAAGGGACAGGGGCTATTGGGCTCTGTGAGTGTCTGATGATGAAGAAAATCATGGGCGATCTTGAAAGGGCCGAACGTCAAACTGCTTTAAACGCCTCACCGATTGTCCCGACCACTTCGTCTATAACGACTTGTTGCTAGAGTGCCCCATTTTTGAGCTGTCTGGTCACGCAGCAGCAAAAGCACGACTCTGGCGCGTGCGAAACATCATTCATGAACGACCGCTGTGGCGACATGGGCAGCAACGCAACGATGAACGTGCCGTGAGAGCCAACAAATGCTGCGCCAGCAATGGCGGCAGCTGCACAAGGCCGCTTCGTCCGCGTTGTGTGAGTTCACATACAGAGCGGCGAATGGCGGTACAGAAAGGGGTAGGGCCGAGCTACAACATCGCGATCCAGGCCCAACATTTGTTGTAACAAGATCAAAAATGGGTTCGAATTAGCGGGAAACGGACTGAAATGATGCTCTGGCGCGATTGGCCGCACCGCGCTAAACGTCAGCCATGGAAAGAAAATCGCAAAATATCGTACCTTGGCGTATGTCTTGCGCGCCTATGATGGATTGGACCGATCGCCATTGCCGGTTTTTGCATCGTCAGATGTCAAAGCATACGCTGCTTTACACTGAAATGGTGACAGCCCCGGCCGTGATCCACGGCGACCGGGACCGTTTGTTGGGGTTTGATCCGGCAGAGCATCCGGTTGCCCTTCAGTTGGGTGGCTCGGATCCAGCCCAGCTAGCTGAAGCTGCAAAAATTGCAGTGGCGTTCGGATATGATGAGGTGAACCTTAATTGCGGATGTCCCTCTGACCGTGTGCAAAGTGGCAGTTTTGGCGCTGTCTTAATGGAAAACCCGAACCTGGTCGCCGCCTGCGTTGCGGCAATGCGCGACGCCGTTGATATCCCTGTGACCGTCAAGTGCCGGATTGGTGTCGACGATCAGGATCCGGAAAAGATTTTGCCGGATTTCATCGCACGCGTGTCTGCGGCGGGCATCGATCATTTTGCGATCCATGCCCGCAAGGCCTGGCTACAAGGGCTCAGCCCGAAAGAAAACCGCGATATTCCACCGCTCGATTACGATCTTGTGTGTCGGATGAAAGCGCTGTTCCCGCATCTCTCTATCGCGATCAATGGCGGCATTGAAAGCCTGGAGGCTGCAGAAGATTTTCTGTCACGAGGATTGGATGGCGTCATGATCGGGCGTGCTGCGTATCATACGCCTTCTGAGATCTTACTGGATGCAGATGCGCGGATCTTTGGCGCTCGCCTTTCCCGCACGGCAGAAGAGGTCGTGCATGCGATGCTGCCATATATTGAGGCCCATGTGCAGAGGGGCGGAAAGCTGGGGCAGGTGACACGGCATATGCTGGGGCTTTTTCAGGGGCGACCTGGCGCTCGCGGCTGGCGTAGGCACCTGTCTGAACATGCTCATTTGCCGGGTTTGGGCCCTGAGGTTGTGTTGGACGCTTTGGATTTTGTCACCAAGAGAGCTGCCTGATCAAATGGCGTCCAGATGACAATCGCGCAAAGGCTAGGCGATGACGGCTTTGCAATTGTGCCCTTTGATCCCGAGGTAGCGCGTTGGTCAGAAGCGGCTTTGCATGTTGCGGTGCAGATCATTGAACGGGGCACAGGACGTCGCCATGGTGGCACATGGTTTGCCGGCGTGGATGCCTTACCCAACTCCAAAGACGGGTCCATTGCCGGTGTTCCTTTTGGTGGGGCGTGGCTTGAGACTGTTCCGCAGCCAGTGCATTGGCATAAGGCACAGCTGTCTGCGGTCTTTCCGGGCTACCCACGACAGGATATCGATGAAAGTGATGCCGCCCATCGGTTTCGTCGGGACCGGGATGCGGCCCATGTAGATGGTCTGCTTCCCGAGGGTCCGCAAAAGAGGCGTCATTTGCGGGAACCACATGCCTTCATTGCTGGACTACCTTTGACGACAGTTGCCGCAAGTCCGTTGGTTGTGTGGAAAGGCAGTCATCATGTGATGGGTGCCGCCTTTCGAAAGGCCTTTGCCGGTATTTCGCCAAACCGATGGCCGGATGTGGACGTCACAAAGATATACCAAGCGGCCCGGACATCCGTTTTCAATGATTGCCCTAGAGTTAAGGTTCAGGCGACACCGGGCGAGGTCATCTTGCTGCATCGCCATTTGGTTCACGGCGTCGCACCATGGGGCAATAGCACAGAAACGGACGCCCGGATCGTCGCCTATTTCCGGCCACTCATGTCGTTTCGTGACTGGCTTTGATCCTGTCTATTGTAGGCGCGCAGGGACTTGTCAGGCTCATCGACAAAAAGGCTTGGAAGAATACGCAGTGCAGATATCTGGTCCACGCGCATTTCATCAAATCCCTTGCGGGTTTCGCACCAAACCACGCAGGTCCACAATCGGCCCCAATAATCCAGCTGAAGGGGCCGCACGACGCGAGCGTCTGCGTTCAGCGTCACCTCTAACTTTTGTCGCGCACGTATCGCTTGACGGATTTTTGGCAAATGTTGGAAACCGCGGGCCGCATCTGCAAAAGGATAAACTGCAAAGCCGTATCCTGTTGGTGCCTGACTGCGATCTTCAGGCATCACAGCGTCCAGCTTGGCCGACAAGGCGCGCGCAGCCTCTGATAGTTCAGCGTCATCGCTTTGCCCAACGGCGCTAAGTCCCAGATGCAGGGCCTCAACCTCGGTCATGGTCAGGTTCAGCGGGGGCAGGGTGATCGCTGCTGTGACCCGGTAGCCAATGCCGCGTTCCCCTTCAATCGGGACGCCGGATGCAGCGAGGGTTTCCATGTCGCGATAAATTGTGCGCAGAGACACTCTGGTCGCTGCCGCAAGATCGCCAGCACGGTGCAGCGTTCCGTCCCGCAGGATCTGTACCAGCTGCATCAAACGGTCGGCGCGGCGCATTTGCGATTCTCCTAGCAAAGTGTCAGTTTTGTCAATTTTCTGGCAACTGACAATATTTTGTCGTCAATTGTCAAAAACCTTTGCGAAAAAGGATGTTGCTGAACGGATTCTTCGCTTTTCCTGCTTCCAATAGCAGCGCGCCCGGCCTATCTGTCAGCGTAAGGAATGATGCTAGGCGGGTGACTACAGCCCGATAGAGGAGAATATCATGCTCAACAATATTGGTCTTCCAGGGCTTCTTTTGATTGCGGTTGTTGTGCTCGTCCTGTTTGGGCGCGGCAAGATTTCCAGCCTCATGGGTGAGGTCGGAAAGGGAATCACAGCCTTCAAGAAGGGTGTCGATGATGGCAAGCAAGAGCTGGAAGACAGCATGGCAGAGGCGAAAGACGTAACACCTGCCGAAGACAAAGATAAAGTTTGATAGGGTAGGGCGCCGGACATGTTTGGCCTCGGCTGGAGCGAGATGCTGGTCATTGGCATCGTGGCCCTGATTGTAATCGGGCCAAAGGACTTGCCGGGCTTGTTTCGGTCCATGGGCCAGTTCACGGGCAAGGCCCGGATGATGGCACGAGAGTTTTCGCGGGCGATGGAACAAGCGGCCGACGAGTCTGGCGTCAAGGACGTTCAGAAATCCCTTAAGGCGGCCGCCAACCCCAAACAATTCGGCGTCGAAAAAATTAAAGAGGCGACCGGTATGACAAAAGGGCCCGCGACGCAGGCCTTGTCAGAGGAACGTCAGGCCGCCAAAGAAAAGATTAGTGACGCGATGGCGAAAGCTGCCATTGAACGCAAGGCGCGCGAAGCCGAAGATGCTGCTATCGCTGCAGAGATGGCTGCAAAAGCAACACCAACAAAGGCTGATAAATGAGCGCTGCTGACGAGATCGAGGACAGCTCTGCCCCGTTGATGGAACACTTGGTCGAGCTGCGACAGCGCCTGATCTATTCGGTGTCGGCATTTCTTGTTGCAATGGTGATCTGCTTTTCGTTCGGTGGGATGCTGCTGGATTTCCTGCTGGGACCGATTGAACGTACGATGCGTGATTTGGGCGATCCAAACCCCGTCATGCAGTATACCGCACCGCAAGAATATTTCTTTACCCTGATCCGGATTTCCGTGGTGGGCGGCCTGACACTGGCTTTTCCCATTATTGCCTATCAGCTGTGGCGGTTTGTGGCACCAGGGCTTTACCGCAACGAAAAGAACGCCTTTTTGCCGTTCATTATCGCGTCTCCGTTCTTGTTTATCTTGGGCGCGTCCTTTGCACACTACATCGTTGTCCCGCTGGCAATGGCATTCTTTTTGGGATTTGCGGACTTGCCATCATATGTCTCTGCGCTGATGGCGGATTTCGCACCGGAAGAGGCGGGTGCCGCACTTTTGCCGGGGGCAGCCGGCGGCGTGGCCTTGCCCGATAGCGGCGTTGATATCGTGTTTAACGGCAAGGTGAATGAAACGCTTGATATCACGCTCAAGATGATCGTGGCCTTTGGTTTATGTTTCCAACTACCTGTACTTTTGACGCTGTTGGGGACGGCAGGTCTTGCCAGTTCGCGCGGCTTGCGGGGCACACGCAAATACGCGGTTGTCGGCATCTTGATTGTCGCGGCCCTTGTAACCCCACCAGATGTCACAACGCAGATCATCTTGTTTGTCGTCGTCTATGGCCTGTACGAGGTGTCGATCCATCTGGTCGCAGCGGTAGAGCGCAAGAAGGATCGTGTCGCCAGGGCAGAGGGCGTCATTGGTGAGGACGAAAGCCTTTTCGACATCGACGATGAAGATGAAGCCGCTACCGACACGGCTGACACAGCCGATGGCACAGCTGGCTCGGACACCAAGACGTGAAGAAAAGAACCGCTGAGCGCATCGCCGAGGCATTGGAACGGATCAGCCCTGTGCCTGCTGCGGCGCCAGATTTCAGTGTGGCCGCAGCCTTTGTATGGTATCCGAACCCGGACCGGTTGGAACCTGTGGCAAAAGTCAATCGTGTCGCCGTGGATCTTCTGGTCGGTGTCGACAGGTCGCGTGACACATTGATGGCGAACACCACCCAGTTTGCCGCCGGATTGCCCGCCAACAACGCGCTTCTGTGGGGCGCGCGCGGAATGGGAAAATCAAGCTTGGTCAAGGCGATACATGGCGCTTTGCAAGCAGATTTCCCGACGCTGAAAATCGTCGAGGTGCAGCGTGAGGACTTACCAAGCATCGGGCGCTGTCTGAACCTGCTGCGCGGGGCGTCAGAAAGGTTCATCCTGTTTTGCGATGATTTATCGTTTGGCCATGATGATGCGCATTACAAATCGCTAAAGGCGGTGCTGGATGGTGGGATCGAGGGGCGCCCTGAAAATGTGGTGCTTTATGCCACCTCTAACAGGCGGCATTTGATGCCCCGCGATATGATCGAAAACGAACGCTCCACCGCAATTTCACCGTCCGAGGCGGTCGAAGAGAAAGTGTCGTTGTCGGATCGTTTCGGGCTTTGGCTGGGCTTTCATCCCTGCAGTCAGGATGAGTATCTGGCCATGATCCGCGGATATTGCGATGCGTTTGCCATAAGGATTGACGACGCAACCTTGCACGCAGAAGCGATCGAATGGCAGGCCACACGGGGCAGCCGGTCAGGCCGTGTTGCCTGGCAGTATTTTACGGACCTTGCAGGCCGAAAAGGGGTGCAAATCCTGTAAGGTGGGTTGTGCACCCACCCCACAAAGCTTGTTACCTAAGGCAGGAATTCCGCCGGATCGACACTTTGCAGCCCGCGCCGCACTTCAAAATGCAAGAACGGCGTATCGGCGGCCCGAACCCCGCCAATCTTTTGGCCTTGGCTGACATTGTCGCCTTTTGAGACGGTTAGATCGTCCATCTGGGTATAGACCGTCAGCAACCCATCATCATGTTTGATCACGACAATCGAGCCACCGCTGGTATCAGTTGTCACAGCGGCGACAGTCCCCGCTCCTGCAGCATTAACTGACGTACCTGCGGGCACGCCAAAGTCTATCCCTTCGTTGCTGCCCGGCGAATAGCCCCGGATGATACCGCCCTGAACCGGAGCAGCGAAGCGTGCGCTGGGCGGTGTCGCCGAGGCCGGGGTTCCCAGATCTGGAGCAGGGGGAGGCGCGGGAGTTGCAATAGGCGCCGCAGGTGTCGCAACAGGCAATGGGGCAGCAGCACTTGGCGGCAATGGTGTTTCGGTGCCTTCACCCGGTGCTGTCACGGGCGCGCTGGCCGGCGTCGCGACAGGTGCGGCCCCGTCATTCGGGATCAACAGGAATTGCCCTTCGCGAATGGTAAACTGGCTGTCTAGACCATTCCATTCTGCAATGCGCGCTACTGGCACATTGTATAGCCGTGAAATTGAAAAGGCCGTTTCTCCACGAACAACCTGATGTCGGGTCGGTTCAACACCGCTTTGGACTGGCGCGGCTGGGGCTGCAACAGGTGTGGCAGTTACGGGTTCCAAGGGGGTTGCAGTCACAGTTCCTGCAGCGTCCGCCCGGTTCAATGCCGTGGTCGCCACCGCCGTCACGTCAAGCGGCTGGATGGGGCCATTGCTGGCAGCACCGGTCGCCAATGACGGTTCGGTCACCCGCGTCGGAAGCGCGATGATCTCATCCCGGCGCAGGATCACGTCAGGCTCAATTCCATTATATTCTGCCAGTTCGTTGGGATCGAGGCCCAACCGAATGGCAATCCCACGGATCGTGTCATCGCGCCGGGCGACGACCACCTGGTAATTCGGGTAAGAGATCACACCGCGGTCATCCGGACTGGGCCGGTTTGGCAAATCCTGGACGGCGCGGGTTGTGTCGAACCCGTCTCCAACATCACCCCGCAAGTCAAAATCAAAGTCTTCGCAGGCGGTCAGCGCAAATGCCGCGACCCCCGCCATTAATACGTTTCTGCCTGAGAACTGCCCTCTGGTCATACCTACCGCTCCTTGTGCCAAGCCGCCCCTTGTTTGCCGGGGTCGTACCATATTTTGTGGTAGTTTACTCTTGTCCGAGCCCTTCTAGCAAGGGGACAAAGCGCACAGAACGCAATTCATCATAATCATAGCCGTTTTCGAGCCGTGTTACGCGGATCAAACTTTGCACCGCATCAGATTGTCCGACTGGCACAACCATGATCCCACCAATGCGCAACTGTGCAAGCAGCGGGCCAGGCGGGTCTTCGGCTGCGGCAGTCACTAGGATCTTGTCAAACGGGGCCTGTTCGGTAAATCCATGGCTTCCGTCGGCCGTGAATGTGGTGATGTTGGTGATATCATGCGCTTCGAACACCGCGCGGGCGGCATGAACCAAGCGCCGATACCGGTCCACTGTATAGACACGGCGCGCCAGCTTGCTGAGGATCGCGGCCTGATAGCCTGAGCCGGTCCCGATTTCGAGCACTTTCTCGCGTGGGTCCACCCGCAGCGCTTGTGTCATCAAACCAACGACAGAGGGTTGGCTGATCGTCTGACCACAGGCGATCGGCAGCGGCATATCCTCGTAAGCGCGGTCCGCAAAGGTGCCTTTGACATAATCCGCCCGGTCAACCTGTTCCATCGCGGTCAGAACGCGGGTGTCGGTCACACCTTTGCTGCGCAACTGGTAGAGAAACTGCATTTTGGTCGCGGCGTCGAACGTCACTTCAATGCCTCGTCCAGCTTTGCGATCATATCGTAATCTGTCAGGTCAGCCCGCATCGGGGTGATCGAAATGTAGCCGTCCAAATTTGCGGCGGCATCGGTGCCGGGTGCCGTCGGTTCGTGCTGTGGTCCGCCGCGCACCCACAGGAATTTGCGCCCCGTTGGGGATGTCTGTGCCTCTGCACGAAAACGTGTGTTCAAGCGAAACCCCTGGGCCGTTGGGGCAAGCCCTTTGACGTCTGCGCCCGGCACAGGGGGGAAATTGACGTTGTAAAACAACTTGTAATCGGCGTCGTCCCATAGGCTGTTGTGCAGCAGCGCGCGTATAGTGGTGGCACCATGTTGCGCTGCCGCCTCAAAAGGATTGTCCAGATTTACATTGTCAGGTCCATAGAACTGCGACAACGCGATGGACCGAACGCCCTGCAAAGCCCCTTCGATACATGCGCCGATTGTGCCGGAATAAAGCGTGTTTTCGGCAGCATTATTGCCACGGTTCACACCTGAAAGGATCAGGTCCGGCGGGCAGTCCTTGAGCACGTCATAAAGACCGGCAATCACACAATCGGCAGGGGACCCCTCGGCTGCATAGCGTCGGTCTTCTAGCTGTGCGATCATTGTCGGGTGCGTATAGCTGATGCAGTGACCAACACCGGATTGTTCGAAGGCCGGTGCGACAGTCCAGACTTCACCATCGACCCCGGCCACATCATGGGCGATATCGGTCAACACACCTAACCCCGGTGCATTGATCCCGTCATCATTGGTGATGAGAATGCGCATGGTTTGCCCCTTTGACTGCTGGCTTCGTACCTAAGCGAGCGGGCAGAGTGCGACAACCACCCGT